>ONRS01000142.1 GCA_900320255.1 uncultured Prevotellaceae bacterium
CTCAAATACTTTTCAGCGGGCGTTCAAATACTTTTCAGCGGCCGCTCAATTCTCGATACCCCCTGGGAAACTACCCGTTTCCCTGCCATAAACCAACAGTTTGCTTGCCATAAACAGCCACTTTTATACCTTCTTTTTGCGAGAAGCCCTGTAGCGCTCCTGTTGTTGCAGGGGCTGTCGTTGGTGTTATCGTAGGGGGGTAATCATATCTTGTTGCCCGTTTTTTTGGTGTTCTCAAGAATAGTTTGTAATTTTGCACCCAACTAAAAAAGAACATGAAGAAAACGATATATTCTAAGTATGACAAGGCGAAGATAGCAGAGCTTGAGCCCGTCCTGTTCGAAGGACGTATCGTGGTAGTAGTCAATGAGTACGAGGCCGGCAAGGCTGTGCGCTACCTGTTGTCGCAACCCCTGCTTGGCGTTGACACCGAGACGCGCCCTTCGTTCCGTAAAGGCGGCATGAACCCTGTGTCGCTGCTTCAGGTGTCGTCGAAGGAGGTCTGCTTCCTTTTCCGCCTGAACTACCTGGGACTCTCGCCGGCAGTCAAGCAGCTGCTGGAGAATACAAGAGTGCCCATGATAGGACTGTCATGGCATGACGATTTGGCACAACTGCACCGTCTGGCAGACTTTGAGCCTGGGCTGTTCATTGACCTGCAGGACCACGTGCGCGAAATAGGCATTGAGGACCTCAGTCTGCAAAAGCTGTATGCCAACCTCTTCGGACAGAAAATCAGTAAGCGCCAACGGCTGACCAACTGGGCTGCCGACGTGCTGACGCAGAAGCAGAAGGAGTATGCGGCTACCGACGCGTGGAGCTGCATCATGATTTACGAAGAGCTTCAGCGGCTGAAGCAGACGGGAGACTATGAGTTGATAGAAGAATAAAAAAGAGATAACGCTATGAATACTATTTGGCTAAAACGAGGTAAGGAAGAGAGTCTTCGCCGATTTCACCCTTGGGTGTTCTCTGGTGCTATTCAGCATATTGACGGACAGCCGGAGGAAGGCGACGTGGTTCGCGTGGTAACGGCTGCAGGCGAGTTCATTGCCGTAGGCCATTATCAGCAGGGCAGCATTACGGTACGTGTGCTGACCTTCCGCGATGTGGCTGTTGATGATGCTTTCTGGTACGCGCGGCTGGAGTCGGCTCTGCTGATGCGCCGGGCCATTGGGCTGGCTGATGCTGAGCAGACCAACAGCTACCGGCTGGTGCATGGCGAGGGTGACCACCTGCCCGGACTCATCATCGACGTGTATGACCACACGGCCGTCATGCAGGCCCACAGCATAGGCATGCACCGCTCCCGACGTGAAATAGCCGCCCAGCTCATGGCCGTGATGGGCGAGCGCATCAAGAACGTGTATTACAAGAGTGAGACCACGCTTCCCTTCATGGAGCCCGAGAACGGTTTCCTGGTGGGGGGAAGTGCTGACAATGTGGCAATGGAGAACGGCCTCAGGTTCCGTGTTGACTGGCTGAAGGGTCAGAAGACGGGCTTCTTCGTTGACCAGCGTGAGAATCGTGCCTTGTTGGAGAAATATGCCGCAGGCCGACGGGTGCTCAACATGTTCTGTTATACGGGCGGCTTCTCGTTCTACGCCATGCGTGGCGGGGCCCGTCTGGTGCATAGCGTTGACAGCTCGGCCAAGGCCATAGAGCTGACCAAGCAGAACGTGGCGCTGAACTTCCCTGCCGATGCGCGCCATGAGGCTTTCTGCGAGGATGCCTTCAAGTACCTGGAGCGTATGCCCGAGACGTACGACCTGGTGATTCTCGACCCGCCGGCCTTTGCCAAGCACCGAGGTGCCCTGCATAATGCGCTGAAGGGCTATACGCGCCTGAACCAGAAGGCGATGGAGAAGATGCCAAAGGGCAGCCTGCTCTTTACCTTCTCGTGTTCGCAGGTGGTGACGAAGGACCACTTCCGTAATGCAGTATTTACGGCTGCTGCGCTGGCAAAACGGAAGGTGCGCATTCTGCACCAGCTGCACCAGCCTGCCGACCATCCGGTTAACATCTACCATCCCGAGGGAGAATACCTGAAGGGACTGGTGCTTTATGTGGAGTAGAACGCGCGTGTTAAGGGTTGGACGATACATAGCCGAGCACCAGCTGTTGCGACGTGATGGCAGGTACTTGGTAGCGTTGAGCGGCGGGGCTGACAGCGTGGCATTGCTGTTGCTGCTGCAGGACTTGGGTTACCACATAGAGGCCGCACATTGTAATTTCCACTTGAGGGGCGAAGAGTCAGACCGCGATGAAAGGTTTGTCGTCAGCTTGTGTCAGGAGAGAGGCGTAGAACTGCATCGCGCCCACTTTGACACCCGCGAATACGCCACGCTTCATCATGTCAGCATAGAGATGGCAGCCCGCGACCTGCGCTACCACTATTTCGAACAGCTGCGTCAGGACCTCGGCTTCGACGGCATCTGCGTGGCTCACCATCGTGACGATAACGTGGAGACGGTACTCATGAACCTGATTCGTGGCACAGGACTGCGTGGCCTGCAGGGCATCCGCCCGAAGAACGGCTACATTCTGCGCCCGTTGCTCTGCCTGAGTCGTCAGGATATTGAGCACTATCTGAGCGAATGCCACCAGGCTTATGTCACCGACAGTACCAACTGCATGGACGACGTGGTACGCAATAAGATCAGGCTGAACGTCGTTCCCCGTCTGCTCGACATCAATCCGTCAGCCGCTGCCAACATCGACCGGACGGCGGCTTATGTGGCTGATGCCATCGGGGTCTATGACGAGGCCATAGACCGGCAACGACGTGATGCCGTCGTGGAGGAGAGTGACGACCGGCTGGTTGTTGACTTGAAGAAGTTGAGTAGTGAGTCGCTCCTGTTCGAGCTGCTGCGTCCCTACGGTTTCCCTGCTGACACGTCGGCCAGCATCTGGGCGATGCGCCCGGCTGCCGACCATACGGGCAAGCTGTTCAGCTCAGCCGATTACGACCTGGTGGTTGACCGCGACAAACTGGTTGTGGAGCGCAGGCGGCAACCGCTTAAAGCACTCCGCGTGCCGGAGTGTGGCACGTATGTCTTCGGGAGTGAGCAAAGGTTCACAGTAGAGTGTCAGGAGAAGACCGAAGGCTTCCAGCCGTCGCGCGAAGCCTTGCTCGTTCATCTTGATGCCGCCACCGTTCGTTTCCCGCTAACCCTGCGTCAGGTGCAGGAAGGCGACTGGTTTGTACCCTTCGGAATGACCGGGCGCAAGCTGGTAAGTGACTTCCTGACCGATCGTAAAGTGAACCTTTTGGACAAAAAGAAAGCGCTCGTCGTTTGTGATGCGACGAACGCTATTGTATGGTTGGTAGGTTATCGTACCGACAACCGTTTCCGCGTTAGTGATGAGACTGAGAGTGTGTTGAAAATGAACGTTAACGTTAACCTTAACACTTAACGCTCAACGCTCCACACTCCACGCTCCACGCTTAACGCTCCACCCTCATCCATTCATAGAAAGCAGGAACTCCTCGTTGTTCTGCGTGCGTACCAGTCGGTCGCGTACGGTATCCATAGCCTCCATAGCATTCATTTCGGCTATGAACTTGCGGCATATCCACATGCGGTTGAGCGTGGTCTGGTCTTGCAGCAGGTCGTCGCGGCGGGTGCTTGACTGAACAAGGTCGATAGCCGGGAAGATGCGCTTGTTAGAGAGCTGACGGCTGAGCTGGATTTCAGAGTTACCCGTACCCTTGAACTCCTCGAAGATGACCTCGTCCATCTTAGAACCGGTATCAACGAGTGCCGTAGCGATGATGGTCAGCGAACCGCCTCCCTCAATATTACGGGCTGCACCAAAGAAGCGCTTGGGCTTCTGTAGCGCATTGGCGTCAACACCACCTGTGAGCACCTTTCCGCTGGCAGGAGCAACCGTATTGTAGGCGCGGGCCAGACGGGTAATAGAGTCAAGGAAAATGACCACATCGTGACCACACTCCACCATGCGCTTAGCCTTCTCCAGCACGATGCCGGCAATCTTTACGTGGCGGTCGGCAGGCTCGTCGAAGGTCGAGGCAATCACCTCAGCATTAACCGTACGGGCCATGTCGGTTACCTCCTCAGGACGCTCGTCAATGAGCAGCATCATGATGTATGCCTCAGGATGGTTGGCGGCTATAGCGTTGGCTATGTCCTTCATCAGAATGGTCTTACCCGTCTTTGGCTGGGCCACGATGAGCGCACGCTGACCCTTACCGATGGGCGAGAACAAGTCAACGATACGCACGCTGGGATTAGTAGTGGCAGCATCGCCACAAAGTGTGAACTTCTCGTCGGGGAAGAGTGGGGTGAGGTGTTCGAAGGCCACGCGGTCGCGCACCTCAGCCGGCTGGCGGCCGTTGATGCTACTCACGTTCGACAGGGCGAAATACTTCTCGTTGTCGTGTGGCGGACGTACCGTACATTCCACAACGTCGCCCGTCTTCAGACCGTATTTCTTGATTTGCTGCTGGCTGACGTAGATGTCGTCGGGTGACGACAGGTAGTTGTAGTCGCTCGAACGCAGGAATCCGTAACCGTCCTGCATCACCTCGAGCACGCCGTTGCCAGTAATGATGTCAGCAAAGTCGTAGTGCTCCACCTGTGGCTGCGGCTGGTTGTTGAAGGGACGTGGCTGGACCTCGGTCTGAGGTGCCTGCTGCATCATCGGACGGTCGAAAATGTCGAGTGTAGGCATAGCTGCCTGGTCTTCTATGGGCAGGTCAACAACGGTAATGAAGTCGGTTCCGTCGCCAGGATCGCCAGCCCAGATGCCTTCGGGGGTGACATTGTCAGTCATGACAGACTCCTGCATCATGTTGTGTTGCGACATTTTCTCCTGTAGCTGCTCCAGCATGTTCTGGTCAGCCTCGTTATTGTCGGCAACGGTTTCCAAGGCTTCAGCCTCAGGAACGACAGGCTCCACCTCCGGCTCTTGTTCGGCAGCGGCAGCAGCTTCGGCAGCAGCCTGGGCTTCAGCAGCAGCACGGGCGGCAGCTTCCATTGCCTCTTTTTCTGCCTTCGACTTCCGACCGCGTTTTTTGGGAGCAGGCTTCGGCTCTTCGGCAGGCTGTTCGGCGGCAGCTTCTGCGGGAACCTCGTCAGCTGTTGCCTTTGGTATAGCAGCAGGAGCCTCATCGCTGAAGAGCGGTAAGGGCTTCTCTGCCTCAGCGGGCATGCGTCCGTTCTTCACGTCGAAATTCTCGCCTTCGTTTCCTTTGACGGTATAGACGCGGTCAGTATCTTTCTTGCTGATGCGTGTGCGTTTACGCTTGGGCTGTTCGGTAACGCCTGCTGCGCTGTCTTCTGCCGCCTTGTCAAGAATGGCGTAGATGACGTCCTGCAACTCATCCTTTGGGGTTACCTTGATGCCCATGTCTTGAGCGATTCCCATTAATTCGGGAATCTCCATAGCTTCTAATTCTTCTTTCTTATACATAGTGAAATATGCAGCTGAATGCTGTTTCGATAGTGATATTTGAATTTGATTTTTAAAAAGGACATGCTTCGCAGAATGGAAACATGTTTTCTGAAATGCGGTGCAAAGGTAACACTTTTTTCTGAAACTGCAAACTTTTGACCATTTTATTTTGTTTTGCGGTCAAATATTTGTAACTTTGCCCGCCGTAAAAGAGCTAAGAATGGATATAAAGAAAGCAGAATTTGTCATTTCAGCACCTGTGGTGTCTATGTGTCCGCAGGATTCAAAGCCTGAATACGCCTTTATTGGGCGGTCGAATGTGGGCAAGTCGAGTCTTATCAACATGCTGACGAACCATAAGAAACTGGCCAAGACAAGTGCCACGCCAGGTAAGACGTTGCTCATTAACCACTTTATTATTAATAATGAGTGGTATCTCGTCGATTTGCCGGGTTATGGCTATGCCAAGCGATCGAAGAAGGAAATAGACAGGCTTGACCAGATGATTCGTGGCTACATACTGCAGCGCGAGCAGTTGGTAAACGTGTTTGTGCTGGTCGATGTGCGGCTGGAACCACAAAAGATAGACTTGGAGTTTATTGAGTGGCTGGGGCTGTCGAGCATACCTTTTTCCATCGTCTTCACCAAGGCCGACAAACTCTCCGTGAGCAAAGTGTCGGCTAATGTGGAAACCTACAAGAAGAAGCTGTTAGAGACGTGGGAGGAACTGCCGCCCATTTTCCTGACCAGTGCGGAGAAACGTCAGGGACGTGACGAGGTGCTCGACTATATTGAGCAGGTGAATCTCTCCCTTAAATAGAATGGTCCAATAGTAAAATAGTTCAATAACCCCGTGAATCCCTATTTAGACGTACAACACTTGACGAAGACATTCGGCGCTTTGGTGCTGTTCGAGGACATCAGCTTCTCTATTGGTGAAGGCCAGAGGGTGGGGCTGATAGCTAAGAATGGTACCGGCAAATCGACGCTTCTGCAGATAGTGGCTGGCCATGAAGGGTACGACAGCGGTGACATTGTGTTCCGTCGTGACTTGCGTGTGGGCATGCTCGAGCAGTCGCCTGTCTTCGACCCGGAGGAGAGCGTGCTCGATGCCTGTTTCAACCATCAGGGAGAGGACGAGAAAGTGTTGCGCGCCAAGCAAATTCTGACTCAGTTGAAAATCCGCGACCTGCAGCAGCCTATGGGACAGTTGTCTGGCGGACAGCAGAAGCGTGTGGCTCTGGCCAACGTGCTGATAACTGAGCCTGACCTGCTCATTCTCGATGAGCCCACCAACCACCTTGACCTGGAGATGATAGAGTGGTTAGAGGGATTCCTGCAGCGGGGCAATAAAACGTTGTTTATGGTGACGCACGACCGTTTCTTTCTGGACCGGGTGTGCAACAGCATTCTTGAACTGGACGACCGCCAGCTCTATGCCTATCGTGGCAACTACGCCTACTATTTGGAAAAACGGCAGGAGCGTATCGATGCCCGCAGGGCCGAGATAGCCCGCGCCAACAACCTCTACCGTACGGAGTTGGAATGGATGCGCCGTATGCCTCAGGCACGAGGTCATAAGGCGCGTTATCGCGAGGAGGCATTCTACGAACTGGAGCGTGTGGCCAAGCAGCGTCTGGAGGAACGGCAGTTGCGGTTGAAGGCTTCGAACGTCTATATAGGCAGCAAGATTTTTGAGTGCCAGTACATCTCGAAGGCCTTCGGACCGGCGGGTGGTGAGGGCAATCGTGTGGTCATACTGAAAGACTTCTACTACAACTTCTCACGCTTTGAGAAAATGGGTATTGTGGGTAATAACGGAACGGGCAAGTCAACGTTTATCAAAATGCTGCTTGGACAGATGCAGCCTGACGAGGGACGTATCATCGTGGGAGACACGGTACGCTTCGGCTATTTCTCGCAGGAAGGTCTGCAGTTTGACGAGCAGCAGAAAGTAATAGACGTGATTACCGACATTGCTGACTACATAGACATGGGCGGTCGGAAGCTGACGGCATCACAACTCCTGCAGCATTTCCTTTTCACTCCCGAGCAGCAGCATAACTTCGTGTATAAGCTGAGTGGCGGTGAACGCAGGAAACTGTACCTTTGTACCGTACTGATGCGGAACCCCAACTTCCTGGTGCTCGACGAGCCTACGAACGACCTTGACATCGTGACGTTGCAAATACTCGAGGAATACCTGCAGGACTTTCCCGGCTGTGTCATCGTGGTGAGTCACGACCGTTACTTCATGGATAAGGTGGTTGACCACCTGCTGGTCTTTCATGGTGACGGCAACATTCAGGACTTCCCGGGAAATTACACTCAGTACAGGGATTTTGCCGCTCAGACAGCTGCCGAAGTAACCGATAAACCCGCCAAGAAAGCTAAAGCATCACCAGCAGGTAACGAGAAGGTGGCAGCCCCGTCCCGTCGCAAACTCTCATACAAGGAAAAGCGCGAAATGGAGCAGTTAGAGAAAGACATCGAGGCGCTGGAAAATGAGCAGAAACAGCTGGAGGAGGCACTTTGTAGCGGAACGCTGAGTATTGACGAACTTACCGAGAAGAGCAAACGGCTGCCTGTGTTGAAGGACGAACTGGACGAGAAGTCGATGCGCTGGCTGGAGCTGTCGGAAATAGAGAATTAGTAAGGAAATATGGAAGATAGATTGCCCTCAAGACTGCTGGAACGAGCAGTAGGAGAATTTGCCAAACTGCCAGGCATAGGCCGCAAGACGGCCTTGAGGCTCGTGCTGCACCTGCTGCATCAGGAGAACGAGGACGTAGAAAACTTCGCTCAGGCGCTGACTGAGATGAAGCGCGAAATAAAGTACTGCAAGGTGTGCCACAACATTAGCGATAGCGAGGTGTGTCCCGTCTGCAGTAATCCGAAGCGCGACACCTCCATTATTTGTGTGGTGGAGAACGTGCGCGACGTGATGGCCATAGAGAATACGGCCCAGTTTAACGGCCTCTATCACGTCTTGGGTGGCATCATCTCACCAATGGACGGCATTGCCCCCAGCGACCTGGAGATTGATTCGCTCGAAAAACGTGTGGCTGAAGGTGGCGTGCAGGAGGTGATACTGGCGCTCAGTCCTACGATGGAAGGTGACACCACCAACTTCTACATCTTCCGCAAACTGGCCGCTTACAACGTGAAACTGAGCATTATAGCCCGGGGCATTTCCGTAGGCGACGAGCTGGAGTATGCCGACGAGGTGACGTTAGGGCGGTCAATCCTGAACCGAACGCCGTTTAATGGTTGAAGAATTGAAAGTAATAAGAATGAGTATATGAGACAAGTTAGAAACATATTGACAGTATTGTTCTGGAGTCTGCTGGCAACATCGGTTCTTCTGGCTGTGCTGTTTGAAACCGAGGTACTGCCAACAGGACTTTGGACGGAATACTTGCAGGCGGAGTTCCTCTGCCGATGCACGATGGAGGTATTGACGCTGGTGGCCATCTGGCTGTCGTTGCGTTTGTTCAAGATGAAGCGCGTACATGCTGACCTCGTAGCCCGAAAGGAAGAGGCGTTGCGTAAGTGGGGCATCGTGAGGCTGCTGATGATTGAAGTGCCCATGCTGCTTAATACCTTATTATATTATATGTATATGCAGACCACCTATGGTTACATGGCCATCATCCTGCTGCTGACCCTTCCCTTTGTCTATCCGAGCATGGATCGCTGTCTGGGTGATGTGGAGGAGGAACCGGCACCAAAAGAAGAGGAGGGTAAAGAGGCATGAAGCTGTCAGTCGTCATCGTTAACTATAACGTCAAGCAGTACGTAGAGAACTGCCTGAAGAGCGTCTATGCTGCCGCCGAGGGTATTGACCTGGAGATTTTTGTCGTTGATAATGCTTCGTCAGACGGTTCCGTAGCCTATCTTCGCGAGCGGTTCCCCGAGGTGAAATACATAGAGAGCAAGACAAACCTCGGTTTCTCGAGAGCCAACAACGTGGCCATTCGTCAGGCAACCGGCGAATATGTGCTACTGCTGAACCCTGATACCACCATTAGCGAAAACGTGCTGAAGGAGTGCATAGCCTTTGCCGATGCTCACCCCAAGTCGGGGGCAATTGGCGTAAGGATGCACAACGAGGACGGAACTGTTGCACCTGAGTCGCGCAGGGCTGTGCCTACACCTTGGATTGCCCTTACCAAATATTTCGGTCATAGTCGTCGCTACTATATGAGCTGGCTGTCGTGGGACGAACCGGGACGCATAGAGGTGGTGAGTGGTGCCTTCTGCTTCCTGCGCCATACTGCCCTCAAGGAGGTCGGATTGCTGGACGAGGACTACTTTATGTACGGCGAGGACATCGACCTGAGCTATCAGCTGCTGCGTCATGGCTACGAGAACTGGTACTTGCCACTTGATATCATCCACTACAAAGGACGCAGTACCGTGAAGACCAGCTTTCGCTATGTGCGCACGTTCTATAAGGCTATGCTCATCTTCTTTGTCAAGCATTATCTCTCATTCCTGCATATTTACAAATGAAACAGCTGCCGCAGATACACCTCAGGGCACTTGAGCCTGACGACCTCGACATGCTCTACCGCATAGAGAACAACGATGCGCTTTGGCGAGTAGGGACCACCAACGTGCCTTATTCGCGTTATGTGTTGCATGAGTACATAGCCAATACGCGTAGTGACATCTATTCCGATCGTCAGTTGCGCATGATGATAGAAGATAGCCGCCATCAGGTGGTGGGAATCATCGACCTGGTGAACTTCGACCCTCGCCATTTGCGGGCAGAAGTAGGCATCGTGGTGGAAGAAGAGAAGCGCCGGCAGGGGTACGCTACTGCTGCTGTGCGTGAAATTTGCCGTTATGCGGAGCAGATACTGCACTTGCACCAGCTCTACGTCATCGTCGATATGGAAAACACAGCCGCTCTTGAACTGTTCAGAAAAGAAGGCTTTAAAGCCGTGAATACCCTTCAAGACTGGCTTTCTACGGGCAAAGAATACCATGATGCAGTACTAATGCAAACTTTTTTTTAAGATTTTTCCCAAAAAGTTTTGTACATTCGAAAAATATAACTACCTTTGCATCCGCAAAAAGCAAAACACAGAACCGAGGTGCGTTAGTTCAGTAGGTTAGAATGCCTGCCTGTCACGCAGGAGGTCACGAGTTCGAGTCTCGTACGCACCGC
>ONRS01000047.1 GCA_900320255.1 uncultured Prevotellaceae bacterium
CCAATATGAAGCCTGGAACAATCGGTATTGTGAAGGTTGGTGAGAAGAACATAAAGATTATAATTAAGTAAGAACTGCATCTTATATCCATAATACCATCATAACTGGTGAACGCAAAGTGTTAAAACCTGCGTCCGCCACCGAAACCGCCACCGGGACGCCCGCCGCCGAAGCCACCGCCGCCGAAGCCGCCACCGCGTCCACCGCGTCCGCCGCGACCGCCAGGACCGCCAGGACCACCGAAGCCGCCGTCACGCGGACCACCGGGACGACCGCCGAAGATGTTGAGACGGTAGATGACGTGCAGCATGGCGTACTGGTTGATGGCGTTGTACCAAGTGTCGCTGCGCATCATTTCGTTGATGGTGCGCGTCAGGTTCGACTGACGGTGCAGCAGGTCGTAGAACTGCAGGCTGACGGTGAGCGCGTTGCCCCGCAGGAAGCTCTGCGACACCTGTGCGTTCAAGATGAGCTCGTTGGTATTCATGGAGGCATCGCTGAATCCGCGCCGGCTGTTCATGTTCAGGTCGGTGGCTATGCGTGTACCCCAAGGCAGGGTGACATTGGTGTTGAAGCCGTAGGAGAAGGTCCACGTGTCGAGGTTTGCCGTGGTCTGCACTGAGTTACGCGAGTGGGTGTAGTTGAACGACCCGTTGGGTTCAAACTCTATCCACTCGTTGCGGAAGCTGGTGGCCAGCCGCTCGCCAATGTTGAAGGTGCGTGTGGAGCTGCGCGTCGCCGTAGCACCCTGGTCGAGGTTGACGAATCCCACGCGCCTGCTGTAGCCCAGGTTGGTCGATGTGTTGGCGTTGAAATAGCCCGTAGAGTCGATGGCAGTGTTGAACATGAAGAATCCGTTGGCGTTCCAGTTTCCATTGATGTTCTGCGGCTGCGACGTGCGTCCTCCGGTTGCGGGGTCATAGGTGACCATGTTGGCTATGGAGTTGCGGGTCGTCGAGAAGGTGACGTGGGCCATGAGGGAGCGCATGTGGTTGGGTATGTAGTTGTTATAGAAGAGCCGGAAGTTGTTGCTGAACGAGGGTTTCAGTCCCGGGTTACCCTTGGTGATGTTGAGCGGGTTACTATTGTCGGTAATGTCGAGCAGGTCACTCATGGAGGGCTGGCCGGTCTGCCCGCGATAGGTGATGCGGAGCTGGCTGACATCGGAAATCTTCCAGCGGAAGTCGGCCGTCGGGGTGAAGTTGAAGACGGTACGCGTGGTGTCGGTCTCCACGCCCTGATATCGCTGCACGAAGTGCGACTTCTGCGGAATCATCTGCACGCCGACATTGAGGTTGTAGGCTTTGCGCACCACGCGGAGCATGACCTCGCCGGTGTGGATGTAGTTCTTATACTCAGAGAAGCGGCTCAGGGGAACGCTCAAGTAGTGGTCGAGCGGTTGTGTGAGGCGCGACAGGTAGTCGTTCCACCCGCGGTAGTCGGGGTCAATGTCGCTGAAGTCGTAGTCGCGGCTGAAGTCGTAGGTAGAGCGGTCGCTCTTCTGGTACTTATATTGGTACTCATAGCTGAACTGCAGGTAGGTGCGCGGCAGGATGGGCTCGCTGTAGGTAGCCCTCACGCTGTAGTTCCAGTTCTTGTTAGGCGTGAGGTTATAGCGGTTGGTCTGGTAGGTGGAGTCCTGTCCGAGCTGGTTCAAAATCTGGTAGAGGTGTACGGAGTTGTTCTGGAAGGCCTGTCCCTTGTTCTCGCCGTAGTTACCACCCAGGACGAGCGTCACGTTACGTCCGTTGGAACTGAGGCGGCGGTTGAGCTGGAGGGTGCCTCCGAGGCTTACCTGCCGGCTGTAGTTGATGGAGCCGTTACGGTTGTTGTTGACCACCGACTGCGGGTCTGCATTGAGCAGCGCCTGCAGTCCTGCTGCCGAGAGCGGGTCGTTGGTATAGAGGAAGGGGTCAATGGTAAAAGTGGCCGAGCTGCTTGTAGCGCGCGTGTCGGAGAGGTTATGGCTGAAGGTGGGGCGGAACATGATGTTGGTCATGGTGTCGGGCTGCCACTCTAATCGCATCTGTGCGTTCCAGCGGTTGTTACGGCGGTCGTTCTGACTGAGGCTGTTGTTGAAGGAGCCGTTCTTGCTGAAGAAGTTTTCGGAGGCCACTTTGGTGGTAGCATCCACATCCTGATGGTTCCAGCGTATGCTGCCGTCCCACTTGAAGCGGTTGTTAGGCTCGTAGTTGATGTTCACGCCGAGCATCTTGTTGGCCACCAGTCCCTGCTGGCCCATACCGCCGCGGAATTCTCCTCCACCACCGGGGAAACCCTGGTCGTTGGTATTGTTGGCATTGGCAAAGAGCATCACCTTCAGCTTGTCGTCGAACCTGGCACCCATGATGCGGTCGGCATAGCGATGCTGAGTGCCCACGGCAAGGTCGGCATTGGCAAAGAGTCCGTGGTTCATGCCGGGCTTCACGGAGAAGTCGAGCACTGTCTCCTCGTTGCCGTCCTCAATGCCGCTGACGCGAGCCAGGTCGCTCTTCTCGTCGTAGGCCTTGATCTGGTTGACAATACTGGTGGGCAGGTTCTTCATGGCCGTCTGTGTGTCACCCGTCATGAACTCCTTGCCGTCAATCTTGATTTTCTTCACCTGTTTGCCATTGATGGTGATGGTACCGTCGTCGCTGACTTGTGCTCCCGGCAGCTTCCTGACCAGTTCCTCAATGGTGGAGCCCTCGGGGGTGCGGAAGGCGTTGGCATTATAGACGAACGTGTCCTTGCGCAGCGTCACCTTAGCAGCCTGAGCCGTCACCACCGCCTCTTCAAGGGCTATGGCGTCGGGCTTCATGCCAATGGTGCCCATCGCCACGTCCTTGCTGCTGACGCTGACGCGCTTGGTGTAACCCTTATAGCCTACGTTCGTAATCTGAATGATATAAGTACCGTTGGCGGGTGCCTCGACGCTGAAGAGTCCGTCAGCGTCGGTCAGTACGCCCTTCACCATGGTGGAGTCCTGCTTGAGCAGCTTGACGGTAGCCGCGGGCAGCGTCTCGCCCGACTGATTATCAACTACCGAACCAGTAATCTTATGTTGGGCCTGAATGGTCAATACCACCATAACGGCCACTATCATCAATAGGAATCTTTTCATTACACTGGAATTTTTATTTTTCATTTGACGCACAAAACCTTTGATGGTTTAAAAATAATGTGTAATTTTGCAGGCAATAATCCAAACAAAGACGAAACATGAACCCACAGAAACTGATTATATCGAATGATATCCACCAGTCGCTCACTCAAGCGATGAGCGAAATAGTGTACGACCGGCTCTTCATTCTCTGCGACGAAACGACACGCAGGCTCTGCCTGCCTATTATTACGGACGAATGTCAAAGGTCAAAGGTCGAAGGCTGGAGGTCAAAGGTCATCACCATTCCCGCAGGCGACACGAACAAGACGCTTGAGTCAGTCAGTCACGTCTGGCAGGAGCTGCAACGGGGCGGTGCCACGCGCCACTCACTCATAATCAACCTGGGCGGCGGCATGGTGACCGACTTGGGCGGCTTTGCGGCCTCTACGTTCAAACGCGGCATTCACTTCATCAACATTCCCACCACGCTGTTGGCTATGGTCGATGCATCAGTGGGCGGCAAGACGGGCATCAACTTCGGCGGACTGAAAAATGAGATAGGCGTCTTCCGCAATGCCGACAGCGTCATACTCGACACCACGTTCCTCCATACGCTTGACGCAGAGAACATGCTCTCCGGCTATGCCGAAATGCTGAAGCACGGGCTGATAGACAGCGAGGAGCACTGGGCAGCACTGATGGATTGTCCTATAGAGGCTATAGAGACTATAGAGGCTATAGAGACTATAGACATTAAAGCTTTATTAGAAAAGAGCGTCGCCGTGAAGCAGCGCATCGTGCTGGAGGACCCGACGGAGCAGGGCATCCGTAAAGCGCTGAACCTGGGACATACGGCAGGCCACGCGTTCGAGTCGTTCGCCATGCGCCGCAAACCGGTGCTGCACGGCTACGCCGTAGCGTGGGGACTCGTTGTGGAACTCTACCTCAGCGTCACGAAGGCCGGATTCCCCACTGACCGCATGCGACAAACCGTCAGCTTCATCAAAGAACACTACGGCAAGCTGCCCTTTACATGTAAGGACTACGCTGAAATGGTAGAGCTGATGCACCACGACAAGAAAAACACGGGACAGACCATTAACTTCACCCTTTTAGGCGGCATCGGCGACATACGCATCAACCAGACCGCTACCGAGGAGGAAATCAAGGAAGCACTCGACTTCTATCAAGACTGCTGAGCCGCCATCCGCTCTGCTTCGGCACGGGCAGGCTTGCCAGTTTCGGTCAGCGGGATGTGCGCCACCTGAATAATACGGCGAGGCTGCCAGTGCTTGGGCAGCACGCGGCGGCAGATGTCAGCCCAAGCGCTGGCCTCCCTTTCAACCAACAGCACTACCACTTCACCAAACTTCTCATCGCGTGCGCGCGTTATAATATAAGGTACAGAGAGGTGGGGACGCAACAGGCGCTCCACCTCTTCTATTTGTATTTTCAGACCGCCTGAACAGATTACATTATCCTTACGACCGAGAATACGAAAGCCACCTCCCGACCTTCCCGCAGGGGAGGAGTTGGGGGCGAGGCTCCCAATATCATTCGTAACTAATGGCTTTTCGCAAACGGCGGGGGCTTCAATGACGAGACAACCATCCTCATTCAATGAGACCGTAACACCTTCGAAGGGCGTATAGAAGTCGCTGGCATCGGGACCGCTGAGTCGGCGCAGGGCAATGTGCGACAGCGTCTCCGTCATGCCGTAAGTGCTCCAGACGGCATTGGGGAAGTCCCTCAACTCAGCAGCCAGCGCGTCGTCAATGGCACCACCGCCAATGATGAGGTGGCGTATCTGGCGCAAGCGTTCCCTCCCCTCAGCATCGTGCAACAGGTTCCACACCTGTAGCGGCACCATTGCCGCAAAATCTACATGGTCCGTCCAACAGGGCAAGCCACTCGGTGCTACGGTAATGAGCTTCAGTCCGCAAGTCAGCGCACGCACTACCATCATCTTGCCGGCAATGTAGTCGAGCGGCAGACAAAGCAGCGCGGTGTCGCCCTCACTAAGCCCCAGGAAACTGCACGTAATGCGTGCCGAAGCCTCCATGCGACGTTTCTCCACAAGCATAGGCTTCGGCCGTCCCGTTGAGCCACTGGTATGCACCAGGACGGTAGGACTGTCATTGTGCCATTCGGCTAAGAATTCTTCGAGACCCATAGCTGGTCGCCGCTTATCTCTAACGGCATAGGTATATTGTCAGTAAAGAGCTGCCCCGTGCCCAGTCCCTGCGGCATGGTGATGTGGTCACCATAGATGTCGGCACAAAGCTGCGCCACCGCATTCAGACCGACATTGCTTTCGAGGGCAGAAGTAATCCACGAGCCGATGCCCATGTCGCGGGCTATGCTGACCCACTCACGCGTCCCCCTCATGCCACCATGCAGCGAGGGTTTCAGAATGATGTATGCCGGACGGATGATGTTCAGCATCTGGCGTTTCTGGTCAGGGTTGTTCACCCCGATGAGCTCTTCGTCGAGGGCGATGGGCAGCGGCGACTCACGGCAGAGTTCCGACATGTAGGCCCACTGTCCCTGACGAATGGGCTGTTCGATGCTGTGGATGTTATACTGTGAAAGCAGTTCAAGCTTATAGAGTGCCTCCTCGTATGGGAAGGCTCCATTGGCATCGAGCCGCAACTCCACCTCGTGGTAGGAGAAGCGCTGACGAATGCGCTTCACCAAATCCAGCTCACGGTCGAAGTCGATGGCCCCTATCTTCAGTTTCACACAGTGGAAACCCTGTTGCAGTTTCTGCTCCATGCGCTGCAGCATCTCCTCGTAGGTGCCCATCCAGACCAGCCCGTTGATAGGGATGCCCGCCTCACCCCGACTGAAAGCAGAGTCGAAGAGGCGGATGTTGGGTGATTGGTGCAGACTTAGCAGCGCCGTTTCCAAGCCGAAGAGCATGGACGGATAGTCGCGCAAATCGTCATAAGGTATCACGCCCGTGCGCTCTACATCGTCGCAGAAACAGCGAAGCACGCCGGCATAGTCAGGAATATCGTCGCAACTCAACTTAGGCAGCGGGGCACACTCACCGATGCCTACTGACGAACCGTCAGTAGCGGTAACGAACCACGAACGGCGCTCGGTATAGACACCGCGACTGGTGCCGGCCGGCTGGCGGAAGTGGAGCGTGCGCTCCTCAATGGTTATCTTCATGGCACCTGGGGAAATTTGTCAAAGTCAGGCTTACGCTTCTCGAGGAACGCCTTACCACCCTCCTGAGCCTCATCGAGGAAGTAGTAAAGCATGGTGGCATCGCCAGCCAACTGCTGAATGCCCGCCTGGCCGTCGAGCTCAGCATTGAGTCCGGCCTTGATCATGCGCAGGGCGATGGGGCTGCGTCCCATCATCTCCTCTGCCCACCGCACGCACTCGTCCTCCAACTCTGAGAGGGGCACCACCTTGTTGACCATGCCCATCTGCTCCGCCTCGCGAGCCGTATATTGGCGGCAGAGGAACCATATCTCGCGGGCTTTCTTCTGGCCTACGATGCGTGCCAGATAGCTGGAGCCGAAGCCGGCATCAAACGAACCGACCTTAGGACCTGTCTGACCGAAGATGGCATTTTCGGAGGCTATGGTCAGGTCGCACACCAGGTGCAACACATGACCGCCGCCAATGGCGTAACCATTGACCATTGCTATGACGGGCTTGGGCAGACGGCGTATCTGCATCTGCACGTCGAGCACCGAGAGACGGGGCACTCCTTCGTCATCCACATAACCCCCACGGCCTTTCACGTGCATGTCGCCGCCAGAGCAGAAGGCGTGCTTCACATCCTCCAGACGCTGACCCTCGGGCACTTCCGACATGGCTCCCGTGAGCAGCACTACACGAATGCGCTGCAACTCGCGCACCTCGGCAAAGGCCTGGCTCAGCTCCAGCGTCGTACGCGGAGTAAAGGCGTTACGGTAACGCGGACGGTTAATCGTTATCTTCGCTATTCCATTGTACTCTTCGAAGCGTATTTCTTCGAATTTCCTAATTTCTTTCCATTCTCTTTGTGCCATAGTGTCTTGTTTTTTCCTGCAAAGGTACAAAATAATTCATAATTCATAATTCATAATTCGAATTATTTCGTATCTTTGCAGACAAATATTCTGATAACTATGCTTCAAATACGCTGTAAAAACAATAACGTCACGAAGAGTTTCCCCGAAGGAAGCTCGCTGCTCGACGTCTATCAGGAGTTTGCCGACGAGATAAAACTCCCCTACCCCGTGGTCTCGGCCAAAGTGAATAACGCCTCACAAGGACTCAAGTTCAGGCTCTATCAGAACCGTGACGTAGAGTTTCTGGATGCCCGCGAGGGCAGCGGCCACCGTGTCTATGTACGGTCGCTCTGCTTCGTGCTCTACAAGGCTACACAGGACATCTTCACCGGCTCCAAGCTCTTCATTGAGCATACCATTTCGCGGGGCTACTACTGTAACTTCAAGAAACGCAACAACGAGCTGCTGACCGAGAACGACGTAGAGCGCATACGCCAGCGCATGCAGGAAATCATCAACCTCGACATGCCCTTCCGCCGTAATGAGGCTACCACGGAGGAAGCCGTCCGCGTGTTTGCGGAACGCGGTCTGAGCGACAAAGTGAAGCTTTTAGAAACCAGCGGGCACATCTACAGCGACTACTACATGCTGGGCGACACGGCCGACTACTACTACGGGCCGCTGGTGCCCTCTGCCGGGTATCTGAAGGTCTGGGGACTGGAGCCCTACTATGACGGCATGCTGCTGCGCGTGCCCGACTGGAACAACCCAATGGTGCTGGCCGAAAAGGTGGATATGCCGAAGACCTACGACATGTTTGCCGAGAAGACGAAATGGGACATCATCATGCGTCTGTCGAATGCCGGCGACGTCAACAAGGCCATTCTGAAAGGGCACGCCTCGGAGCTGATACAAGTGAGCGAGGCGCTACAGGAGAAGAAGATAGTGCAGATAGCCGAAGAGATTGACCGGCGCGCCCGCGACGAGAAGGCACCCGTCAGGGTGGTACTCATCACCGGCCCGTCATCGTCGGGAAAGACCACCTTCTGCAAACGACTCAGCGTCCAGCTGCTGGCCTGCGGACTGCGGCCGCTCTCGTTCTCTACCGACGACTACTTTGTGAATCGTGTGGATACGCCCAAGCTGCCCAACGGCGACTACGACTTCGACAACATTGAGACGGTGGAATACTCGCTCTTAGAGGACCATCTGCTGCGGCTGATGGCCGGTGAGCGTGTGGAAATTCCTGAATATAACTTCGTAACGGGTAAGCGTGAGTGGAACGGCAAGAAGCTGAAGCTCACCAACGACAGCGTGCTGATTATTGAGGGCATTCACGCCCTGAACCCGCTGCTGACCAAAAAGATTCCCGATTCGGCCAAGTTCAGGATATACATTTCGGCACTGACCAGCATCTCGCTTGACGACCACAACTGGATTCCCGTGCGCGACAACCGACTGCTGCGCCGCATCATCCGTGACTATAACAAGGGAGCCTATACAGCACGAGAGACCATCAGCCAGTGGAAGAACGTGTGCGAGGCGGAAGACAAATGGATTTTCCCCTTTCAGGAAACGGCCGACGTGATGTTCAACTCGGCTCTCAACATTGAGTTTGCCGTGCTGCGACTACATGCAGACATCATTCTCAGCAGCGTACCGAAGAACTGCCCGGAATATGCGGAAGCCCACCGCCTGCTGAAGTTCATTCACTACTTCCTGCCCATCAGCGATAAGGAGATTCCACCCACCAGCATCATGCGAGAGTTTGTCGGCGGGTCCAGCTTCAAGTATTAAGCGAGTTGTAATACGCTTTCAGCACCCGCTCGTCCTCTGTTGCATCGGTAAAGACTTCCAGCAGCAGAGGACGAGCACTTTCTGTCTGCACGAGCCAGCTGATGCCCTGTTGCATCTCCTCCGCGTTTTCCGCCTTACGATAGATGACGTCATTCTGCTGGCAGATGCCTTCGGCAGAGGTATGATGAGCTGCTGCCACCAGACGGTCACGGGCAGCACTGCGCTCCAAGCCCGGCAACATGTTGAAGATACCACCCTTACCATTATTCAGCAACAATATGCGCAGGTTTCCCCTCAGATTCTGGTTCCACAGCGCATTCTGGTCGTAGAAGAAACTCAGGTCACCAATAACGCAGAACACCGCTTCGGCAGTCACTACCGACATACCTGCCGCCGTACTCAGTGAGCCCTCGATGCCATTCACCCCACGGTTACAGAACACAGGATGCTGCGCATAGATATTGGCCAGACGAATAGCAGAGGAGTTGGCGTAGTGGACGGAAGGACTTGAGATTTGAGATTTGAGATTTGAGATTTCCTGCTCAAAACACCTGACGGCAGCCATTTGTGAAAAGGCAGGAACGTACGTTGCGGCGTGTTTGTGCACCTTGGCCAACAACTCGTCCCACAGCTGCACAAAGGGATGCGGCTGCTGCTCCAAATGGAAACGGACGAGATCGGCCACCACAGCACCATCGCCCATCAGCACCCTCGTCAGATTGGAGAAAGTGTCGGTCACCTCACCCGTTCTGTTCACAACCCATGTTTCCTTTGCCTTTCTCAGGAAACGCTTCAGCCGCTTGCTAACAATGGAGTCTCCTGTATATAACACAAGGTCAGGAACATAGCTCTCGTCTTCACCAGCCAGCAGCACCGCTTCGTCCATTCCCGGATTCATGGGCTGACCGCTGATGAGCATAGGACGCTTCGACAATAGGAACATTCGCACTATGTGGCTCAGCGTCAGGTCAGACATATCGGCCTCAACCCGTTCTATCTGCCGTTCATCGGGCAACGACTCAACAGTAAAATCGAACAACGGTTCGGTGATGGGCACGTTGATGTGCACTGGGGCATACTTCTCAATGAGAGCCTCATTGACCAGACGATTACAGTACCAACGCTCTTCGTCGTTGTGAGGCTCAGGCAACGTGACGGCCTTTCTGACAAAACGCCCAAGTGCGTCAGGCTGCGGAAGCGTCTGGCCGTCCAACTGGTCAATCCACTGTGGCGGACGGTCGGCAGAAATAACAACCAACGGCACATGCCGGTAATAAGCCTCTGCCACAGCAGGCAGCAGATTGAGCAATGCCGTGCCGCTGGTAACACAAACTCCCACTGCACGAGGGGTGCCATCTTGCAAAGCCATACCGAGGGCATAGAACCCAGCCGAGCGTTCGTCGGTTACGGGGTAGCACGTAATATCCGGACACTCATTCAGATTATGTACTATAGGAGCATTACGGCTGCCCGGGCAGACCACCATATAACGAACCTGGTGCTTGACCAGCAAGGCTGTAAGTATATTGACGTTCTCTTTATTACTATACACAATCTAACTATGAATTATGAACTATGAATTATGAACTAACAAACTCCGCATAGTTTCCATCTTGGCCTCAGTCTCCTGCCACTCCTGCTCTTCTGTGCTGTCCGGAAGTAAACCGCCACCGGCATAGAGCCGATAGCCGTCAGCAAGTAGTTGCATACAACGCAGCGACACATAGAGATGGGTAGCAGGCAACTGCAGTGGTCCCATGAAGCCACTATAGTAATGACGGGGCGTATGCTCGTTCTTCCTGATAAAGTCAAAGGTCTGGCGCTTAGGCAGCCCGCATACAGCTGGAGTGGGATGCAGCGTCATCAGCACATCACCAAGATGAAGCGTATCGGGCAGCGTAAAGGTAAAGTCACTGCGCAGGTGCACCAAGTTGCCGGCACGTACTGTATAAGGCCCCCGCTCTGTAAAATCTTCGGCAAAACGTTCCAGGCACTCTGTGATGTAAGTCGCCACATAGCGCTGCTCCTGAATATTCTTTATGCCCCACGTAACATGCTCGCCCTCGCTGTTCAAGTCGTCACCCTCTAACTGCATCGTTCCGGCTAACGCTATGGTCTGCCAATTACCGGCTGCTGACGAAAGAAGAATCTCGGGCGTAGCGGTAAGCCACGTTTGCGTCTTCTCCGTAGAGACAAGACAGACGAACATACGCGGATAGCGCCGACAGGCATCCAAAAACAGGTCGTAAACATGTTGCGAAGCCTGTAACGGCACTTTTGCGCTACGCGCCAGCACTATTTTCTGGAAGTCACCCGACACGAGGTGAGCATGATAGTTAGCAAAGTCTATGCTATAGGTCTCGCGCGAGCTGTTGTCCCCCTCGTCCTGCCCCAGCTCACACTGTAGCTCTAAACGGTCGGTCAAGAGGTGCTGCTCCACCCTGTCGCCACGAATGAGTAACAACGGTTCACTGTCAGTAACAGCAAAGGGAGCCACCACAAACCCCCGACGACCATTCAGTTCAGAAAGCGAAGACAGTTCAAGAGGCATTCCACTGGTCTGTTCCACCATCGTGAAATGCTGCTCGTGCGGCAGTCGATACAAAGCAAAAGCCGACATCACTTACTTGGATTTACAACATAATTAGTAACGCGGACAGTGGAGATGAGCTCGCCTGCCGTATTGGTTATTTCCACGTTCCACACATGAAGCGTCCGCCCCTTATGCTGAAGCCGGGCAACAGCTGTCACGGTGTCGCCTTCTGCCACTGCCTGCACATGACTGCCGCTCACCTCTATGCCCACGCACATCTTACCTGGGCATAACGACGAAGAGCCAACACCTGCCACATTCTCGGCCAAGGCCAGCGAAGCACCGCCACTGAGGAATCCGAAGGGCTGGCGGTTACGCTCATCCACCTTCATGCGTGCCATACAAACATCGTCCTCGGGTGTGGAAAGAAATTCCATCCCGAGGGCGGTTGAAAGATTGGGCTTCGCTTCTATGATTTGTCTTATTCTATCTACGTTCATTATTATTTAAAGAGTGAATATTCCTTTACTTCCCAGGCAAGCGCGCTCGCACCGAGTAACGTTCGGTTTTCTTCATCCAGAATAGAAGCAAGCACCCTCACCTTACCACGAAGGTTATGGAACACATTGTCTTCTATGGTCTGACGCACGGTGGGCATCATCCATTCGGTCACTAACAGGATGTCACCAGTCAGAATAATAGCCTCAGGATTAAAGGTGGAGGCGTAGTTGGCCAATGCCCGGCCGAGGATGACACCTGTCTTCCTGACGGCCTCTAACGCCATTTCGTCACCTTTCTGGCAACAAAGTGCCACCGCCTGAATGTTCAGATGGGAGACACTCCTCATGAGTGACGGCTGGTCACTCTGTTTCATCATATCGACAGCAGTTTGCACCAGACCCGATGTTGAGGCATAGGTTTCCAGACAGCCTTTATGGCCGCAGCCACACTGACGGCCATCAGGTACTATACAGGTATGACCTATTTCACCCGCAAACCCGTTTGCGCCCAAGTGAGCCTTTCCACCTATGACAATGCTGCTGCCCACACCGCCGCGAATGAAAGTCATTACCACAAAATCTTTCAAACCATGAGCACTACCGAAAACCTGTTCGCCAAGACCTGTCACATGTCCGTCATTAGCCACAGCAACGGCCAAGCCCAGTCGGTCGCGCAACATGGCTGCCAGAGGCACTACACCCTTCCACGGGAGGTTGGAGGCATTCTCAATGCATCCTGTCTTGTAGTTGGCGCTGGGTGCGCTAATACCCACGGAGCGTATGGTTTCTATGCCACCGTTCTCCTCTGTGAGCCGCTTGATCCTCTCGTAGAGTGCAGAAACAAAGTTACTGATATTCTGATGGTCATTCGTAGCAAAAGAATCCTTTGCAATAACCTTTCCACGAATATTGACAATGCCAATGGTCGTGAAGTCCAAAGACAAATCGACACCGACGACCCTGGTCTTTATCCTCATCTCTTCCATAATACCTCTTTTATTTAAACAGGGAATATTCCTTCACGTCCCATGCAAGGACTGAAGCGCCTAACAAGTCGCAAACACTGGCATCAATGGCCCCCATGACGAAGCGAACCTTACCCTTGATGTTGTGGAATACATATTTATCGAAAGTCTCCTCAGCTGGTTCAAAAAGCCACTTGCCTGCATGAGTGATACCGCCTGTCAGCACAAAAGCCTCCGGATCCATGACCGTGGCAAAGTTGGCAAGTCCCCAACCAAGCCAGACACCCGTACGGCGCATCACTTCAATGGACAGCGCATCACCTTGTTCGCAGAACTCCGTGATATTCTTTGGCTTAAGATTTTCGAAGCCACGCATCAGACTGGGCTCACTGCTCTCTTCCAGCACTTCCTTTGCGGTCATCAAAATGCCACGCTCAGCCACGTATGCCTCCAAACAGCCTTTCTTTCCACAACCACAGATACGCCCGTTGACGTCGCAAGTGTTATGGCCCACCTCTCCGGCAAAACCGTCTGTTCCCTGGTATGGCTGGTTGCTGGAGTAGATAAAACTACCGAAACCATGACCCAGCGTAAGCAACACAAAGTCCTTCATACCATGAGCAGCGCCGAACTCACTTTCTGCCAAGGCTCTGATGTGCGGTTTGTTCCCCACGGCAACAGCCAGCCCCAGCCGGTCACGTATCATGGCACCAATAGGGATGACACCCTTCCACGGCAGGTTGACGGCATTTTCAATACATCCTGTCATCGAGTTGGAACTGGGAGCACTGACGCCCACAGAGCGGATGGAGCCGAACATGTCGTTGGCCAACATCATCTCAACCATGCGCTCGCATAACCTGGAAACAAAATCATTAATATTGGGAAAATCTTGCGTCGGAAACTCTTCCATGGCAAGAATGTCTCCACGAATATCAACAATAGCATACGCCGTTCTCAACACTGATATTTGAACAGCAAATACTTTGTCTTTTAGTGAGGTTTCAATCATAGCCTTTCGATTTTGTTAGTTTAATGTGGCAAATATAGTAATAATTTGCTATGCTACCAAACTATTTCTCATTTTTTTTAGCAAAACTTTAAAAAAATGCAAATCGTAAATCGTAAATCGTAAATTATTATTACCTTTGCAGTCAAAACATCTCAAAAACAGAATATGAACATCTTAGAATTAAGTGAACAAGAAATAGGCAGACGCCAAAGTCTGCAAGAGTTACGCACTATGGGCATCGACCCCTATCCTGCTGCAGAATATCCTACCAACGCCTTTTCTACCGACATTCTCAAAAACGTGGAGAGTGGAGCATGGAGCGTTGAAAGCGACGATGTTTCACAACTGCAACAGGTCTGCATCGCCGGCCGTATGATGAGCCGCCGCGTCATGGGTAAGGCCTCGTTTGTGGAACTGCAGGACTCGAAGGGCCGCATTCAGGTCTATGTGACACGTGACGACATCTGCCCCGATGAGAATAAGGACCTTTACAACACCGTCTTCAAGAAACTACTCGACATTGGCGACTTCATTGGCATCCGTGGTTTTGTCTTCCGTACGCAGACGGGCGAAATCAGTGTTCATGCCAAGGAGCTGACGCTGCTGTCAAAGGCACTGAAGCCACTGCCTATTGTAAAGTATAAGGACGGAGTGGCCTACGACAAGTTTGACGACCCGGAGTTGCGTTACCGCCAGCGATATGTTGACCTTGTAGTCAACGAGGGTGTGAAAGACACCTTCCTGCAACGAGCCACCGTCATCCGCACCCTGCGGAAAGTGCTGGACGAGGCTGGCTACACGGAGGTGGAGACGCCTACACTGCAATCTATTGCCGGAGGAGCAAGTGCCCGTCCGTTCATCACCCATTTCAATGCGCTCGATCAGGACATGTACATGCGTATTGCAACGGAGCTCTACCTGAAGAGGCTCATCGTCGGCGGTTTCGAAGGCGTCTATGAGATTGGCAAGAACTTCCGCAACGAGGGTATGGACCGCAACCACAATCCCGAGTTCACGTGCATGGAACTGTATGTCCAGTATAAGGACTATAACTGGATGATGTCGTTCACCGAGAAATTGCTGGAAACCATCTGCATCGCCGTGAACGGCAAACCAGAGCGTGAGATTGACGGCAACATCGTTTCCTTCAAGGCTCCTTACCGCCGTCTGCCTATTCTCGATGCCATCAAGGAGAAGACGGGTTTCGACTGCGAGGGAAAGACGGAAGAAGAAATTCGCGCCTTCTGTCTTGAGAAGGGCATGGATGTTGACGAAACCATGGGTAAGGGAAAGCTCATTGACGAGCTGTTCGGCGAGTTCTGTGAGGGCACGTTCATTCAGCCCACTTTCATCACCGACTACCCCGTAGAGATGTCGCCTCTGACCAAGATGCACCGTTCAAAGCCCGGACTGACTGAGCGCTTCGAACTGATGGTGAACGGAAAGGAACTGGCCAACGCCTATTCAGAGCTGAACGACCCGATAGACCAGGAAGAGCGATTCGTTGAGCAGATGCGACTGGCCGACAAGGGTGATGACGAGGCGATGATCATTGACCAGGACTTCCTGCGCGCCTTGCAATACGGTATGCCCCCAACGTCTGGCATCGGCATCGGTATTGACCGTCTGGTGATGCTCATGACTGGTAAGACATTCATTCAGGAAGTGCTGTTCTTCCCACAGATGAAGCCCGAGAAGAAGATTCCCCAAAGCAGCGTCGAAGAATGGACTGCCGTTGGTGTTTCCGAGGAGTGGGTCCCCGTGTTGCGCAAAGCCGGCTTCAACATGGTGCAGAACATCAGCGGTGAGAAAGCCCAAGGCTTGCAACAGAAGATTGGCGACATCGTCAAGAAGTATAAGCTCGACATGCAGAAACCCTCTGTCGATGAGGTAGCTGCATGGATAGATAAGGCAAATGTTTGACTGTGGTAAAATAGCAATTATCGGCGGCGGCTCGTGGGCGACAGCTATTGCCAAGATTGTGGTGGGACACACTCACCACATTGGCTGGTACATGCGACGCGACGACCGCATAGAGGACTTCCGGCGGCTGGGGCACAACCCTGCCTATCTCGTCGGAGTTCATTTCAATGTCAACGAGATAGAATTCTCCAGCGACATCAACAAAATTGCACAACAGTACGACACGCTTGTTTTCGTCACGCCCTCACCTTACCTGAAGAGCCACCTGAAAAAGCTCAAGACACGCCTGCGCGACAAGTTTATCGTGACGGCCATCAAGGGCATCGTGCCCGACGAGAACCTGGTCTGCTCAGAATATTTCCATCAGGTCTATGACGTGCCCTACGAGAATCTTGCCTGTCTGGGCGGACCAAGTCATGCTGAGGAAGTGGCTCTCGAACGACTGTCATACCTCACCATTGGGTGCTCTGACCTTGAGAAGGCGCAGGCCTTTGCCGACTGCCTGACCAGTGACTACATCAAGACCAAGACGTCGCCTGACGTCATAGGCATTGAGTATTCCAGCGTGCTGAAGAATGTCTATGCCATCGCTGCCGGCATCTGTTCAGGTTTGAAGTTTGGTGACAATTTCCAGGCTGTTCTCATGTCTAACGCCGTTCAGGAGATGACTCGATTCCTGAAGAGCGTTCACCCACAGGAGCGCAACATGGACGACTCCGTCTATCTGGGCGACCTGTTGGTGACAGGCTACTCTAACTTCTCGCGTAACCGTGTGTTTGGTACCATGATAGGCAAGGGGTACTCGGTGAAATCAGCACAAATAGAGATGGAGATGATTGCCGAGGGCTACTTCGGTACAAAGTGTATGAAGGAGATTAACCGCCATCAGCACGTCAATATGCCCATCTTGGATGCCGTCTATAATATACTGTATGAACGAATCAGCCCGCAGATTGAGATCAAGCTGCTGACAGACTCGTTCCGTTAAATGCTCATTATATCAATAACTATTTTAATATGAACAACATCAAACTTGACATTTCAAAGGCTGCTTGCTTCCTCGAGGCAGGCGCAGTGAAGGCTTTCGAGCCAAAGGTAAAGGCCGCTCAGCAGGCCTTGGAGAACGGGACATGCCCAGGTAACGATTTCTTAGGTTGGCTACACCTGCCCAGCAGCATCACGCCAGCATTCCTCGATGAGGTACAGGCCACGGCTAACACCCTCCGCGAGAAGTGCGAAGTGGTCGTAGTAGCTGGTATTGGCGGTTCCTATCTTGGTGCCCGTGCCGTTATCGAAGCCCTTGGCAACTCGTTTGCATGGCTCATTCAGGATAAGAAGAATCCCGTCATTCTCTTTGCCGGCAACAACATCGGCGAAGACTATCTGTCAGAAATGACTGAATACCTCCGCGACAAGAAGTTCGGCGTCATCAACATTTCGAAGTCTGGTACAACCACCGAGACCGCCCTCACCTTCCGTCTGCTGAAGAAGCAGTGTGAGGCCCAGATGGGTAAGGATGTGGCCAAGCAGGTTATCGTGGCCGTTACCGATGCCAAGCGCGGTGCCGCACGCACCTGTGCCGACAAGGAGGGTTACAAGAGCTTCATCATTCCCGACAACGTGGGTGGACGTTTCTCTGTGCTGACTCCTGTTGGTCTGCTGCCCATTGCCTGTGCCGGTTTCGACATCAAGGCCCTCGTTCAGGGTGCTGCCGATATGGAGAAGGCTTGTGGCAAGGATGTTCCGTTCGAAGAGAACCTCGCTGCCCAGTATGCTGCCGTTCGCAACGGGCTGTACGGTACCGGAAAGAAGATTGAGATCATGGTCAACTACCAGCCGAAGCTCCACTTCATCAGCGAGTGGTGGAAGCAGCTCTACGGAGAGTCTGAAGGCAAGGACAAGAAGGGCATCTTCCCCGCTTCTTGCGACTTCACAACCGACCTGCACTCCATGGGCCAGTGGATTCAGGATGGCGAACGTACCATCTTCGAGACGGTCATCTCTATTGAAAAGCCCAACCGCGAGCTGCTCTTCCCCAGTGACGAGGAGAACCTGGACGGTCTGAACTTCCTGGCTGGAAAGCGTGTTGACGAGGTAAACAAGATGGCCGAACTCGGTACACGCCTGGCTCACGTTGATGGTGGTGTGCCTAACATCCGCATCAGCGTTCCCGAACTGAACGAGTACTACATCGGACAGCTCATCTACTTCTTCGAGATTGGTTGTGGCATCAGCGGCAACGTGCTCGGTGTCAACCCGTTCAACCAGCCTGGCGTAGAGGCTTACAAGAAGAACATGTTTGCCCTGCTTGACAAGCCCGGCTATGAGGCTGACTCAAAGGCCATCAAGGAACGTCTGGCAAAGGAAGCTTAAGATGAAGAACATCATTGAAAACTATTTAAGAAGCAACGGCTTTCGGGCATTTTGTCCGAAAGCCGTACTTTTTGATATGGACGGAGTGCTCTTCAACTCCATGCCCAACCATGCCCGTTCCTGGCATCTGGCCATGAAGCAGTGCGGCATTGAAATGGAGGAGCACGAGGCCTACCTGTATGAAGGCATGCGTGGCGTGGAGACCATCAAGATGAAAGCCCTCCAGCAGTGGGGACGCCAACTCTCTGACGAAGAGGCTCAGCGAATGTACGATGTCAAGTCTTACTTTTTCGCCAAGTGCCCACCGGCTCAAAAGATGGACGGTGTGGAACACCTGATGCATAAAATCAAGTCATGCGGAATGCAGATTGGCGTGGTTACCGGCAGTGGTCAGCGCACGTTGCTCGACCACT
This sequence comes from uncultured Prevotellaceae bacterium, assembly GCA_900320255.1. GTDB lineage: Bacteria > Bacteroidota > Bacteroidia > Bacteroidales > Bacteroidaceae > Prevotella. The sequence goes on from ONRS01000047.1 coordinate 18,615, forward strand.
TGGAGCAGTCGTTCCCCGGCCTGCTCGACAAGCAGCTCATGGTGACCAGCTTTGACGTGCAGCACGGGAAGCCCTCACCAGAGCCTTACCTGGCCGGGCTGAAGAAACTGAACGTTCACCCGTGGGAAGCCATTGTCATTGAGAATGCGCCCCTCGGCGTGCGTGCCGCCGTAGCAGCCCACATCTTCACCATTGCCGTTAACACTGGTCCGCTGCCCGACAAAAATCTTTCCGACGAAGGAGCCAACCTCGTCTGCCAGTGTATGGCTGACGTGGAGGCTTTATGGGACGTAGTCCGAGGAAGTATTGTACTCCCCTGAACAGGGGGAGTTTGAATGAAAAGGGGCTGTTGGCTTTAGTATTCGGCAGGCTCCTCCTCAGGGGCTACTGGCGCATCTTCCATTTCCGTGTCAATGCGGGTATCCTGCTTGATGTCGATGTTGCCCATACGGTTCACCGAAAGAATCAGCGGGATGAACTCATCCGACTGCGGACGGCTGACGCTACATGCGAAGCGCACTTCCGAATTCTCTACACGGTCAAACACGAAACCTTCGAGAATGCCCGTCTTGCGATAGTCCTCATTAATATAAGAGTCAAACGACACCTTCGTAAACTCCTTGTCGAAGAATTTGCTGCCGTCCGCACGGGTTATAACCACACGTACGCGGTTATCGACGAACTGCTGTCCCGTCTCGTCCTTCACCATGGGCAGGGAGTCGTCGGCCATGCGCTCAATGGTACACGTATAGTCACGGTCAAGCCATCGGAACTGCTTGGTGTCCTTATAGTCATCCGTACGGATAGGCCCCTGCGGGGCAGGTTTCTCGTATTTTGTGGTAATAATGTCTTCACGCTGTTTCTTGCTGCTGCATGAGGCGATGGTGCCCACCAGCAGTATCACGGCAATAATTGGCAGTAGTTGTTTCATTTTATTGGTTCTTATTTTTGTTCTGACGGGGTACAAAGGTAGGCATAAATTACGACACTGCCAAACAATCCTTGCTTTTTGTCACAAAAAAACAGACCCCAGGCACTTCGCCTGAGGTCGTTTTTTGGTCATTGCTATCGTCTCATGTGGTGTCCGTGACCACGGCGGTCACCGCCACGAGGATGCTTTTTGTCCTCTGCCTGGTACTTGGCAAACTGCTCTTCTGTCATAATACCCTTCAGCTCCTTGTCGTAGTCAACCGTCAGCTGCTCCATCTGCTCGGCCTTACGGGTGTTGAGTTTCAGCAGTTTTTGTGCCTGCTCTTCGTTCAGGTCATACTTCTTGACCATGTGCTCCGTGCGGTGCTTCACCATTTCGGCCTTGTCGGGTTTCCCGCGACGGGGTTCGTCAGACTGTGCCATTACTGTGGTTCCCATTGCAAAGACTGCGATGCAAGCCAGAATTATCCTTTTCATCTTCATACCTTTTGTTTGTTTTTTAGTGAATACTTAATGTTTATTTCTCAGTCACGTAACTATCATTTTGACGCTAAGTCTGCAGGAAAGTTTAATCGTTGATAAAAAAATTAGCCGATTATTAAGCGAACTGACATTTTTTTAGTATATTTGCATCGATTTTGTAAACAAACGATATGGGAAAGAGATTTAGGCTGTTGGGTGCTGGCTGTTGGGTGCTGGCTGTTGAGTGCTGGCTGTCGGCTGTTGGCTGTTGCCTGTCGTCCTGCTCCAAGCAGGAGTCGGCAGAGCCAGACACCATGCAGGTTATTGTCACGCAGGTACAACAATGTTCCCGCCTCTATACGGCAGAATACCAGATACACAAGATAGTCACTCACGACGACGTGCTGCGCCTGCAAGGCCAGCTGACGGGTGAGCGATACGACATGGAGCTGCCCATGCTCGGCGACCGTAAGATAGCCATTCCTATGGATGCCACGCTGAAGGCGTATATCGACTTCGACGGGTTCTCTGAGCAAAACGTTCAGCGTCAGGGCAACAAGATTACCATCCTGCTGCCCGACCCGAAGGTGCAGCTGACCAGTTCGAAGATTGACCACCGGAACATCAAGAAGTACGTGGCCCTGCTGCGCCGCGACTTTACTGACGCCGAGCTCACATCGTACGAGCGCCAGGGTCGTGAGGCCATCATCAAGTCTGTGCCGGCCATGGGCATCGTGGAGTCTGCCCGCAAGAATGCGGCACGCACGCTGATTCCCATGATCAAGCAGTTAGGCTATGCCGAACAAGACATCACCATTACCTTCCGTCAGGACCTCGACACGGAAGCAATCATCGAAAGGAGTAAGGAATGAGTAAGAAAAACAAATACCTCACTGTCGGCATCGGCCTCTTGTCGCTCGTCTGCGGCCTGCTGTTTGCCTACTATATATATAATAAGGTAACCACTAACAGCCTCTCACTCGTGGCCGACGAGCAGATTGACGTCACGCCACAGCAGATACGCTCCATGCGTGCCATCGGCCAGTGGGAGTTTCTCTCCATCAGCGACGAGGAGATGGTCGATACCGTTCGCGAAGGCATTTTCTTCGACGACCAGCTGGTACGCATCTATTACGGCACGCTGCGCCTCGGCATCGACATGCAGCAGCTCAGCGAACATGCCTTCACCAGCAACGGCGACACCCTTCAGGTTACGCTGCCCCCCGTAAAGCTGCTCGACAACAACTTCATTGACGAAGCCCACACCCGTTCGTTCATCTCCAACGGCACATGGAGTGCCAGCGACCGCGAGGCGCTCTATCAGCGTGCCCGCCAGAAGATGCTGCGCCAGTGTCTGACGGCAGAGAACATCAGACGTGCACAGGAGAACGCCGAGGAACAAGTGGCCAACATGCTGCGCTCCATGGGTTTCAGTCCTGTTAAGATAACCTTCGACACACCCAACACCCCATAACAATGGACCGACTTAACGACATACTGACACTTGCGAGTGACTTCCTGTGGGGGTGGCCCATGATTATCCTCCTCTTAGGAACCCACCTGTATCTCACCTTTCGGCTGCGCTTCCCGCAGCTGCGCATCTTCACGGCCATACGCCTCTCCATCAAGCGTGATGCTGAGGGACACGGCGACGTTTCGCAGTTTGCCTCTTTAGCCACCGCCTTAGCCGCCACCATCGGCACGGGCAACATCATCGGCGTGGCTACGGCTGTTGCCCTGGGTGGGCCGGGTGCCGTGCTGTGGTGCTGGCTGACGGGTGTGTTCGGCATCGCCACGAAGTATGCCGAAGGCCTTCTGGCCATCAAGTACCGCGTAAAGACGGACGACGGGCGCATGCTCGGCGGTCCTATGTATGCCTTGGAGCGCGGCTTAGGCTGGAAGTGGCTGGCCGTACTCTTTGCCGTCTTCACGGCCTGCGCCTCTTTCGGCATCGGCAACACCGTTCAGGCTAATGCCATTGCCGTGCTGGCCAACGAGTCGTACGGCATCTCGCCCTACCTCACCGGAGCCGTAGTCTGTGCCATGACGGCAGCCGTCGTCCTGGGTGGTGTCAAGAGCATTGCCCGTGTCTGTTCCATGCTGGTGCCCTTCATGGCTTTCTTCTATGTCTTGGGGTGCCTGGTCATCCTCGGCATCAACTGGCATTTCCTCTGGCCGGCCCTGAAGCTCATCGTCGTCTCTGCCTTCTCACCCGAAGCAGCCGGTGGCGGTTTCATCGGCTCTACGGTCATGATGGCAGCCCGCTTCGGCATCGCCCGCGGACTCTTCTCTAACGAGTCGGGCCTCGGTTCAGCCCCCATCGTAGCCGCTGCCGCTAAGACGCGCAACCCCGTACGGCAGGCACTCGTCTCGTCAAGCGGCACGTTCTGGGACACCGTCGTCATCTGTGCCATCACGGGCATGGTCATCGTCAGCAGTGTGCTGGCCTATAGCGACATCGACTTCTCCAATGGTGCCGTGCTCACCAAGGCCGCCTTCTCCAAGATACCCTATTTGGGCACGCCGCTGCTCACCTTCGGTCTGCTCACGTTTGCCTTCAGCACCATCCTCGGCTGGTGCTACTACGGCGAGCGGGCCGTGGAGTATCTGGGAGGCATGCGCTGGGTAAAGGTTTTCCGCGTGTTCTACATTGCCGCCGTATTCATTGGCAGCGTCATCAACCTCAGCCTTGTCTGGACTTTTGCCGACTGTGCCAATGCCCTTATGGCCATTCCCAACCTGCTGTCACTGCTCTTCCTCAGCGGCATCATCGTTCACGAGACGCGCAAGTATCTCTGGAACGACCGGCTGGACGAGTATGAAGAATAATATCAACAAACAGTTACCTGCACCACCAATAGCCGCTGTCCTTCTACGCGGAAGCGCACATCGCGCCCACCGAAGGGCATGCCGTATATGCGCTGAGGGTCGTCGTGGTACTGCGGGCGCGGGTCTTGCTCTAACGTGGCGAGCAGGGCCTTCAGCTCGTCGGGGGCGAACAGCTCACGCAGCTCCTCTGGCATGACCACCTCTAAACGCTGCCACTGCCGCTCATCGACAAAGCCGCTGCGCACACCTGTGTGGCTGTCCACATACTCCAGATAGGGCTTGATGTCGTATATCGGCGTACCGTCCATGAGGTCGGCACCTAAGACGTGGATGACACCGTTCTCAATACGGTCAATGCGCACGCTGGACAGTCCGAGGCCGTTAGGGCGGAAAGGCGAGCGCGTGGCCCACACGCCACGCCGCTCGTTGCCACCTAACAGCGGTGGACGGACGGTGGGATGGAAGGTCATCGCACTATTCTCCTTCCTCCCTACTCCTTCCTCCTTCCTCGAAGAGAACCCCCAGATAATCCAGAGGTAGTCAAACTGCTCCAGTCCGCGCAGGGCATCGGCATTGCGATACTTCGGTTCAAAAACTATCTGTCCCCGCAGTTCAGGCACGATGCCCGCCTGCCGCGGTATGCCGAACTTCGACGTAAATGGTGAGCAAAAATGCGCTATCGGTTCTATGTTCATGCTGCAAAAGTACAAAAAAATCCCCCAATATATAATAATGTGTAAGCTTTTTCTTTGCTTTTCCGATTATTTGTACTATCTTTGTCCCCCAAATTAAACAATCAACGACATGAGAATCATTACAGCATTATTACTTTCGCTGGTCGTGACCGCTGTCATGGCCCAGCGACGTACTGACACTTTCCAGACGAAGTCAGGCAAAAGCGTTAAAATTACGTGCATCAAGCACGCCAGTCTTGAAATCAACTTCGACGGCACGGAGATACAGGTCGATCCCGTCGGCGACGCCATTCAGCCCGTCACCAACTACTTCGACTTCCCCAAGGCCAACATCATTCTTATCACCCATCAGCACCAGGACCACTTCGACCGCGAGGCCATCGGCGCCCTGCGCAATGAGGCTACGGTCATCTACGAGCCGCAAAGCGTCTATAACATGTGGTTCAACGGCATGCCGCTCAACAACGGCGACTCCGTGCAGGTGACCGACAACATTATGCTGAAGGCCGTGCCTGCCTACAACACCACGCCGGGCCGCGAGCAGATGCACCCCAAGGGCCGCGACAACGGCTACGTGCTCACCCTCGACGGACTGCGCATCTACATTGCCGGCGACACCGAGGACATTCCCGAAATGGCTGAGCTGAAGGACATCGACATTGCCTTCCTGCCCTGCAACCAGCCCTACACCATGACCCCGCAGCAACTGGTGAAGGCCGCCAAGACCATTAAGCCGAAGGTGCTCTTCCCCTACCACTACTCCGACACGCGCATGGCTCAGCTGTCCTTGATGCTCAGCGGATCCGGCATCGACGTGCGCATCAGGGACTACAAGTAGATTTGAGGGTTGAGGTTTGAGATTTGAGATTTATCCAACACATTGATAACTATGACAACAAGATTTATCCGCTGTGCTACGCTGGCCGTAGCATTGGCCGCCATGAGCAGCACGGCTGCCATGGGGCAAAACACGGTGTCGGGCACTCCGTCCGACAGAACAGAGAATGACTGGCTGAAGAACCTCACCAGCCGCATCACGCTGAATGGCTACGCACAGGCTGGCTGGTCTTATCAGGACCCCAACGGCGTCAGGCAGAACGCCTACAACCTGAAGCGAACCCTGCTCTGGGCCAAGGCCCGCATCACCGACCGCTGGTCGTTCCTCTTCATGCACGACTTCTCCAGCGTCGTACAGGAGTTCTACACCGACTACCGCCTGTCCAACGACCGTGCGCTGAGCGTCCGCTTAGGACAGTTCAAGCACTCCTACTCCATGGAAAACCCGCTCTCCCCCACCCAACTGGAACTTGTCGATGTCTATTCGCAGGCCGTGCTCTATCTGGCAGGCGAAGGCCCTGACCCCCTGAACGGCGTGAACTACGGCCGCGACATGGGACTCATGGTCTATGGCGACCTGCTCAACGACAAGCTGCACTACGAACTGGCACTGATGAGCGGACAGGGCATCAACCGCCGCGACCAAAACAACCAGAAAGACTTCATAGCCAAACTCGAGGTGCGCCCCGTTGACGGGCTGCGCATCGTCGGCTCCGGCTACTTGGGCACCGGCTGTGCCGTAGGCACGGCGGCATGGAACCCCGACATCCAAGTGGGCGACAACTACAAGCGCAACCGCTACTCGGTAGGCGCTGAGTATAAGTCGGCCCCCTACACGGGCAGCAAGTTCAAGGAGGCCCGTCCGCTGAGCATCCGTGCAGAGTGGCTCGGCGGCGAGGACGGCGACGTAGGCTCGCGCGGCGGCTACGTCACGGCGGCCATTCCCGTAGTCAATGCCCTCGACATCGTGGCCAGCGGCGAGACGTTCGACCGCAACACCGGCGTCGATGGCTGGGACCAGACCAACCTGACCATCGGCGTGCAGTACTGGTACTACAAGAAGTGCCGCGTGCAGCTGCAATACACCCGCTGCCTCTGCGGCGAAAACATCAGCTCCAAGGACTACAACTGGGTTCAGGCACAGGTGCAAGTAGCCTTCTGAGCGTCTGAGGACTAAGGACTAAGGACTAAGGTCTAAGGTCTAAGGTCTAAGCCTCCCCTAAGCCTTTGACCTTTGACCGGTTCCCTTTGACCGACCCCCTTTGACCAGTTCCCTTTGACCGATTCCCTTTGACCTTCATCATTTAAATCGTAAATCTGTAAATCGTAAATAAACAAGATGATTATCAAGATTCTTTTAACCATTGTGTTCCTGGCCGTCATGGTGGGCGTGGGTGTCTATTCACGCAAGCAGGCCAATAGTGTTGACGGTTTTGTGTTGGGCGGACGCTCCGTAGGCCCGTGGCTCACGGCCTTCGCCTACGGCACCTCCTATTTCTCGGCCGTCGTTTTCGTGGGTTATGCCGGACAGTTCGGCTGGAAGTACGGGCTCTCCTCCACCTGGATTGGCGTGGGCAACGCCGTCATTGGCTCGTTGCTGGCCTGGCTCGTGCTGGGGCGGCGCACCAAGCTCATGACGCAGCACATAGAGAGCCGCACCATGCCCGACTTCTTCGGCACGCGCTTCGCCAGTCAGGGACTGCGCGTCACGGCGAGCGTCATCGCCTTCGTGTTCCTCATTCCCTACACCGCCGGTGTCTATAAGGGTATCTCCACTCTCTTCGAGATGGGCTTCGGCATTCCCTACGAATACTGCGTCGTCATCATGGCCATACTCACGGCCGTCTATGTCATACTCGGTGGCTACAAGGCCACGGCCATGAACGACTTTGTGCAGGGCGTCATCATGCTCTTCGGCATTGTGGTGGTCATCATGGCCGTGCTCAACACGCAGGGCGGACTTGCCGCTGCCGTCGATAAGCTGGCTGCACTGCCCGCCGACAACGCTCACCCCTCAACCCTCAACGCTCACCCCTTCGCCTCCTGGTTCGGGCCCGACCCGTGGGGACTGCTCGGCGTGGTCATCCTTACCTCGCTCGGCACGTGGGGACTGCCGCAGATGGTGGGTAAGTTCTACAGCATCACCGACGAGAGCGCCATTCGCCGCGGCACCATCATCTCTACCGTCTTCGCCTTCATCGTGGCTGGCGGCTGTTACTTCCTTGGAGGTTTCGCACGCCTCTATCCGCCGCAGATGGTCGATGGCCGCATGCTCTTCGACAGCATCGTGCCCTCCATGCTCGTCACCCTGCCCGACGTCATCATCGCCCTCGTGGTGCTGCTGGTGCTCTCCGCCTCCATGTCCACGCTGGCCTCGCTGGTGCTCACCTCCAGCTCTACCATGACGCTCGACCTCATCTACCGCGACAAGAAGTCGCTGCCCGGCGAGGTGCAGGAAGGCTCCATCGACGACGAGGTGGCCGAGAAGATTGAGCGCCGCAAGGTGGTGGTCATGCGCGTGCTCATCGTGTTCTTCATCGTTATCTCACTCATGATTGCCCTCAACCCGCCCACGTTCATCGCCCAGCTCATGGGCATCTCGTGGGGAGCCTTGGCCGGTGCCTTCCTCGCTCCGTTTATGCTCGGTCTCTACTGGCGCGGTGTCACCACGGCCGCTGTCTGGGCCTGCTTCGTGTGGGGCGTGGGTCTCACGGTGGTCAACATGCTGTTGGGCAACCCCATCAACCCCATCAACTGCGGTGCCATCGCCATGATGGGCGGCTTCCCCGTCACCTGGCTCGTCAGCCTCGTCACGCCGAAGCTGGACCGCACGCTGGTCAGCAAGATTTTTGAGTGTTATCAATAACCGTTTTCGAGGTACGAGGTACGAGGTGCGAGGTACGAGAAATGCTACATGGCAGAGATGGGCGTGCAAGGTATTCTCGTACCTCGTACCTCGTACCTCGCACCTCGTATCTCGATAATGAGCCCCCTCGTACCTCGAGAAAAAAATAAAAAAACAAAAAAAATGAACGTTGGAATCATCGGAACAGGATGGATAGCCGAAAAGGCTGCCATCACGCTCGGCGCACTGGACGACATACAGGCCTACGCCGTGGCATCAAGAACGCCGGAGAAGGCACGCGCCTTCGCCGACAAATGGAACATACCGCAGGCCTACGGCTCCTACAGCGAGCTCATCAGCGACCCGAAGGTCGATCTGGTCTATGTTGGCACGCCCCATAGCCATCACTACGACGTGACGCTCGAGGCCATACGCGCCGGCAAGGCCTGTCTGGTGGAAAAAGCCTTCATGGCCAATGCCCGCCAGACGGAGCGCGTGCTGAGCGAGGCGAAGCAGCGCCGCGTCTTCGTGGCCGAGGCTATCTGGACGCGCTACCAGCCCGTGGTGCCCTTCGTCCGACAGCTCATCAGCGACGGACGCATCGGCACGCCACGCCTCATCACCGCCACACTCGGCTACTCCATGGGCAACAAGGAGCGCATCATGCGTCCCGAGCTGTGCGGCGGCGCCCTGCTCGACCTCGGTGTCTATGCCCTGAACTTCGCCCGCATGTTCTGCGACGCACCTATCAGTGAGATGACGTCGCAGTGCGTCAAGAGCCAAACGGGCATGGACCTCACTAATGCCATCACCCTGACGTTCCAGAACGGCATGCTGGCCAACATGCAGTCGTCGGCACAGTGCGTGGGCGACAACATTGGCGTCATTGCCGGCACCGACGGCAACCTCATCATCGACAACATCAACAACCCGCAGCATGTCACCGTGAACACCCACGACCGCGTCTTTGTGGAGACCATCGACGTGCCCGCCCAGATTACGGGTTACGAGTATGAGTTCATGGCCTGCAAGTCGGCTTTGGAGCACGGCCTCTTGGAGCCGCCCCAGATGCCGCACCACGAGACGCTCTACATCATGCAGCTCATGGACCAGCTGCGTCAGCAGTGGGGCGTACGCTACCCCATGGACGACGAGTAGCCCCAGCGCCGTTGCAGCCAAGAAGACTGGGCATGCATGGCAAGAAGCAAAGACTTTTCCTGTAGTTGTGAGACGAGGCGGCGCAGTCGAAGGGAGCAAGTGGCGCGATCGTCGGGGAGGATCGCGCCACTCTTAGGGAACGATCGGCGCGATCGTCGGGGTAAGGGCGGCCGTTCAAAGTAGATAGAGCGCCCGCTCAAAGTGGATAGAGCGGCCGCTCAAAGTAGATAGAACGGCC
>ONRS01000026.1 GCA_900320255.1 uncultured Prevotellaceae bacterium
GCTTCCCCGCTTCGCTGTATCCGCAATTTGTGGCTTTCAGGAGATCAATAGCCAACCTCTATGCCCAGAAAATTGTGTTGAAGAAACGCTGACACGACAGAAAAAGCGGTGAACCGGACAGGCTCACCGCTTTTGATTTCAATATAGAGGGAAAATTTACTTGGCATAGAGAGCCACGATGGTCTCGTACTTCTCCTGCTTGCCAGAGGTCTGCTTCGGCTCGCCCACCTTCTTGCCGTACTCATAAACCTGCTCAAGGGTCAGCTTGCCGTCCTCAAAGTCCTTGCCCAAGCCAGCATCGAACGAAGCGTAACGTTCCTTCTTCATGGCGGGCAGCTCAGAGTTTTCAAGGATGTCAGCAGCATTCAGCAGGGCACGTGCCATAGCGTCCATACCGCTGATGTGGGCAATGAAGAGGTCCTCCAGGTCAGTAGAGTTACGACGAATCTTAGCGTCGAAGTTAGTACCGCCGTTGCCCAGGCCACCGTTGCGGATAATCTCCATCATGGCCTGCGTCAGCTCGTAGTTGTCGATGGGAAACTGGTCGGTATCCCAGCCGTTCTGGGCATCGCCACGATTAGCATCGATAGAGCCGAGCATGCCTGCGTCAACAGCACAAGCCAGCTCGTGCTCGAAGGTGTGGCCTGCCAGCGTGGCGTGGTTCACCTCAATGTTCACCTTGAAGTCCTTGTCCAGATTGTGGGCACGGAGGAAGCCGATAACAGTCTCTGTGTCAACATCGTACTGATGCTTGCTGGGCTCCATAGGCTTTGGCTCGATGAGGAACGTGCCCTTGAAACCCTTTGAGCGGGCATAGTCGCGGGCCATGGTCAGCATCTGTGCCATGTGCTCCTTCTCGCGCTTCTGGTCTGTATTGAGCAGGCTCATGTAGCCCTCACGTCCACCCCAGAACACGTAGTTGGAACCACCCAGCTTAATGGTGGCGTCGATAGCATTCTTTATCTGTACGATGGCGCGAGCCACTACATCGAAGTCGGGATTGGTTGAAGCACCATTGGCATAGCGCTTGTTACCAAACACATTAGCGGTACCCCAGAGCAGCTTGATGTTGGGGAACTGCTGCATCTTCACCTGAGCGTAGTCGGTGATTTCCTTCATGCGGGCCTCGTACTCCTCAACCGTTGCGCCCTCGTCAACGAGGTCAACATCGTGAAAGCAGAAATACTCAATGCCCAGCTTATCCATAATCTCGAAACCTGCGTCCATCTTATCCTTGGCGCGCTGTACAGCGTCGGCATTCTGGTCCCACTCGTAGCAGCGGGTCTGACCACCAAACTGGTCAGCTGATGCTCCACCCAGGGTGTGCCACCAGGCCATAGCAAACTTCAGCCAGTCCTTCATCTTCTTTCCCATTACTACCTTTTCGGGCTCGTAGTAGTGGAAAGCCATTACGTTTTTACTGTCCTTTCCCTCGAAAGGAATCTTACCGGTAAACGGAAAATACTCTTTAGCCATAGTTGTTGTAAGTTTAAAAGTTTGTGAGTTTATAAGTTTTTCTTCAATGTCTCTTTCCATGCAGCATAGGCAGCCAGGTATTCTGCACGATGGGCTGCATCCGGCTCGATGACTTGCAGCTTCTCAAGCGTAGCGAAAGCCTCTTCGTGGTCCTTATAGATGCCTGCTCCGATGCCTGCACCCTTAGCGGCACCTACGCTGCCATCGGTATCGTAGAGCTCGATGGTAGCCCCGCTGACACCAGCCAGCGTGTTGCGGAACAAGGGTGAGAGGAACATGTTGGCCTTGCCGGCATGAATCTTCTTGATGTCCATACCCATCTGCTGCATAATCTCCATACCGTAGCAGAAGGAGAAGACAATGCCTTCCTGAGCAGCACGCACCAGATGAGCCTTTGTGTGGGTATTGAAGTTAAGTCCATGAATAGAGCAGCCCAGCTCCTTGTTCTCCAAAATGCGCTCTGCACCGTTACCGAAGGGCAGAATGGTCACGCCGTCGCTGCCAATGGGCACCGTAGCACCAAGGTCGTTCATCTCGGCATAAGAGATGTCGGCAGTAATATTACGGTGAATCCATGCGTTCAGAATGCCCGTACCATTACAAATGCCCAGCACGCCCAGACGGGTCTGCTCACTGGAATGATTGACGTGGGCAAACATGTTGACACGCGACTTCTTGTCGTAGTTCACTTCACCCAACACACCATAGACGACACCGCTGGTGCCTGCCGTAGAAGCTATTTCACCCGGATTAAAAACATTGAGCGAAAGAGCGTTATTCGGCTGGTCTCCACCACGATATGTAATCGGAGTACCGGCTTTCAGACCCAGTTCGGCAGCAGCCTCAGCCGACACCTCGCTCTGCACGCTGAAGGTAGGAACAATATCGCTGACGAGTGAAGCATCGAAGCCGTAGTACTTCATCAGGAAGTCAGCCACCTGATTGTTCTTGAAGTCCCAGAACATGCCTTCGGAAAGTCCGCTGACGGTGGTATTAGCCACACCCGACAGACGCATGGCGATATAGTCGCCAGGAAGCATAATCTTATAAATCTTCTCGTACGTTTCAGGCTCGTTCTCCTTCACCCACGCCAGCTTTGCTGCCGTGAAGTTACCCGGTGAGTTCAGCAGATGGCTCAGGCACTGCTCTTCGCCTAAATCACGGAAAGCCTTTTCGCCGTAGGGGACAGCACGGGAGTCGCACCAGATAATGGACGGACGGAGTGCCTTCAGATTCTTGTCAACACAAACCAATCCATGCATCTGATAGGAGATACCAATAGCCTTCACATCCTCAGGAGCAGCCTGCGCGTCAGCCATAATCTTCTTCAAAGCCAGTTTGGCATTGTCCCACCACATTTGCGGGTCTTGTTCTGCCCAACCAGCCTTTACAGCCATAATAGGAGCTTCTTTTTCAGGATAAAAGGCCGTAGCCACACATTTGCCGGTATCGGCATTTACCAAAGATGCCTTAACAGAAGAACTGCCGACATCAAAACCTAATAAATATCTGTTTGCCATAATTAAAAATGTTTGATGTTTTATCTAAATATAATACGTTTTACGCCACAAAATTCCCCAAAAATATTTTAAAAACCAACTTTTTTCGCAAAATTGAGCATTTTTTTACTATTATTTGTCCCCAATTAAAAACTTTTGCTTACCTTTGCAAGTTAGAAAGGAAAATATACGTATATGAAAAAGAAAATATTAATCTTAGACGACAAGGAGACAATAGCAAAAGTGCTCTCCATTTACCTAATGAGCGACTATGAAGTTCAGTGGCTTCCTGACGGCCTGCAAGGCGTGAAGTGGCTGCAGGCAGGTAACACGCCCGATCTCATTATCTCTGACATTCGTATGCCCGGCATGCGTGGCGATGACTTCTTGGAGTGGATCAAGCAAAATGAGCTGTTCCGCCACATTCCCGTCATCATGCTCAGCAGCGAGGACTCTACGAGTGAGCGCATCCGCCTGCTGGAGATTGGCGCCGTTGACTACATTGTCAAGCCTTTCAATCCTATGGAATTGAAAATCAGGGTGAAAAAGATTCTTCCCAATTAAATAGTATAAATATAGTATAAATTATGATAGGTGTTGTATATTTAGGCAGTAACCCCAAAACGCAAGAACGCCTCAAATATATTCCTGGGCAGTCAGTAAAAATGATGACGGCCTATAAGGAAGCGGCATCTATTTGCACGCCACGATTCCCCAACGAGCACTTCATTTTATTCTTCGAGAAGAATGAGCAAAATGAGGATGTCACCGCTATTAAATACATCCGTAACAAGTGTAAGGATGTGTATATCATTCTGTTGACAGACCCTCTGACAGCAGAAGAGAGGATTGTTTTCCAGAAATGCGGCATCAATGACACGCTTAACAAAGAATCTTCAATTACCGAACTGAACAAGAAAGTTCAATTCATCATTGCAAAAGAGAATATACTGTTCAACAACCAAGATGCAAAATACAAGATACTGAAATTCAAGATTCCATTCTGGAAACGTACATTTGACGTTGTAGCATCTTCACTTGCCATATTCTTCCTCTCGCCGGTATTCATCATCACCGCGATTGCCATCAAACTTGAAAGCAAGGGTCCGGTGATCTTCAAATCGAAGCGCGTAGGTACTAACTATACCATTTTTGACTTCCTGAAATTCCGCAGCATGTACGTTGATGCAGAACAACGGCTGAAGGAAGTCAGCAAGGGTCGTAATCAGTATGCTGAGAACGAGGAGAAAGAAGAAGAGGATGAGAACAAGCAGGTTATTACCTCTCCGCTTGGCGACGAAGCCGAACAAATGATGTTTGACCAAGGCATGGAGTCAGCCATGATGATTGGCGACGACGAAATCATGCTCGTTGGTGATGACTTTGTAGTTGCAGAAAGTGACTTTAACAAGCAGAAAGAAGAGGAAAACAGCAATGCCTTTGTAAAGGTGGAGAACGACCCCCGAATCACTAAGGTCGGAAAATTCATCCGCAAATACAGCATTGACGAACTCCCTCAGTTATTCAACATCTTAAGAGGCGACATGTCAGTAGTTGGCAACCGCCCTCTCCCACTCTATGAGGCAGAGAAACTGACCATTGACTCCAGCATAGACCGTTTCATGGCTCCTGCTGGTCTGACAGGTCTCTGGCAGGTTGAAGAGCGCGGAAAGGGAGGCAACATGTCTGCCGAGGAACGTAAGCAGCTGGACATTCTCTATGGCCAGACTTACAACTTTGCCCTCGATATGAAGATTATCTTTAGAACATTAACAGCATTTATCCAAAAAGAAAATGTATAAACATATTAAAATGAACCATTTAAGGCATCTTCTGTGTGCATCGATGCTTGTTGCGGCTGGGACGGTTTCCGCCCAGTACGAGAACAGCGGCATCAGTGCTGGTTTCTTCGACTCCAGTCAGGACAATGAGATTAATTTCTCAACCTTCCACCTGCCCCCACTTTCCGTTCTTTTTGAAAACGCAAAAGAGAACCCAACAGTCTTGCAATCTGTCAAAGCCCATGAACTGGCAGTAGCAGAAGTGGCAAAACAAAAGAGGCACATCTTCTCGTATGTCTATGGTCATGCCAGCTACAGCTACGGCAAGACAGACATGTGGGGCAACAACTCTTCACAGTACAACACCATGATATACCAGTTCCAAGGTAGTGAACAGAGCTATTGGAATGTTGGTGTCAACGTGAGTGTTCCCTTGGAGGACATTCTGGACTTAGGGGCTTCCATCAAGCGCAAGAGATTAGAAGCAGAAATGGCAAAATACAAGAGAGATCAAGACTATGATAATCTGAAATTGCAGATTGCCACCTTATATGCAACCATCACCAACGACCTTGTAACACTGAAGACCAGCGGTGAGGCTGCTGCGGCTTACCAAGGAGCCGGTCAGCTCAATGAGGAACAGTTTCACCAGGGCGACATGAATATTGAAGATTTTGCCTATACTAAGCAGCATGAGCTGGGTGTCGTCTCTAATTATCAGTCACTCCAGGCCAAAATCTTAACAAATATCATCACACTGGAGATTCTTACTCACACCCCCATCATCACGAACACCACCACGGAGATTACCCTCGAAGGGAAAATCACAAAGACACAACGTGAGTTGGAACGTGAAAAGCGAGCACTTGAGAAACGCATCAAGCGCGAGAACGATGAGGAGCAGAAGAAAATAGCCAAACTTGAAAAGGCAGAAAGAGATGCCAAGAGAAAGGCAGAGAGAGAAGCCAAGAAAAAGAAGAAATAATTAAGACAAATAAACATTATGGATACATTCAGATATTTAGTTCGTTTTTTGTACAAGATTCGTTGGTATCTTGTTATTCTTCCATTAATTGCGCTCATTATTGCCTGGTTCCTCACCCGCCACATGGAGCGCATCTATGACACCAATACCACCATTTATACTGGTATGATTACCGGTTATAACATGGAAGGCACTGGTTCGGTAGGAGGAAACTCGCAGACAAACATTACCAACCTCATGCTGATTATCACGACAGACAATACCATCCATGAGGTTGCTCTTCGCTTGTTTGCCCGCTGCATGATGTATGGTAACCCCAACAAGGACAACAATTACATCTCAGCCGAGCACTTCCGTGAACTGAATGCAACAGTTCCTGCAGAAGTAAAGGCATTAATCAAGCATAACAGCGAAGCACAGACGTATGCAAATCTGAAGGCTTACGAAAAACCGATGCAGGACAATTACATTTTCAGTCTCCTGAACTACCATCCTTACTTCGGCATCAACAGCATTACCAGCCGCCTGAAGGTGATGCAGCTGAAAAATAGTGATATTATTGACATTGCCTACTCTGCCAACGATCCCGGTATTGCTTATAACACATTGGACATTCTTAATGAAGTATTTAAGAAGCAATACGAGAATATACGCTTCGGTGAGACTAACAACGTCATCAAGTTCTTTGAGCGTGAGGTACAGCGTCTTTACAGGATATTGACCAATGCAGAAGACGATCTGATTCGCTATAATGTCTCAAAACGAATCATTAATTACGGTGAGCAGACCAAGCAAGTGACAGCAATGGATGCCCAGCAGCAGATAGCAGAGAACAATCAGCTCATGGACTACACCACCACAAAGGCGCTGATGGACTATCTGGAGCGTCAGTTAGGCAACCGTGCGCAGATTATCCGTTCAAACCGTGAGTTCACTAATAGCGTCCGTGATATTTCCCGCATCCAGTCACGCATCTCCAATCTTCAATTAATGAGTAGCGAAAATGGAGGAGCTGATGCCGAGTCTCAGCAAGAGCTGGCAAAAGCACAGCGCGATTTGCAGGAGGTAACTGGACGCGTCAGATCATTGACACGCGATATTGAGGCGGCATCATTTAATACAGAGACTGGAGTCAAGGCCAACAAAATGATTGACAACTGGCTGGATCAGGTTCTTTTACTGGAGAAGACCAAAGCCATGATGAACGCACGGGACGTGATGGCACAGAAATTGGAAAGACAATTCCTGTATTTTGCTCCGATTGGTGCGACCATTGACCGTAAAGCCCGCCACATTGGCTTTATCGAAGGTAACTATATGGAAATGCTACGAGCACTCAATGCTGCTCGTCTGCGTCAGCGTAACCTCCAGATGACCACCGCTTCGCTGCGTGTGCTGAACCCGCCAATGTTCCCACTGAATGCACAGCCCACCAATCGTATGATGATATTGTTGGGAGCATTCCTGTTGACCTTTATGCTGACAGCCCTCTACTTCTTCATCATTGAGCTGCTTGACCGCACACTTCGTGACCGTATGCGTTCAGAACGCATTACCAAGATTCCCGTCATGGGCTGTTATCCGAAAGAAAGCACTCTCCGCTATCGTCGTTACAACAAGATGATTTCGGACATGGCGTTACGCCAGTTAAGCAAGGCACTTCTCCCCCACTTCAAGGAAGGACAGCAGAATGTGCTTAACCTTATCTCGACCGATGCTGCCAACGGCAAGAGCTATCTGGCTCAGGAATTGGAGAACTACTGGATTTCCATTGGTCTGCAGGTTCGCCGTCTAACATACGATGAAGACTTCCTCGCCGAAGACAGCAAGTACATCATGGCAAAGAGCATTAAAGACCTTTGTGCTGACATCATGCCTGATGAGATAGCCATTGTGGAATATCCCAATCTGAACGATAACTCTATTTCAACGGCTCTGCTGAACATGGGTACTGTTAATCTGATGGTTACTCGTGCTAATCGTACGTGGAAGGATGTAGATCAGAAAGCACTCAAAGAACTTGAGTCTCAGCTTGAAAACAAGGATTCGCTCTACATGTACCTGACAGAATCCAGCCGGTATGCTGTAGAGGAGTTCACTGGTCAGTTACCACCATATACTAAGTTCAAGAACTTCGTCTATCGTATCTCTCAATTGGGTCTGACCGCAACAGAAAACGAACACGCTCAATAATGAACATATCAAGGACGAATTATAGAAGCTACGTGGATCACAACGGAGGAAGAGTCTTGTTACTCTTTCTCCTGTTTTTACTTGCCATTTATGAATTCGCTACAGCTGGGTTCAATGCATTTGCTATCGTCTGCATATTACCTGTTATCGCACTCTTTATCATAGCGGCTTTCAGGTATCGAATGTTTGTTTTCTGGGTGCTCATCTTTGTCAATTACCTGATACAGATGAAGGATATATCCTTGCCAATACCGATGTCTCTTCCAAATGAGCTATTAGAGATTCTCTTATTGGCATTGGCTATCATTGACGCCAAGGAGCTGAAAGCAGAACGTGCAGGCAACATTATGCTCTACATGCTCATCATCTGGTGCGGTTTCATCATTATAGAAGTGCTGAACGACACCTGCAACATTGGAATCAATTTCGCCGCATGGTACACTGGTGCCCGAGCAATGGCATTTCAGATTATGTATTGTTTTTTGGTTTTCAGTTTGTATATTACAAATCCAAAAGTACTTATCCAATACATATTCATTTGGGGGGGATTAGCTTTCTTTGCATGTTTTTGGGTGTGGAAGCAGCAGTATTTCGGTTTTACTACGGCAGAGAATGCTTGGATAAACACAATCGGACATAGTACTCATATATTAAATGCCGGAACACTTATCCGCTATTTTTCCATCTTTAGTGATGCCGCAAACTATGGAATTGGAATGGCCGCGACCTCTGTAGCCTTCATCATTTTTGCCATCACCAGTAGGATATGGAAGCACAAACTGCTATTTTTTGTCATAGGATTGGCTACTTTCTGGGCTATGTTCCCTTCAGGCACCCGTACTGCCATCTTTTGCTTTTTTGCCGGTGCTATTGTCTATATATTCCTGTCCAAATCATTTAAGATTGCCGTGCCTGTTACCATATTTTTTGCAGCATTTGTTTTTATATTAGTGTTCACGAACATTGGTAACAGCTATCAGCAGATACGCCGTATGCGTACGGCATTTGACAGAAACGACGCATCTGCCGGAGCCCGTGCTGCCAATCAAGAAGCCATGAAGAAATACATGGCCGAAGCACCTTGGGGTATTGGTATTGGATTAGGCCGTGAAGATGTGCCTGCCAATAACAAATTCGCGGTAATGGCCGCAGTTCCACCCGATTCAGAGTACGTAAACATCTGGATCAGAACAGGCATTATAGGCATTACCGTTTTCCTTATTACGATGGTCTTCATGTTTGCAGGTGCCTGTTGGGTGGTTTTGTTTAAACTAAAAAGTCCTTCGTTACGTGGTATCGGAGCTGGCATGTGTTGCGCCTTTGTGGCCATTCAGTTAGGTGGTTACGGTAACCAGGTATTGATGCAGTTCCCCAATTGCCTGGTGTTCTATGGCGGATTGACATTGGTCTATGGATTGCCATTCTATGAAAAAGAATGGATAGCATACGAAGAGGGTCTGTTTGCTAAACAGGAAGAACGGAAACGACTCAAATTGGAGAAGAAGAAAGCTTCGCGAGTCTGATAAAAGATAGAAAACTGAAGATTGAGAATTGAGCATTGTATTATCCATTATTACTATCAATTACAATGGGTTGAAAGACACCAGTGAGCTAATTGAGACATTACCTTTAGACGACGCGTCCATAGAGGTGATTGTAGTTGATAATGCATCCAAGGAAGACGAAGCATCCATACTTTTGCAACGCTATCCACAAATCAAGGTTATACGCAGCAATACAAACTTAGGTTTTGCCGGAGGTAATAACCTTGGCATTAAGGCAGCCCAAGGAAAATATCTGTTCTTTGTGAATAATGATACGGTGTTTTATCGTGGAGAGAGGAGAGTGGAGAGTGGAGAGAGGAATCTTTATTCGCTGGTTGAGCGTTTAAAATCATCAGAAAAGATAGGCATGGTGTGTCCTAAGATCCGCTTTGCGTGGGGCGATGCCCCCATTCAGTTTGCTGGTTACACGCCTCTTTCAAGAATCACCATGAGAAATCGGGCGATAGGCTTTGGGGAACCAGACGACGGGCAATACAATGATGCCTACCCCACCCCTTATGCTCATGGAGCTGCCATGATGGTGAAGCGTGAAGTCGTGGAAAAGGCAGGACTAATGCCAGAAAACTACTTTCTTTACTACGAAGAGCTCGACTGGTCCATGATGATTCGTAGGGCTGGCTACGAGATTTGGTACGACCCTTCATTCACTATCTATCATAAAGAAAGTCAGACAACAGGACAGAACAGCCCGCTCCGTACCTATTACATTACACGTAACAGGCTTCTCTTTGTAAGTCGCAACGGATTTGCCCCCTATAAGTTTCTCTCCTATTTATATCTCATCTTCCTGGTTGGAGGCAGGGATGTCATAAAACACACCCTACACGGCAAGCTGTCATTGACAAAAGCAGTAATCAAAGGAATACATCATTTCATCAAAATATAGCAATATGGATTTTTGGATTATCATCTATATCATAGACTGGCTGTTTTTCGGCATAGTGGCTATCACCGTCCTTTATTTGGCTTTCTTTGCCATTGCAGGATTATTTAGCCGCCACTCCGTGATTCCAAAAGCCAGGCACCAGAATCGTTTTATCGTTTTGATTCCAGCATATAAAAAAGACCAAGCTGTTTTTGAAACCGTACGATCAGTTCTCGGACAGACCTATCCACAGCGGATGTTTGACGTAACTGTCATTTCAGATCATGAGGACGAAATGACCAATATCCGTTTAGCACAATACCCCATCACCCTGCTTATCCCCAATTTTGGCGATAGTTCCAAGTTACGTTCCTTACAATTTGCCATCAATAATCTTCCACAATTCAAGATTTACGACATTGTCCTGATACTAGATGCCGGCACTGTCATTGAACAGGAATTTCTACAACAGATGAATGATGCCTATGAGATTTCTGGAACAAAGGCTATTCAAGCCCATCGCCTATCTAAAAACCGTGACACAGCTATCGCCCACATGGATGCAGTGTTTGAGGAGATCAATAACACCATCTTCCGCAGAGGTCATATCACCGTTGGCTTATCATCTGCTTTGGCCAGTTCAGGCAATGCCTTCGACTTCAGCTGGTTTAAGGAAAACATTTTCAAAGTAAAGCTTACAGCCTTTGACAAAGACCTTGAAGCATTGTTATTACGCCAGCGCATCTTTGTTGACTATTTTGACGACATTCTTGTCTATGATGAGAAAATCCGCGAAATCCACGACTTCAACGAACAACGTTCCCGCTGGTCGTCTGCTCAGTTCCACTCACTCATCAGGAATCTTCGTTACTTGCCTACAGCCATCTTTAACCGATACTATGCCTGGATTGACAAGCTGATACAATGGATGCTCATGCCTCGCACGGTCATGATGTCAATCATTGCGCTGATGAGCATTCTTATGCCGTTTATCTATTTTACATTGGCCATTAAGTGGTGGTTCCTTTTTGCCTTCGTCATGTTTGTCTTTGCAATATCCACTCCAGACTATCTGGTTGACAAGAACTGGAACAAGTCTTTCAGAAAAGTTCCGTTCATCATGATTGCCTCTCTATTCAGCCCTGCTAAAATTGTTCAAAGTGACAAGCATTTCGTACATAAAAACAAGAAATAATGATTTGGAACATCATATACGTCATTGACCTCTTGCTATGGATCATCATGGCAGGATCTGTGCTGTATGTATGCTTCTTTGCTTTTATTTCACTATTTTATAAAGGAGAGAGGAGAGAGAGGAGAGGAGAGAAAGACACAACGTTTCTCATTCTTTATCCTGCTTACCATGAGGATGCAGTTATCATCCATTCTGTCAAACAATTCTTGTTATCGGATTATCCGAAAGACAAATACCACCTTACCGTCATCTCCGACCACATGACAGATGAAACGAATAAGCAGTTAGCCGCTTTACCCATAACACTTCTTCTACCTTCGTTCGAAAAGAGTTCTAAAGCCAAGGCGCTTCAATATGCTATTGATCTTGTAGTGAAGGAAAAGGATGCTTACGATTACGTAGTCATTCTGGATGCAGACAATGTGGTTCTGCCTTATTTCCTCAACAAGTTAGCAGCATCATGCGCAAAGGGATATAAAGCCATTCAGTGCCACCGCTGTGCAAAGAACGCAGACAATAATATAGCCGTACTCGACGGTGTAAGTGAAGAAATCAACAACACGCTGTTCCGCCGTGCACATAATGTCATCGGCATGTCATCCGCCCTTATCGGCTCTGGCATGTGCTTTGACTACAACTGGTTCCGTCAGCACGTCGGTTTTCTCAACTCTGCCGTAGAAGACCGTGAACTGGAAACCATGCTCATGAAGGAGAGCATCTTTGTCAAATTTGAGAATGATATTCCCGTCTTTGACGAGAAAGTAAGTAACAGCGAAAACTTTCAACGGCAGCGCCTACGTTGGATGACAGGACAGGTGCAATCACTCCTGCAAATGCTTCCCTACATTCCCAAAGCCATCATGACAGGAAATGTCAACTACATTGACAAGACCATTCAGCAGGCTCTCATCCCACGGTCCATGCTCCTTGTCATCATCGCTTTTTTCTGCCTTACTTCAACATTGATTTCATTCCTCATTCTTCATTCTTCATTCTTCACATTCAAGTGGTGGGGCCTGTTTGTTTTGTTGTGCCTCTCGTTATACATTGCTATGCCGTCATCACTCCGCAACCGAACTGTCTTTACCAAGATAGTAACACTCCCCAGGCTGGTATGGCACATGCTGACAAACCTCTTTAGGATTAACCATAAGGACAAAGACTTCATCCACACCACACATAACAAATAGCACATGGGAGAAAGAACACATAAAAGCATGCTCAATGCGGAAGTAAATCTTATTTTTTACTTCCTCACTTTGTTCTTGGCTTTCTTCTCCCGAAAGATATTCCTTGACAACTTAGGCACCGAGTTCATCGGTCTGACCAGTACTTTAGGAAACATCTTGGGCTATCTGAATCTGGCAGAACTGGGCATCACAGCCAGTATCGGCTATTTCCTTTTTAAGCCATTACAGACTAATAACCGACAAGAAATTCAGAACATCCTGTCAGTATTAGGCTATCTGTACAACTGGATTGGAAGCATCATTCTCGTTGGCGGCATCATCATCAGTGCTTTCTTCCCACTCATCTTTGCCCATTCTGAATTAGGTTTGGGCATCATATACTTTGCCTTCTATTCCATTCTGGGTTCAGCCCTTATCGGTTATTTCATTAATTACCGGCAAATCTTGCTATCATCTGACCAGAAGAACTACCTGGTCGCCATATACTACCAGTCGGCCAATATCCTCAAGATCATTCTGCAAATATTCTTAGCCTATACCTACAAGAACCTTTTTGTATGGGTAGCTGTTGAATTTATTTTCGGCATTATTGGCTGTATCATCCTCAACTGGAAAATCAACAAGGAGTACCCTTGGCTCAAGGTCAATAAGAAACAGGGAAAATACTTATTGAAGGACTATCCGGAGATTATGACCAAGACCAAGCAAGTCTTTATTCACAAAATCAAGGACTTCGTATTGGTAAAGAGCGACGAATTGTTCATCTTCCTCTTCGTATCGCTGAAAATGGTGGCCTACTACGGCAACTACATGATTATTATTTCGAAGCTCATCTCGATGTTCTCAGCCATCACTGGCAGCGTTGGAGCCAGCGTGGGTAATTTGGTGGCCGAAGGCAACAAACAGCACATGTTACGGGTATTCTGGGAATACACCACCATTCAGCATACCATTGCCGCTACACTCAGTTTCTCTCTCTACGCCCTGATTGAACCCTTCATTGCCCACTGGTTAGGCGCGGAATACATCATGGACCATCGAATACTTATTCTCCTTATTATATATATATATATTACGAACTCACGCAATTCGGTTGACAGTTTCAACTATGCCCACGGCCTATATGCCGACGTATGGTCAGCCTGGGCAGAGCTGATTATCAATGTGACCATCACCATTGTCTGCAGTCTGAAGTGGAGAATCATCGGTATTCTGCTGGGAAAGATTGTCAGTCTTTTAGCAATCGTCGTGCTTTGGAAGCCCTATTACCTATTCTCGGCAGGCTTCAAACTTCCCGTCAGCATCTACTGGAAAGGCGTACTCCGTAATTACGCCATTTCAGCATTTGCCTTCTTTGGGGCTCTATTTATTCTTCGCTACATACCCATCAACCCTTACGAAAGCCTTCTGCAATGGGTTCTTTATGCGATTGTCGGTATGTTAATATTCCTGACTATCGATTTTTCAGGCACCCTTCTCTTCGCCAAAAATTCCAAAGACGTTCTTAGTAGAATAAAAAACTTCAGAAAGAAATGAAATACTCGATTATTACCGTCAACTACAATAATAAGGACGGATTGCGCCAAACTATAGAAAGCGTTATCCACCAAACATTTCGAGACTTTGAGTTCATAGTCATTGACGGCGGTTCCACTGATGGAAGTGCAGACGTATTGAGAGAATACGACCAGCAAATCAGCTACTGGGTGTCAGAGAAAGACAGCGGCATTTATAACGGCATGAACAAGGGTATAGCACGAGCAAAAGGTGACTACCTGAACTTCATGAACTCCGGTGACTGCTTCTATGACGAACATGTGCTTGAAAAAGTCAGCAGCTACGACACGGATGCCGACTTCATTGTGGGCAAGGACTACCACTTCGACGCGGAAAGGCAGCTTGGCCATACCTCCATCCAGCCCCCACGCCTGACCATGATGCACTTCTTTGTAGCCACCCTTGACCACCAGAGCAGCTTTATCAAGCGCTCGCTGTTTGACGGCTCCCCCTACCGCGAAGACTACCGACTGGTCTCTGACTGGATATTCTTCACCGAGAAAATCGTCAAGGAAGAGAAACAAGTGCGCTTTATTCCCGACATCGTCTGCCGTCGCGAAGAAGGCGGACTCTCAGAACAGCAACGTGAACGCAACCGTAAGGAAATCAACAAATATCTTCACCAGTTGCTGCCTGCGGGCATTTACGAAGACTATGCCACGCTGTCAAAATTGGACAAGACCAGCCTATACCGGCTGTTCGACATTTGTAACAATGAGCGAAAACGCAAAGCTATCATCTGGTGCATCAAAATCATTAACCGTATATTCTCATAATGTAATGGCCTCATTACTTACTTGGTTTTACCCCAAATAACCATTTTGCTAATAATGGACTAAGCCGTAAGATATTACTTGTAATTAAGCATACACTTATTATGGCTAATGAAAGACTAAATGACACAAAGAATTCCAGTACAGGCATAGGGTGATCATGAAAAACAGTTACTACCGATGAAAGATTATAAGGTAAGAAGAAGTAGTGAAGGAAATAAATATCCAACGTTCTTCTTCCTATATAACACAGGCCCTTTCCCAACTTAGTCTGATTTGAGAACAACTCTTTTCTGGATCTAAAGAAACTAAAAATAATAATAATACCTGTAACCGCCGTCAAGAACCTGAATAAATTATATTGTACAGAAATGACTGCCTCCCTAAAGACATTTAGTCCAAAGAAAAGCGCCAGACACACAAGCAGCAAGACTTTTCCGTCCATAATACGCTGAACACCATCAAAATGCTTTTTAAACAATGTACCGATGACGAAAAAGGCAAAATAGCAAAAATGCTTGAAACAGAATAAATCTAAGACAGATTGATCTATAGGAACACGAGCAGTAAACGAGGGAATTGTCAGCACGAAGAACAACAATCCAAATGCTAAGATGACGGCATCTTTCCACCAATTAGTCATTCTAAGCAGGAGGGTCGTCATTCTTATTAACGAATAAAGAACGAAATATTCAAAAAGAACGACCGTAAACCAATAACCAGCCTTTGAATCCATCCAGAGATTATCAACAAGATATTGCCTGTTAATATAGGTGGAGGCAAGAAAGAAAACTGCTGTAGAAATAATTTGCACAGGGAACTTCTTCTTAAGAAATTTCCATGAATATACAAAGTTCCACTGAATATCACGTTTATACAGGACAAAACCACTTATAAAGAAGAACAAAGGCATTCTGAACTCATAGAAATACGTATTTAGCGACGGGGTATTACCATCAATATTCATACAAAATCCCGCTACATGATTCAAGACTACAAGAATCATGGTGAATCCTCTCATTGCGTCAATATATTCTATCCTTCTATTTTCCATAACACAATTTATTTTTTTCTAATATTGGCTTTGGATTTCTGTCCTAATAACAACGGGAAATAGAGTTCCAAAAAACGAACTATTGGGACAAATGCCATTAAAATCAAAACAGCAAAAACCAAATCTTCAATCCATATGCGGTCAGGCAGTTGCACCAACCGCCTAACGATAATAATGTGCAGGCCAATAATTGCAATAGAGCCTCTCGATAGCAACTGCACCGTATTGCGATAAGGAAGACGGCTTAGCCAAAGAGACATTATATAAAGCATCGCCGTACCGGCCATACCTCCAAGAATATATAGTGCATAATTGTTGCCAAAATGATTCAAGTACATCCATACACAACCATTGTAGTGGGCACACAAAATGACACCTGCTACAGATATTGCCAGCACGAGTGTTTCAACATAGTAATTCTTCAACTCATTGAACACTTGTTTCAACGGCTTCAAGAACACGCCTATCAGGAAGAACGGCATACAAAGCAGCACATTGACATTCGCGTTGCTGGCCTCAAAAGCTATCACGTCCAAAGAGACTGCTCCAGCAGATAGCCCAACAAACAAGAAGATATAAACCCACTTCTTTTCAGGAAGAACTTGCATGATAAGCCTCATGACTATCAATGTGTAAAAGTACCAACACGGTCCCATGCACCAGCGGTGTCCCAGCAAAAACCACTTAAAGAACCAAGACCATGAAATTTCATACGTCGAACCTTGTACCATACAGCGAAGATACGCTTCAAAATGCATTACCACACTCATTATAAATGTAGGGACAAAGAGTTGCCAAAAACATTTCTGTATGCAAGTCTTCCAATTGGGAGCCTTCTTGTAGAGGAAACCAGACATCACACAAAACACCTGAACACTGAAAACGTACAAATAGACATAACCTTCGGAGAAAAAATGCCCCCAAATAATGGAAAGAATAGCCCATACCTTCATCCAGTCAAGCCATACTAATCTTATGCCTTTTATCGTATCCATTTCTCCGATTATTACTATTTTATTTTGCAAAAGTAATACTTAAAAAGCAAATAACCAAACAAAGTGATAAAAAGCGAAAGAAATATTTTGGACTTTTCTCAATTATTCATACCTTTGCAAAAACAATGAGGATTATGGAAGAAAACAAAAAGTTAGTTTCTCTGATTGTACCCTGCTACAACGAGGAGAGGTCGCTGCCCTGCTTCTATGAAGAAACCTGCAAGGTGATTGATGCCATCAGCCGCTATGACTTTGAGCTGTTCTTCATTAATGACGGCAGCAAGGACAAGACGCTCTCGGTGATGGAACAGCTGCAGAGCCGCGATGCCAGAGTGTCGTACGTCAACCTGTCCAGGAACTTTGGCAAGGAAAATGCCATGCTTGCCGGGTTCGACTACGTGCGAGGCGATGCTGTCATCATTATGGATGCTGACCTGCAAGACCCTCCAGCGCTGATTCCGCAGATGCTTGAATACTGGGAGCAGGGTTACGAAGATGTCTATGCCAAGCGGGCTAACCGCGGCAAGGAGAGCTGGCTACGCAGGTTTTTCTCGCTCCTGTTCTACAAGATTCTGGACAGCTCCACCCGCTTTGAGGTATTGCAGAATGTAGGCGACTTCCGCCTGCTTGACCGTAAGTGCATCAAGGCCCTCAGGGAACTGCGCGAGACGGAGCGCTACACGAAGGGCATGTTCTGCTGGATTGGCTTTAAGAAGCGGGAGATCATCTTCGACCGCGGCGACCGCGTATCGGGAACAAGCAAGTGGTCGTTCTTCTCGTTGCTTAATCTGGCCATCGAGGGCATCACATCGTTCACGACGGCCCCGTTGCGGTTTGCCAGCATCATGGGCTGTATCATTGCCTTCGCGGCGTTTGGCTTTCTTGTCTTTTACTTGGTAAAAGCCATTATCTATGGTGATCCGGCACGAGGTTTCCCCACACTGGTAACGCTGATTCTTTTCCTGGGTGGCGTACAGCTTCTCTGCATGGGCATCTTGGGTGAATATGTCGGACGCATCTTCAATGAAACCAAGAAACGTCCACCTTATCTGATTGATGACTACAAAAAGGGCGAAAAGGTAAAATGAACAAGACGAAATGGCTGTTGCTGCTGCTGTTAGGCGTGGCATTCTACATGATGTGTGCCAGCAATCCGCTGCGGTGGGACGACATGATTTATGAATATGTCTGGCTCGACCATCAGGATTCAGAGTTGCTCCACCCCATTGACTTTAGCAACCGCGTAGATAACTTCCAGGAAGCCTTCCTCTCTCAGCTTAACCATTATGTGGCTATGAACGGGCGTTTCATCGTCCATTTCATTACCCAATGTTTCAACGGCTTTATCGGCAAGGGCCTGTTCAACGTCATCAATGCCTTTGTCTATGTCTTGTTCCTGCTCTTAGGACTCCGTTACTGCAACGCTCAACACTCAACACTCAACGCTCAACACTCAACGCTCTTCCTCATTGCCGGACTGTGGTTGCTGCCCCCAGTACAATGGATTTTTTCGTTCGATGTAGTGTTTGCCATTAACTACCTTTGGACGGCTACTGCCTGCTTGGCCTTCATACTGCTGTTTCGCAGCATGTCCCAAAAGGGCACATCCTCAGCGTGGCACAACGCTTTGCTGTTTCTTTTTGCCCTCATCTGCGGCAATCTCCACGAAGGCTACTCCCTGCTGATTTCAGGAGCCTTGTTCTTCTATGCCCTCATGCACTTCCGCCAGCTGAATGCCAGCCAGTGGTGCCTGATATGCGGCATGTGGGCAGGAACGCTGACCGTCATAGGGTCACCCGGCATTTGGGGACGTGCCAGTGGCGCATCGGCCGACTCGCTGCAAGAGGCACTTGTCAGAAAACTGGACATTCTCCGTTACTCCAAGCGTCTCTACCTGATGATTGCCGCGTTGGCGGCAGCCTATTTCATGTTGGGCAAAGAACGTCTGAAAACGTTTGTCAAGGAGCATCAGATAGAGCTGATGATTGTCCTTTTAGGATTCGCGTTCCTCTTCATGCTCCCCTACTACAGTCAGCGCATGGGTTTCCCGATGGAGCTCTTCTCGGTACTGTTGCTGCTGAAACTGCTGTTGCTCACACCATTCAGGAAGCTGCTGGGCCGCGTTTCCTCCGTCATCATTGCCGTTCTGTTGCTCATTCACGTCCCCATGACGGTGTATTATGCAAAAAAGGTGGGCAACGAGTATCAGCAGATGTTGGCCGAATACGAGCAGTCGCCTACGGGCGTTTGTCATCAGCAGGACTTTGAGGTACCCAAGCCTTTCCGCCCCTACATCTATCGGTTGGGCGACGATGCAGAACTGGGCATCATCTCCTTCGTTCACCAGAAGCAGATGACCATTGTTCCGCCAAACGGGAAATAGCTGATACAAGTTTTTTTCCTTGCAAAGGTCAGGACTTTTTTCATTTCACAAACCCGTCTTCAGAAATTTCCTCAGTGAGAGGTGTGTGATTCCGTTCTCGTCGCGGCGAGTCAGCAGGGGAGTGGCACTGATGACATATTTCGGATGATTGTCACGAATCTTTTCCAAAGGACCAAATTCACGTTCACGCGTTGACTCTTCTGCAACGATGTAACTTGCCTGCACATAGACCGTTTCCCCAGGCTTCGTACACACGAAATCTACTTCACCAGCATTCAGCACTCCTACTTTCACGTCATATCCCAGAAAGCGGAGATGTTTATAGACAACATTCTCTATCACCTTCTCAATGTATGAGTCCATCCCCCCCTCTGCCTTCAAGTTGCGCAGACCAAGGTCGTCCCAGTAGATTTTCTCATTCGACTGGAATATCTTCTTGCCGTGGATGTCGTAGCGGGGAACGACATCGAGCAGGAACGCTTCTGCATAGAAACTGCGATAGAGCAGAATGAGGTTGGAGGATACGTCAGCCTGCTGCGACTTCATGTATTTGGCAATGCTGTTAGCAGAAGTCAATTTGCCGGTGGTGTCAGCATAGAAGGCAATGAGGTTGTTCAAGAACGGAATGTTGCGGATGTCATGCCGCTCCATGATGTCCTTGAGCACGATGGTATTGAATACACTGGAGAGATAAGCCCACACTTGCTCATCACTGTCGAGTCCTACCTTCCTCAGACCCGGCAGACCACCATAGTTCAAGTAGGTCATCAGACTCTCGTCGCTGTCTGCCAGATTGTGGAATTGCAGGAATTCAGAGTAAGTCAGCGGATGGATGCGCACCTCCACATGACGACCGGCAATCAGGGTTGCCAATTCACCTGAGAGCATTTTGGAGTTGCTTCCCGTGATGATGACATCGGTGTCCTCTTCGGAATACCAGTTGCAGACACTCTCCTCGAAATGAGCTATCTCCTGAGCCTCATCAATCAGGATATAGTTGTGCTTCCCTGCTTGGAATCGCTCCTCTATCCAGTTGTCGAGATCATCTTTAGTCTTGATGTCCTTGAAGATTTTTTTCTCTTTGTCAATGAAGATGATATTTGCATCCTTGTCATCTTTGTGCCGCTGAATAAAATCCTTCACCACATAACTCTTTCCCACACGTCGTGAACCGACGATAGCAATGATATTACCCTTCCCTATCCAGGAATCTACAATATCAGCATAGCATTTTCTTGTTATTACCTCCATAATCACAACATTTCATGGTGCAAAGATAATAAATTTTATTGTTTTAGCAACACAAAACGCGTAATAATCATATTTTTATTGTTTATAGACAACAAAATTGCCGGCAATACTTCGAAAAAGCAGCACAAGGTGCTTCCACCTCAGGAAGCCTTGTGCCGCTTATTTAGTGGTGAGAGAACGGTTATTTCTTTACGACTTTGCGCCCATCGATAATATATAAACCAGGTTTTGTCGGCATACCATTCAGCGAACGGCCGTCGGCTGTGTAGAAACTTTTATTTCTTGCAATCTGCCTAACAGTAGTAATTGACGTGCCATCTTCCTCAACTATCCGAGGAAATTCTTTCCATCCGCCTGTCGCCTCATACAGAACTTTGGTGTCTTTAGGCACATAAAGCGTCGCATCGATGCACCTTGCATCTTGCCATGTTTTATTATCGTATGTCATAAACGCTTTGTTGCTAATATCAAAAGGAGGATTATACTTTACACGGACGGACTCCAACTTGCTGCAAAGAGCAACTATATACTGTCCAAAACTGGTGACGCTGGACGGAATGGTCAGTGAAGTTAGTCCAGTCACTTGAAAGCAAAAGTCACCAATGGCCGTTACGCTTGAGTAATCGTTAAAAAATAACTTGGTACGATTACAATTATTCTCTCAAAAAAGATTGAAAAATGACTTCACACTACACTAAACCTTAAAAATGTGTTGCAACGTGTTGATATTCAGCATATAATTTTAGTGTAGTGTTACTTGCGACACTACACTAACACTACACTAAACGGAAATGCCCCCCTCCACTTATAGGTGTATCCTCATTTGGCCTTCCCGCCACTCTTGTTAGCGCCAGTTTCCGCTTTGATTAAGCCCGCTTCTCATCCTTGTTTGGCCTTCCCTCCAGTCTTCTTTGGGCCAAATCAGGGTGAAGTGAAGCCTTCGTTACACTGTAGTTTGGTGCAAACAAGGCTGTAGTTTGGTGTA
The DNA here is from genome assembly GCA_900320255.1 of uncultured Prevotellaceae bacterium. Taxonomy (GTDB): domain Bacteria; phylum Bacteroidota; class Bacteroidia; order Bacteroidales; family Bacteroidaceae; genus Prevotella. Next base: position 21,748 of record ONRS01000026.1, read on the forward strand.
AACTCCAGACCCATAGTAAAGAAGTGCCGTTTCTCCCCAAGAGAAGTGCCGTTTCTCTCCAAGAGAAGTGCCGTTTCTCTGTAAGAGTGACATTCACTTCAAGTTAGTGTAGTGTTAGTGCAGTGATGCAAGCAACACTACACTAAAATATCTCGCTGAGTATTAGCGCGTTAGTAAGATTTTTTCGGGTTTAGTGTAGTGTGAAGTCATTTTTCAACATTTTTCTTGAGGAATTGTAATCGTAGCAAGTTATTTTTGAATAATTACTGAGGGAATGTCTATAGTCTGCAATGATATACATCCTTGGAAAGTACCTTTACCAAGTTCAGTAATGCTCTCTGGTATTGAGATTGATGTAAGATTGGAACAACCTTCAAAAACAGAAGACCCTAAAGACGTAATATGGCTCGGTATTTCAAACTGACTGAAGGCAAGCCCAGCAAAATCACTGTCGCCAATACGTATGACCGAAGAAGGGATTATAGTACATTGACATCCCTGAATGAGTTCGTTGGTTGTTGTTACTATTATCGCATTGCAGTTATTACGTGAATCATAGACAGTGTTTCCAGCGTCAACCGTAATTTGAATCAATCCAATGCAGTAGGCAAATATTCCGTTGCCTATTTGCGTAACGCTCTGTGGGATGCTTGCGCTTTTAAGACATGAACAACACTAAAAGTGTTAAATCTTGCTGTTCTTTGCCACTTTTGCCACCATAATGCCACGCATAACTCACTGAATACCAACAAGTGTTGCAAAAGTGGCATTGTTGCAAAGAAAAATAAATTTTATAGAGGCGGTCATTTGTCTTTTATCCATTTTGTCATCTGTTTGGTTTCGTCAATCAATTCTTGGCAGGCTTGCGGAGTGAGCGTGTGGTACAGGAAGTCCGTGGCAATTCGCTGAATAGTTACGGGGAGGCACCCGCAGTTTTCGGATGCCTCCCCGTCATTTGGATGAGTTAATCTTGTATATCCTTACTTCAGAATAACCTTCTTGCCATTAATGATGTACAGGCCCTTAGTAGGCTGAGCAACGCGGCGGCCGTTCAGGTCGTAGATGGGCTGATTGCTGAGCGTAGAGGGCTGAGCGATGTTCTCAATACCCGTGGTGCCCTCACCATCGACGAAGCTCAGGCTGGGAGCAGGAGCGGCAGTCTTGGGCAGCTGAATCCAGCAACGGTTAGCAGGAATCTGGCTGTTGTTCTCGCTTACCCAGTAGAAGTTTGAGCCTGTCAGCACGTAGAAGTCGTAGCCATTCCACTCGTCTTCGGTAAACGACTTAGCCACAGTTGTACCCTTGAACTCGGCAGCAGCTGTCGGGTAAGCAGGTGTAGAGCCACCATTAGGCACAGCATTCAGCTTGACTTCCTTGGCCTCTTCAGAGCTGTTGTAGATAAGGAACGGAGTATTTGCAGGAACTTCGGCCGTAAACTCGGTCAGGGTGAGCTGGGTTCCGTTAACGGCTGTAATGGTGTAGAGCTTCACGCCATCCATGCCGGCAGCAAGCGTGCGCATATCCTCAAAGTAAGCTGTGGCATACTTTCCAGCGGCAATAGTCCTGGTGACAGGCTTTGTTACAGCCTCGTTAGCAGCATTCAGGGCAGCGTCAAGGGCAGTCTTGGCTTCAGCCACTTCTTCAGGAGAAACATTGACCTTGTCCATAACGGCATTGGCAGCATTGATAGCGTTCTGCAAATTATTAGCAACTTCAGACAAAGAGGTGTCTTGTCCGAAGGTATCCATCCATGTTGTAGCTGCTGTAATTGACTCGTTAAGAGCTGTCTTGTCGGTAGTGCCCACGTAAGTAACCGTCACCTTCACATTGGCAGCAGGCATGGTAAAGGTATAAACACCCTCCACTTCGGTAATTGTAATTTCCTTTGTAAGTTCAGGGCTGTTTGCTTTCAAAGGCGCATTGGCATCACTTGCACTTGCTGATGCTACGGCGGTAACCTGGTCAACAGCTACATAGTCACCCGGCTGAATGAAGATGGTCACAGGCTCGCCTTCCTTGGCAGTAGTGGTTTCCATAATACCACCCAGCTTAAACGTCACGGTGCTACCGTACACATTAGGTTCTGCCGTCAGGGAGAAAACGGCAGGCGCATCGGCATTCTTAAACAGGTAGATGCACTTTGCGTACCAGTCATCGTTACCGTTATAATTGGGGCGGAAATAAACGGTATAATTACCTGTTTCACTTACAACATAATTAATGGCGTTTGAGGGATAATAGGTCGTGGTACTGTTATCGCCATCAAAATGAATAGCTTTCAGTTCGTCACCTGCTGCCAGATTAACGGTAATCATGTATTCTCCTGCTGCTGTTTCGTTGGCTACAAACTTGTAATTGTCTTGAGGACTCCAACTGTTAAAGTTACCCACCAAGTAGTAACCCGTTTCAACTGCAAACGCGCTCGACGTTGCAAACAGCAACATGACGAGTACAGAAAGTAAATGTCTTGTTTTCATAATAGTTTAATTTTTAGTTATTAGATAATAAATAGTTATTTGATTCATTTCTGACCGCAAATGTACAAATTATCATTTAAAAAACAAAACAAATCTTCAATTTTATTTGCTTTATTCTTAATTATTTGTATTTTTGCCACAAAAGAGAACAACATCATGAAGAAAAGAATACTCACGCTTTATACCCTTTTGCTGACTGGCCTGCTCAGCATGACGGCGCAGCACAGGACATTCGTCCCTGAGCTGAACGGACTGCAGGTAACGGCCAACAACGACTGGCTCACCCCGCCTGTCATCAACCTGGGCACCAGCGACGTCATCAACATAGGCTTCGACCGCATGAGCCACGAATACCGTACTCTATCATACCATGTTGAACATTGTGAAGCCGACTGGACCACCAGTCAGGAACTCTTTGACATCGACTGGCTTTCGGGATTCAACGACCAGCCCATTGAGGACTATGCCGCCTCCATCAACACCACGCAAAGCTACACCCACTACTGGCTGCAAATTCCCAACGAGCGCACCCAGCTGAAGATGAGCGGCAACTACCGGCTCAACATCATCGACGATGACAGCGGAGAGACGGTTGCCGAAATACGGTTCATGGTGGTGGAACCTGCTGCCAACATAGGGCTGGCCGCAACGACCAATACCGACATCGACACCAACCGCGAGCACCAGCAGGTCAGCATGACGCTCAACTACGGACAGCTCAATCTTACTGCTCCTGACGAACAGCTATATACCGTAGTCATGCAGAACCAGCAATGGGACGAAGCCGTCATCAACGCAAAGCCTGACCGCCAGAACTACAACGGGAGGGAACTGGAGTGGCAGCATTGCCGGGCCCTGATTTTTCCGGCAGGCAACGAGTGGCGCAAGTTTGAGACGCTCGACGTCAGCCACACCACTATGGGGCTGGCCTCCATGCGATGGGACGGCGTAGCATTTAACGCCTACCCCTTTGCCGACGAGGCACGCCGCAACTATCTGACCGACGCGGATGCCGACGGAGCCTTCATCATTCGAAACAGCGACAACACGGAAATAGAGACTACCTGCGACTACGTGCGCGTGAACTACGAGCTGCACACCCCACCCTTCCCCGCCGACTACGACGTCATAGTCAGCGGACCGTGGGCCACCAACCAGAACCCGCAGGCTTACACCATGTTCTACGACGAGGCAGACCGCTGCTACCGAGCCGCCATCTGGCAGAAGCAAGGCTACTACAACTACCAGTACCGTCTGCGCAAGGCTGACGGAACCACGAAGGCAGCACCTACCGAAGGCAACTTCTACCAGACAGGCAACTCCTATCAGGCTTACGTTTATTATAAGGGAACGGGAGAAAGAACCTGGCGGCTCGTAGCCTTCAGGCAGTTAATTTTCAAGTAGGCGGTACTCTACGGGAGTCTGATGATAGAACCTGAAGAAGCAGGCTGCAAAATAGTTGGGTGAGGCAAAGCCGCACTTCTCAGCCACGTCTTCTATTGACATTTCCGTACTGCGAAGCAAACGGACGGCCTCTTGCAGACGCAAACGACGGGCCAGGATGTGAGGTTTCTTTCCGATGTTCTTTACCATCAGTTCAAGGAATTGCACCTCGTTCACACCACCCACATCGCAAAGGCGGCTGACCGTAAGATGACTATCGGGGGTCTTTTTCATAAAGGGTATCACCTTCAGCATGACCGACATGAACTCCTCGCTCTGAAGGCCTATACTGCTGCTATACATATACTGCGCCTCGTCTTGACGGGAGAATGTCTCACCCTCCAGTCCGTCACACCTGCGTATCAACGTCCGCAACTGGCGCAACATCTCGCTTTCACCGGCATTACGCTTCATCTTCAGACGGACGTTGCGGAGGAACTGGTTGAGGTTGAGCAGCAGCAAGATAAGCAGAATAAGACCTAATGTAAGATAGACGCCTGTGGTACGCCACCAAGGCTGGTTGACATGTACCAGCCAGACTATAGGCTCCTGTATCCACACGTCAGCATACATCGACACCTGCATCTCGATGTGATAGTCACCTGGGGCAAGACCTGGCAACGCCAATGTGAACAGGCCCCGCTCACTCACCCGCTCGTCAGAGAAGAAGGACACAATCTGCCACTCCGGGTCAAGCTCGGGGACACGATAACGGTAGAACGTCTGCATCGGGCGGAAGAAGTTCAGGCCCGAGAAGAGGAATGTCAGAGAATTATGATTATAATCGACATTCATCTCGAATGAACGCGTAATAGCCCGGTCCATGATCAGCTTTCCGTCGAGCGTCGTGCCGGCCTCCACCTGAGTACCATTTACCGTCATGCCTATCAGCTTAGGATAGAACTTCAGGTCGCGGAAAGCCGTATAGTGGAAACTGGCCGGCTGGAACGTCAGCACATGGTCGAGTGCCTGCATGATCACCGTACCGTCCTCCAGAACCCGGGCACGCCCGTTAATGAACATCTCGTTGGGCACATTGTCGTGAAGGTTGTAGCTATTGATGGCCGTTAGAACGGAATCTCTTATCAGGAAGCACGAAATGCCGTAGCTGGTGCTTACCCAGATGTTATGGTCATGCGTCTCAACTATGGAGTGTACCACATCATTGAACATGCCATCCTTTCTGCCAAAGGTCTCGGGGGTGGCATTCTGCTTATAATAGAGCATAAGCCCCGAACGGGTGCCTACCCAAGACCAGCCGCGACTGTCAGTAAACACACAGTTGACGCTCTCGCCGTTATACTCTGCGGGCTCCGGCTGCACTTGCTCTAACAGTTGATAATAGTGAAGAGCTTCCGGCTCATCCCAACCGTACACCTTAAAGGGTGAGCTGAACGGCTTGGCATAGAGCAGACCACGACGCTCGGTACCTACCCACATGCCCCCCTGACGGTCAAACTCTATCGTGTTGATATCAGTAAGCAGCTTCTTGCCATCCGTCATGGTCAGCTGTTCTATGTGGTTCGTGGTCTTGTCCCTTAGGTTGTAAGTCCAGTAGCCATACTCTGAAGCAATATAGGCCACGTCACGAAAAACCCGCAGGTTGTTCATCTTGTAGGGAAGCCGCATCAGGACGGTCCATTGGCGCTTCTTGACGTCAAACTGCATGAATACCGACTCCTTCTCGCCGTCTCGAATCTGCAGGAAGGTATCATTATACCGCTTCACCAATGACGTACGGTAATAACGCTTGGCCTCTTCTGAGTCGTAAGCTGCCACACGATAGAGCAACTTACGGTTTTTAATCTCTAAGTCAAAGCCCACCACTTCACCATTCTCGTAGAACAGCAGCAGTTCCTTACCCCCGTAAGTGGCAAGGTCCTGAAGGTTCAGCCCCTTAATAAGCGGGAATGCCATTTTCAGCTCCGTACTATAGATCATGTTTCCGCTTACCAGCCAAAGGCCGCCGTCATCGTCAACAAAGAGATCGGAAACACGCTCCTGCATGCCCATCGACGAGAACAAGGAGTCAATGTTGACCACAAAGCGCTCAGTAGTCAGGTTCACGCAGGTCACTATGCGCTTGTCCTTGAGCCACAAATGGTGATACTTGTCGAAGTAAGGGTGATAATGTCCCAAGTAGTTGGGCAGCATATATTTCGTCTCGTCAGCTGCATCTACATGCGAGAAGTCCATTCCGTCATAGAAATTAATGTGACCGATGGAGGTTACAACCATGCGCCCTGTCTTGGTGCAGACAATTGACTGGGCACTATTGTCGGCCAGTCCGTCAGAGGCATTGAAGACTACAAACCTGCGCTCCGATTCCTGCCCTGTTACAGATAGGGCACACAACAGCAATAGCGTTGAAAGAATGGATGACAGTTTCATATTTACAGCCGTGTGGTTTTAACTGGGCAAAGATATGAAAAAAAAAGATTATCTCCAAATTATTAATCAAAAAAACGCTAAAAGCTGCCTGAAGGACTATCCTACAGGCAGCTTTCAGTATGTTTACAGCTCTTTCTGCTGTTACTTCTCTATGTAGCTGATGGCATGATACTGACCTGAGGCCAGTCGGCCTGTCAGGCTGATAAAGGCATCCAGATTAGCACTCTCATGCTGAGGATAGGACATAAGCAGGTCGGCAGTCAGCTGCTCGTCGGCAAGCATGACCACATCGTTACTGAGCTGGTAGAGCGGCAGAATGGAACCTCCGCTAATGCGACTCACCAACAGCCAGGTGCGCTGGTGCTCGGGTGAGAAGTAAAGCACGTAGGCAAACTGCATGTCACCCGAAAAGAACGTCACGTTCTGATTACCCTCAGGGGTGGTCATATAAACGACAGGCTGAGCCGGCTGGGCAGCACCCTTCACCTCAGGAGCCTGAGGCGAATCGGCCAGCACAAGTGCAAGTGCCGTGTGGTTGGTCCACCCTTCCGTACCGAAACGTGAGGTGTAAGGTCTTGACAGGCCCATTGAGCCGTCGGCGGTATAGTCAGTACGAACGGTAAAGTCAAAGCCGTCTGCAACGAGCAGTTCTTCTTGCGCCTGCAGCATCATTACCTGACAAAGCACGATGATTATCAATAACAATTTCTTCATAGAGCGTTATCCTCCAAAGTTATCATACATGATGCTTTCGGGTTCTACGCCGAGCGAGTCTAGCATAGAAACAACAGCCTTCGACATCGGGCCGGGGCCGCACATGTAGTATTCGATGTCCTCGGGAGCCTCGTGGTCCTTCAGGTAGGTGTTGAGCATCACCTGGTGAACGAAGCCCGGTGTGTATTTCACGCCTGCAGCATCGGCAGCGGGGTCTTCGCGGTCGAGTGCCAGGTGGAAGTGGAAGTTGGGATATTCCTTCTCCAGTCCGAGGAAGTCGTCTAAATAGAACACCTCGTTCAGGGCACGGGCGCCGTAGAAGTAGTGCATCTCACGGTCGGTAGTGTGCAGCGTCTTCGTCATGTGCATAATCTGTGCACGCAACGGAGCCATACCGGCACCACCACCTACCCAGATCATCTCCTTCTTCGAGTCGAAGTGCGGGTGGAAGTCACCATAAGGACCTGACATGATGACCTTGTCGCCAGGCTTCAGCGAGAAGATGTACGACGAGGCAATACCCGGGTTCACCTCCATGAAGCCGCTACGGTCGGGTTTGAACGGCGGCGTGGCTATACGTACGGTGAGCATGAAGACATCGCCCTCGGCCGGATAGTTGGCCATGGAGTAAGCACGAATGGTGGGTTCGGGGTTCTTACACTTCAGGTCGAACATCTTGAACTTCTCCCACGACGGTACGTATTCCGGCGTAATCAGGTCACGGTCGTAGTCGTTATAGTCGATGCAGTCGAAGGCAGGAATCTTAATCTGTGCGTATGAGCCAGGCAGGAAGTCCATATGGGCGCCCTTAGGCAGCTGCACCTTGAACTCCTTGATGAACGTAGCCACGTTCTTGTTGGAGATGACGGTACACTCGTACTCCTTCACGCCGAGGATGCTCTCGTCAACATGTATCTGAAGGTCACCCTTCACCTTGCACTGGCAGCCCAGGCGCCAGTGGTCCTTGATCTGCTTACGGGTGAAGTGCGGCTTCTCTGAGTCGAGGATTTCTCCACCACCCTCAAGCACCTGTACCTTACACTGTCCGCAAGAGGCCTTACCGCCACAGGCTGAAGGCAGGAAGATACCGTTTTCGTTAAGCGTAGCCATGAGGTTGTTACCCTGAGGCACATTGAGCACACGGTCTCCGTTAACTGTTATATTCACGTTTCCGCTGGGCGACAGGTATTTCTTGGCCACCAGCAGGATGATCACTAATAAAAGTATTACTATAAGGAATACTCCTATACTGTAAGAAATAAATTCTATCATATATCTTTTTCTTTTTTATCTGAAACTAATTTGAATAATGTGAATAATTATATCCACGAATTATTATTAAAATTTGTGAGTTGAATTATTCATATTATGGCAATTTGTTTCTAAAACCATTTCTTCATTTATTTCTTATATGTTTAGTCCACTAAAACACATCATGGCCATGGCCATGAGACCTACGGTAATAAACACAATGCCGAGACCCTGCAGGGGCTTGGGTACGTCAGAGTACTGCATCTTCTCGCGGATGGCACCCATGGCCACAATGGCCAGCGTCCAACCGAGACCCGAGCCGAAACCATAGACAATGGCATCCCAGATGCTGGTAATGGCCTGCGAATTGGTGGGGTCCATGAGAATGCGCTGCTGCATGAAGAGCGAAGCACCCATGATGGCGCAGTTTACGGCAATCAGCGGCAGGAAGATACCTAAAGCGGCATAAAGTGAGGGCGAGTACTTCTCGACCGTCATCTCCACCAGCTGCACCATACCGGCAATCACGGCTATGAAGAGGATGAACGACAGATAGCTCAGGTCAACACCTTCCACCAGGCAACCATCACCCAGCACCTTGGTCTGCAGCAGATAGTTCACAGGGACGGTAACGGTCAGCACGAACGTAACGGCCAGACCCAGTCCCAACGAGGTCTTCACGGTCTTCGACACGGCAAGGTACGAACACATGCCGAGGAAGAAGGCAAAAATCATATTGTCCACAAAGATGGACCTGAATAGTAATGATATTGCGTGTTCCATATTCTTTTCTTTTTACGACTACGAATTTTGCGAATTTAACGAATTAAAGCGCGAAACAATAATTCGTATAATTCGTGTAATTCGTAGTTTTATTTTTCCTTATAAAAGTAAGCACGATGAATCCAAATGACACAACCAACAAGGATGAGGGCCATGGCGGGCATGGTCATCATACCGTTGCCCACGTAGCCGTCGGGCAGAACCTGGAAGCCCAGCAGCGAGCCACGTCCCAGCAACTCGCGCACGGCACCTACGATGACCAATATCATGGCGTAGCCAAGACCGTTACCCACACCGTCGAGGAACGACGGCCAGGGCTTGTTCATCATGGCGAATGCCTCCAGACGACCCATCAAGATACAGTTGGTAATAATCAGACCTACATACACGCTCAGCTGTACGCTTACGTCATAGGCAAAAGCCTTCAGCACCTGACTGACGATGGTTACGAGAGCAGCAACAACCACCAGCTGCACCACGATGCGGATGCGGTTAGGAATGGTGTTGCGGATAATAGAGATGATTACGTTTGAGAAGGCGGTAATCACCGTTACGGCGAGTCCCATCACAATGGCCGGCTTCAGCTGGCTGGTGACGGCAAGTGCCGAGCAGATTCCCAATACTTGTCCCAGTATGGGGTGGTCGAGGTTCAACGGTCTTGTGAATACCTCTTTATTTTGTTTACTGAATAGACCCATAGCTTACTTCTTTAAAAGTTCTACATACGATTTCAAACCATCACGGAGCATATCGGAGACACCATTGGACGTCAGCGTAGCACCCGTCACGCAGTCAACCTGAGAATCGGGATTATCCACTTTCTTGACCACGCCGATAGCTAACTGGCCGTCGTCGCCAAAGATTTTCTTGCCCTGGAAACGCTCCTGCCATTCCTGCGAGTCCTTAATCTCAGCACCCAGGCCAGCGGTCTCGCTCTCATGGTTGAAGTAAGCGCCATAGATGGTGTTCAGGTCGTCGTTCACAGAGACGAAGGCAGAAATACCGCCCCAGAGTCCCATGCCCTTCAAGGGGAACACATACTTTTTCTGTCCCTCCACCTCGCAGACATAGTAGAGCTTGTCGCCTGCCTTTTCCTCACTCTTCACCACAGCGGCATACTTGGCCTCAGCCTCCTGACCATCCAGTCCGCGGATGTTCAACGAATAGAGAATCTGCTTCTTAATATCAAGTGCCACGTTAGCATCCTGCATGGGCTTCAAAGCCTGATAGACGAATGCCAGCAGGAAGGCAACGATAATCACGAGAATCGCACTATATATAATAATGTACGAGTTCGAATTAGTGTTCAGTTTCATTTTGTACCTCCTCTCTTCAAACGTTTCGAGATGTTACGCTCCACGATGAAGTGGTCAATCATAGGAGCAATCATGTTACCAAAGAAGATGGCGAGCATCATACCCTCAGGATAGCCGGCATTCATCACACGAATGATGACGGCCATCGCACCGATGATGAAGCCATAGATGTATTTACCACACTCGGTACGGCAGGAAGTAACAGGGTCAGTAGCCATGAATACGGCACCGAAGGCAAAGCCACCCAGTACGAAATGCTCCCACCAAGGCATGGGCGACATGCCTAAACTCTCAAAGAGGAATGCCAAGGCTCCACCACCTACGAAGACGCTCAGCATGGTCTTCCACGAAGCGATGCCCGTCCAAAGCAGGATAACAGCACCAATGGCGATGGCGATGACGCTGGTCTCACCAATAGAACCAGGAATAAGACCGGTCACCATATTCATGTCGAAAGGAACGTCGATACCCTGAGCAATCTGGCCCAAGGGAGTAGCACCTGACACGCCGTCAAGCGGAGTGCCACCCAGTCCGAAGATGGGGCCGTCAGCTATCCACACCTTATCACCTGTCATCACAGAAGGATAAGAGAAGAACAGGAACATACGTGCTGCAATAGCGGGGTTAAAGATGTTCATGCCCGTGCCGCCGAAGATTTCCTTACAGAAGATGACTGAGAAGGCGCAAGCCAAAGCCAGCATCCACAACGGACAGCCAACAGGCACGATGAGCGGAATCAGAATACCGCTGACCAGGTAGCCTTCCTGTATTTCCTCGCCCTTCCATTGTGCCCAGGCAAACTCAATACCCAGACCTACAATGTAGCTGACAAGAATCTTTGGCAATACGGCCAGGAAACCATAGCAGAAAATGTCGAAGAACGATGCTGTAGCCAGCGTGCCGGCAGCAAGATAGTTCTGATAACCAACATTATACATGCCGAACAGCATGGCTGGCATCAGGGCGATGACTACCATACTCATGATACGCTTCGAGTCGATAGCATCATGGATATTGGCGCCCGTCTTGGCCGTGGTGTTCGGCACATAGAGGAACGTCTCGAATCCGTCAAAGATGCTCCGGAAAGCGTGCAGCTTACCTTCGGGCTCGAAGTTGGGCTTTATCTTGTCGAGATAATTTCTTATTGCTTTCATAGTCCTTATGCGTTTTCTTTACGTAAATTATTCAGTCCTTCGCGAACGATACGCTGAAGTTCCAACTTCGAGGAATCCACGAACTCTGCCAACGCAAAGTCCTCAGGAGCAACCTCATATATACCAAGTGCCTCCATGCGGTCTATGTCACCGGCAATGATGGCCTTGATGAGGTATTCGCCATAGATGTCCATAGGCAGCACACGGTCATACTCACCACTCATTATCATGTGGCGTTCGCCTCCCTTCACACGGGCATCAGCGGCATAAGCCTTCTTACCAAGCAGCCACGAGAAATAGCTGCGGTTCACCGAGAACTGACCGAAACGCGGCATAATCCAACCTAACATCTCGTCAGCATGACTTCCCTCTGGAATAATGGTCACCTCTGACGTATGAGCACCAAGGAAGCCGTCCTTCGTAGTACGCTTACCCGTCAGCGGATTTCCGTTGATGATGCGTACATCGTGGTCGGCATCGTAGCTGTTGCTGACCAACGTGGCCAACTCCTGTCCTACAAGCATGTCCACGTATGCCGGGCTGTTTACCTCGCTACCGGCAAAAGCTACCGTACGGCGCAAATCCACCTTACCCGTATTCAGCAGTCGCCCTATGAAGAGTACTACTGTAGGGTCACCAATGGTCCAGACCACCTCACCTTTATTCACAGGATCAAGGTGGTTCACCTGTACACCTACGTTACCTGCGGGGCACTTGCCGTCGAAGACGTTGACCTCCACATTGTTGAGCGTTGAGAACTGATCGTTCAGAGCGGAATTCACACCCACGCCCAAATAGGTCTTAGCCATCTTTGACAGGGCAGCCAGTCCAGTCTGGAAGTCCTTCTCCTGACCCTTCACCTCATACTCGAAGTCACCAGCCAGCGGCATATCACGCAACGCTGACACGAAGATGGCCTTCGGCATTTTGTCGGGGTTAGTAGAAACGGCATAAGGCAGCTGATTGATGTAGCCAAACAATCCGGCGTCAAGCAGTAGTGCCTTCACATCGTCACCACTCATTTTGGCCACATCCTTCACGCCAAAATCCTTATACTCCTGTTTTGCATCAGCATCTACCCGTATGCTGAGCACTTTTCTTCTGTCACCACGTTCCACAGCGGTTACCGTACCGCTGACAGGCGAGGCAAACTTGACAGTCGGGTAGTTTTTGTTGACGAACAAAGCGTCACCGGCCAGGACCTTATCACCTTCCTTGACAACGACTTTAGGCACAACCCCTTCGAAATCATCGGGCACCAAAGCGAACTTGCCGTTTGACTTCAACTGGATTTTCTTTTCCTCAGCCTTGCCTTTCAAGTTAATGTCCAAGCCTTTTCGTAACTTGATTACATTTGCCATATTTGTTGAATATTTAATATATTCTAATTGTTGCAGCCGCAAAATTACATAAAAATATGTACATTTAAAAGAAAAATCAACAAAAATGTGCGGTAGTGCCAAGAAAATTGATTAATTTTGTCTCAAAATTCGAAGATATCAAGAAATATAAGAAGATAATAAGCGGAGTTGTCTGGACTTTTTTAGGTCTTTACATTCTCTTGTTCACGCTTACTCATATACCGCAATTTCAACAATTTCTTGGCTCTCAGGTAGCCAAGGTGCTGTCTGACAAGTTGGGTACAAAGGTTAGTGTGGGGCGTGTGGATTTTGGATTTTTCAACCGTATCATCATCGACGATGTCCTCATTCTCGACCAACGTCAGGACGAACTGCTCAAGGCATCTCGCCTTTCTGCGAAGCTCGACCTGCTACCGCTCTACGAAGGACGTGTATCCATCTCTGCAGCACAGCTGTTTGGGGCACACCTCAAACTATACCGCGACAGCGCCGCTGCGCAAACCAACATCCAGTTCGTGCTCGACTCGTTAGCTTCACGCGACACAACTACCCACACGCCGCTCGACCTGCGCATCAACTCCCTCATTATGCGTCATAGCAGCTTCAGCTACGACCAGCACGACGCGGAGAAAACCGAAGGCCGACTGAACCTGCAGCACCTGAACATGTCCGACATTAGTGCCCACATCGTTCTTAAAGCGCTGAAGGAAGACTCCCTCAACCTGAACATCAAGAAGCTCTCGTTCAACGAACACTCTGGACTGACGGTCAAGCGGCTAACCTTCCATGCTGAAGCCTCGTTAAGGCAGGCAAAGGTCAAGGATTTCCTGCTGCAACTCCCCCACTCTAACCTGCAATTAGGCGACGTCACAGCCTACTACCAAGTGACCGACGGAAGCCTCAGGCCAGGCTCCTTAACGTATCGTGGAACCATTGAAGAGTCTGACATAACATTCTCTGACATAGTATGTTTATACCCAGACATTCAATCAATTTCAAACAACCTTTCTTTAGCTGTATCTTTTAGCGGTACAGACAACAGCATAGACATTCACAACCTGACAGCCAATGCTACCGACGGTAACATTAGCATCCATGCCAGCGGATTCGTCCACCACTGGGACAACCGGCCTGCCTGGCAAGTTCAACTGGACCAACTGACCCTCACACCAGAAGCCATCGCCTTTGCCCAGAAGAAAGCCGGGCTGCCCGACATCATCACCCATTTCGGCAAGGTCAGCATGGAAGGTGAAGCCGAAGGCACAGGTAACGCCTTAACAGCGAATACCGTCTTGTCATCTGATGCCGGCACGTTTGACCTGAAGTTTGACATGAACCAGCAACAACACTTTAACGGTCACGTAGAGAGCGACGGCATACAGCTGAGAAGACTCTTTGCCGACGAAAGGTTTGGTGAAGCAGCAATGGACCTTGACTTCGATGGTCAACTGCACAAAGGCCAGCGACCTGATATTAGTGCCCAAGGCACCGTGGCTCGTTTTGATTATAACGGCTATCAGTACAACAACATTGACCTGGCACTCGACTATCTCGCACAAGGCATCAAGGGGAGCATCACCATCGACGACCCTAACATACGGCTTACTGCTGACGGCGAAATGACTAATAACAAAAACCGTTATGACGTCCTGCTCACAGCGCAGCTCGATAATTTCAACCCGTCCATGCTCAATCTGACCAAACAATGGGATAAGGCAGTCTTCGGGGCCGACCTGACAGCTGACTTCACCGCCAGCAGTCTGAATGACGCTACAGGAACTATTGAACTGAGCCATTTCCAGATGCAGTCAGAAAACAGCACTTACAGGCTACAGAACCTTAACATCATCAGCGGCTATGATGACGAGCAACGGCACTTCCTCGCCTTGAAGAGCGACTTTGCCACCGCCCTGCTCAAGGGAACATTCGACTATGCCACCCTGCCCCAAAGCCTTGCCAATCTCGTGGGGAGCCATCTGCCTACCCTGCCCGGACTGCCCCAGATGCGACCAACCGGCAACAACTTCACCTTCCAGCTTGACATGTTCCGTAGCGACTGGCTACAGCACCTCTTCGGTGTTCCCGTCACATTAACTGAGCCACTCCTGCTGAGCGGATTTGTCAACGACCAACAGGAAACCATCAGCGTGATGGGCAGCTGTCCTGATTTCACCTATGACGAAGGACGCTACACCAACGCTGCCCTGCACATTGGCACTTCTGCTGACACGCTGCGTTGTGCGCTTGACGTTGCAAAGCACATGGCCAACGGCATCCCCATGGATGTCTCCATTCGCTCAGGCGCAGCCGACAACCAGCTGAACGCTGCCCTCTCCTGGGACAACCATAACGATGCCCTGCACATCAGCGGAACGCTTAACACATCCAGCCGCTTCGTCGTGGCTGCCGACGGCCGCCAGCAGAGCATCATCTCCATTCTGCCCTCACGCATTGTCATGCAGGATGCCGACTGGCATGTGGCTCCGTCCGAGATTACCTACGCCAAGAACGACCTTACCGTCAGCCACTTCGCCATAGAGCACGGACAACAGCACATCAACATTGACGGGCGGGCATCAACGTCACCAGACGACTCTCTCACCGTCGATTTGGAAGACGTTGATGTAGAGTATGTCCTCGACCTCGTTAATTTCCATTCCGTTGATTTCGGCGGATTCGCCTCTGGTACAGCCAGCGTGCGTTCCCTTTTCGACAGCCCGCAGGCCAAGGCCCACCTCAAGGTCAAAGAGTTCAAGTTCGAGAGTGGACTCATGGGTGTGCTCGATGTCAACGCGGCATGGGACAACGAGAAGAAGACCATTGACCTTAACGGCATTGTCAATGACGGCCCTTCGTCAATGACACTCGTCAATGGCTACATCGACCCGTCAAGTCCTGGTTACATTGACCTTGACATACAGGGCATAGGCACCCACATAGACTTCGTCCACAGCTACATCTCCACCTTCTCCGACCGCGTTACGGGGCAGACCGACGGACAACTCCGGCTCTATGGTCCACTCGATGACATCAATCTTGTCGGGCAGCTTGTACTCGATGCAGAAATGGACGTACGCCAGCTCAACACCACCTACACCATGCGGCGCGACACCATTAACTTCATACCCGACGACATTGAGTTTCACCGCTGTAAGGCTTACGATCGCGACGGCCACATTGCCACCGTCAACGGTTATCTGCACCACAAGCATCTGACGCGCATGACTTTCAACATTGACATTGAGGCAGAGAATTTCCTGGCTTATGACTTCCACGACTTCGGGTCAGAAACGTTCTACGGCACCGTCTATGGCACAGGCAGCGTTGCCATTCAGGGACGTCCCGGACGCGTTACCTTCGACATTGATGCCACCCCATGCGAGAACACGGTCTTCGTCTATAACGTGAGCACGCCCGATGCCATTACCAATCAGGAATTCATTACGTGGGAGGCACCTCTCTTATCCCCCCTTGGGGGGAAGACCGAAAGCCTCCCCCAAGGAGGAGGAACGGAGGGTGCTTCGCATTCCGACCTGTTGCTGAACTTCCTTGTGCGCTGCACCCCAGAAGCAACCATCCGCCTGCTTATGGATGCGAAGACAGGCGACTACATCACCCTGAACGGCAGCGGTACCATACGCGCGAACTATTATAATAAGGGAGGCATGCAGATGTTTGGCACCTACACCGTCAGCGAAGGCACGTACAACATCACCATACAAGAGCTCATCAAGAAGAACTTTACCTTCCAGAACGGTGGTACGGTGGTCTTCGGCGGAGCACCCTTCGACGCCCAGCTCAACCTGCAGGCCCAACACACCGTCAATGGCGTATCGCTCTCCGACCTCAACGTCGGGCGCTCTTTCTCCAGCAACACCGTCCGCATTAACTGCCTGATGAACATCAGCGGTGTGGCAAACGCACCACAGGTGGAGTTCGACCTCGCCATGCCTACCGTCAGCGCCGACGAACAGCAGATGATACGCTCCGTCATCAACGGGCAACAGGAAATGAACCAGCAAGTGCTCTACCTGCTCGGCATCGGGCGCTTCTATCCCCAGACCGGCAACAACGCCACAGCCGAAGGTCAGACACAGCAGAGCCAGACGTCACTGGCCATGCAGAGCCTGCTCAGCGGCACCCTGTCAAGCCAAATCAACTCCCTACTGAAGAACGTGGTGAACAACAACAACTGGAACTTCGGTGCCAACATCTCCACAGGCGACGAGGGATGGAACAACGCCGAATACGAAGGACTCATCAGCGGCCGACTGCTCAACAACCGACTGCTCATCAACGGACAGTTCGGCTATCGCGACCGTACTACGACCACTACGCCTTCGTTTATTGGCGACTTCGACGTGCAGTACCTGCTCACACCCAACGGTTCCGTGTCCATCAAGATGTACAACCAGACCAACGACCGCTACTTTACCCGTTCGAGCCTGAACACCCAGGGTCTGGGCTTCATCCTGAAAAAAGATTTCTCGTCACTGCCCGACCTCTTCGGCATTGACGATAACGTCAACGTCAACGTCAACGGGAACAACACCCAACACCCAACACCCAACACCCAACACCCAACACCCAACACCCAACACCCAACAGCAGAAATATATTTTTAACGGAACCGTAAACAGCCGTTAAGCACCAGGCGCAAAATGTTAAATCAAGACAAAACTATGCGTCAATTTGTCAGTTTAACATATTTTGCGTCTATATTTGCACTCGGTTTCAAGAATTGATCATTAATAATTGACAATTGATTATTAAACGACATAGTAAAAAAAAGAAGTATGAAAAAGGTATTAAATTATCTCACACCGGCCTTGTGCGTCTTAGCACTGGCATTCTCGGTAGCAGCATTCAGCAAGGCTTGCTCCGAAAACTCACAAATCACCAACGAGAACGGCATCCGCACCACTTCCACGCCAGCAGGGCAGCCTGTTGACCTGACCTATGCAGCCGAGAAGTCGCTGCCGTCAGTAGTACATATTAAATATGTACAGAACAGCCGTGTACAGACGGTTGACGTACAGAGCGACCCGTTCGAGGACTTCTTCAACGACCCCTTCGGCGGATTCTTCGGCCGTGGACAGCAGGGACAGAGCGGTCAGCGCCGCATTCAGACCCCACGCCGCGAAGCCACAGGCTCGGGCGTCATCATCTCTGACGACGGTTACATAGTCACCAACAACCACGTTGTCTCGGGTGCTGACGAATTGACAGTCACCCTGCACGACAACCGCGAGTTCTCCGCCCGCATCATTGGTACTGACGAGACCACCGACCTCGCCCTCATCAAGATTGAAGGCAAGAAACTGCCCGCCATCACCATCTCCGACAGCGAAGACCTGAAGGTCGGCGAGTGGGTGCTCGCAGTAGGTAACCCCTTAGGACTTAACAATACCGTAACCGCCGGTATCGTCAGCGCCAAGGCCCGTCGCCTGGGTGCCAACGGTGTTGAAGCTTTCATCCAGACTGATGCTGCCATCAATGCCGGCAACTCTGGTGGTGCACTTGTCAACACACGGGGTGAACTGGTAGGCATCAACGCCATGCTCTACTCACAAACTGGCGCCAACATCGGCTACGGTTTTGCCATTCCTACCACGATTATGAACAAGGTGGTCGATGACCTGAAGAAGTACGGAACCGTTCAGCGTGCCTTTATCGGCATTCAGGGTCAGGATGTCAAGCAATACGTCGATGCCAAGAAAGCCAGCGGCGAAGAAGTTGACCTGGGCACCATGGAAGGCATCTACGTGGGTAAGGTTGTTGACGGAGGTGCAGCAGCCGAGGCTGGCATTGAGCCGGGCGACGTCATCATCAGCGCCGACGGTCAGAAAGTTTCCAGCTTCCCCGAACTGCAGGAAATCGTAGCCAAGAAGCGCCCCGGCGACAAGATGACACTGGAGTACCTGCATAAGAAGGCTAAGAAGAAGGAAACTGTTACGCTGAAGAACGAGCAGGGGAACACACGCGTGGTTCAGAACCGCGACCTCGACATCCTCGGTGGACAGTTCCGCGAGATTACTGACAAGCAGAAGCAGCAGCTCAACATTTCTTACGGTCTGGAAGTCATCAAGGCTGGTAACGGAAAACTGGCCAAGGCAGGCATTAACAAAGGATTCATCATCCAGCGTGTCAACGACGAGAGCATGAAGAGCATAGAAGACCTGCAGAAAGAAGTACGCAAGGCATCCACCGGCCAGGACCCCGTACTTTACATCCAGGGCATCTATCCTACAGGCAAGAAAGCCTACTTTGCAGTCTCTTTGGAGGACTAAAACGCCCGTTCACAAAATAAAAACTTAAAAAGTAAGGCATTTTTTTGGTAATTACCAGAAAATGCCTTATTTTTGCATCCGCCTTTAAACAAAACAAGGAACACATCAACATGAGACAACTAAAGATCACTAAGTCTATCACCAACAGGGAGAGTGCCGCACTCGACAAATACCTGCAGGAAATAGGAAAAGAGGAATTACTTACCATTGATGAAGAAGTAGAGCTGGCACAGCGCATCCGCAAGGGTGACCGAAAGGCTCTTGACCGCCTGACCAAGGCCAATCTTCGCTTTGTTGTCTCCGTTGCCAAACAGTACCAGAACCAGGGGCTTTCCCTCCCCGACCTCATCAACGAGGGAAACCTGGGACTCATCAGGGCTGCCGAGAAGTTCGACGAGACACGCGGCTTCAAATTCATCAGCTATGCCGTATGGTGGATTCGTCAGAGCATTCTGCAGGCCATTGCCGAACAGAGCCGTATCGTGCGCATACCGCTCAACCAGGCAGGTGCCGTCAACAGGATCAGCCGCGTGCTCAGCCAGTTTGAGCAGGAGAACGAACGCCGCCCCAACACGCTGGAGATAGCCGAGCGTACCGACATCCCGGAAGAAAAAGTGGGCGAAGCCATGCAGATGAACGGGCACCATGTCTCCGTTGATGCCCCGTTTGTAGAGGGCGAAGACAATTCCCTGCTCGACGTCATGGTTAACGACAATGCCCCGATGGCCGACCGGGGGCTGCTCATGGAGTCTCTGCGTGCCGAAATAAAAGCTGCCCTGCAGATACTCACCGACCGCGAGCGCAACGTCATCGTCGCCTTCTTCGGCATTGACCAGCCGGAAATGACACTCGAGGAGATTGGCACCAAGTACGGCCTCACCCGCGAGCGCGTACGTCAGATCAAGGAAAAGGCCATCCGCCGTCTGCGTGCAAACACCAGGAATAAATTACTCAAGACATATTTAGGATAAAGAAAAAAGACAATGAAGAAGCTAAAATATCTTTTACTGCTGTGCACCGTCTGCACACTCACCGTCATGGGCATCAACGAGGCCAGCGCCAAGCGGCGCCAGCTCTCCCACATCTACATGTTCGGATTCTCTGCCTCGTTCAACGACTCCATCATCTACTTTACCGACATACAGACCGTTGACAGTGCCTGGATTGACGACAAGACGCTCTTCCTGCAGGGCCGCGACATCTATTCACAGCAGCTCAAGGACTACTTTGCCGCCAGCATGCAACCCAACCGAATCTGCGTCGTGATGTATGCCCCCACCCTCAAGGAGGCAGAAAAGAAGTACCTCAAGATGCGCCGCATCTACACCCGTAAGAGCGAC
>ONRS01000115.1 GCA_900320255.1 uncultured Prevotellaceae bacterium
CAAGGATGCAAGGTTGCAAGATTAGGTGGGCAATAATAATCCATCTAAAGTCAGCGTTCTTAGGGAACTAAACCTTGCAACCTTGCAACCTTGCAACCTTGCATAAGGTGCTGTTGAAATGGAGAAGATGCAGTAGTATTTATTTTATTATATATATATTATATATAATATATATATAATAATATTATAATCACCCCCACTACCTTACTTCAAAACTACCTTATGCAAGGTTGCAAGGTTGCAAGGTTGCAAGGTTTTGCACACATTTTCTATGTGTATTATCATAGGTCAAGAAGGAGCAGCCTGTTTGTGTTAAAAACAAGTTAAGATTGAATAAAATGTAAAAAAATTTGTATCTTTGCAGCCGTATTCAAACCAAAATGAGAACGATAATTAACACTAATAGTATTTATGAAAAGAACATTGACAATGCTTGCACTCATGCTGCCTGTGGTGGCCTTTGGCCAGTGGCGTGTGGGTGTCAACGGTGGTGCAGACCTGAATCACTACATCATCGACAAACAGTATCAGACTGACTATCAGTTCAAGGACCGCTGGGGTGCGACGGTAGGCATCATGGGCCAGTACGACTTTGCCGACTGGGCGGGCATCCGCGTCGAGCTGGACTGGATGCAGAAGAACTATCGTCAGACGCGTGAAAACCTGAAGGTCTGCGACTACAAGTACGTCAACAACTATCTGCAGCTGCCCGTGATGGGCTCATTCAGCTTCGGCGGCCAGAAGGTGCGCGGCTTCTTCAACGCGGGTATTTACGGAGGCTACTGGCTGAACAGCAACCGCAAGGGTTTTGACAACAACACCTTTTCGGGAAAAGCGTATGAGTTTACCGAAAAGGTGGAGTTCTACGACGAGCGTGACCAGCGCTGGGACTTCGGTTTCGTAGGCGGTGCCGGTGTGGAGTACCGTTTTGCCCGGCATTGGGCTGCCCAGGTGGAGCTGCGCTACTACTACAGCACCGTGAGCACCGTGAAGGCCAAGGATATAGTGAAAGACTACCGCTACAACTCGACGCTGGGCCTGCAGGCCGGTCTGTGGTACTGCTTTTAGTAAAAGGTTAAAGAGTTAAAAGGTTAAAGAGTTAAAAGGTTAAAAGGACGATGAAGAACAGAATCATGATATTAGGGGCACTGATGGTGGCGCTGGGCGTTGCCTCGTGCCACGAGGACAGTGACGTGGTGCTGAACTATGGCGTTAACGACGCCGTAGCATTTGACGAGGCTTACAAAAGCTATGCCGGCAAGTTTAAGGTTTTCTGGAAGTCGATGAACACTACCTACTCGCTGTGGGACTATGAGAAGGAGTGCGGCCTGGACTGGGATGAGTACTATAACGAGATGCTGCCTAAGTTCGAGGCTCTCGACAAGCAGGACTCAGTCAGCGACAAGGAGCTGGAGATGTTGATGAGGGAAATGGCTGCTCCGCTGCACGATGGTCACATGACTATTGAGTTCCAGAACCACAAGACGGGTAAGTTTGTACGAGTATCTCCGAACGCCATTCGTAATGAGCAGCGTCCGGACTACGAACACAGCAAGACGTTTGTGCCTGACCTGACTGCGTACGAAAAGAACCAGGAACTGCTGGAATGGTATGAGACTGACACCAAGATAGAGAGTCAGTTCAAATATATGACCATGACCGAGGGTATTGGCTATCAATGGGCACTTGCCAAGCACGACGAGCTCATTAAGAAGGAGAATCCTACGGAAAGAGACGCCAGCATGTTAAGTGGTTTGAAAGAATTTATCAAGGAGATGAGAAAACTGGTGGAGACGGAGAAGTTTGGGACGGATGCGTTGAAGAATTTCAATGAACTGGTAACGAAGTACTCCTATCTGGAAATTCCCTTCCTGGAGCCCATCAGTGATGCCTTCGAGGATAACGGAATCAATGTGAAATATGGCTTGTTCAAGGACAACATCGCCTACTTCTACCTGAGCGATTTTGCGCTGGGCCCTTACTTGAACAATGCATCATTCAATAAGATTTTCAGCGACTCTAAGCACACTACCGAGGTGGCCAGGATGGTCAGGGAAGTCTATTACTCGTGGTTTGAAGCCATCCAGCAACTGCACAAGGCGAAGCAGCTGAAGGGTGTCATCATAGACCTGCGCTCTAATCGTGGAGGCTTTACCGCTGACTCTTATTATGTGCTGGGAAGCTTAGCCCCGAAAGGCGGACTTCAGTATGGCTATTCACGCTACAAGCGTGGTCCGGGCCGATTTGACTATTCGCCCTTCATGCCTATAACAGCTGTGACTATGGAGGACGATCATGAGGTTATTGACGATGTACCCGTCACCATACTCATCAACTGCTGGTCGGTCAGCATGTCAGAGATAACGTCGCTATCCTCCAAGCGGATGTCCAATGCGCGCCTGATTGGTTGCCGCTCGTGGGGTGGGCTCTGTGGATTGACGGACCCGTCGGATTTTTCAACCAACTATACGGGCTATATTGGGGAGGAAGAGAAGACTCCTGTTTTTGTTTACCTTCCCATTGTAGGCGTCTTTGACATGAACAAGAAGATGCTGGACGGTTATGGAGTGGAACCCGACATTGAGGTGGACTTCGATAAGGACGAATACAAGAATACAGGCTACGACTCTCAGTTGAACCGCGCCCTACAGTACATTCGTACGGGGAATTAGGATATTCAGAAACTATAAGATATATAGAGATATGAAACAGTTCAAATATTACATGTTGGCCGGCTTGGCCATGATGATGATGTTGCTCGTCGGCTGTACCGAAGACAACAGCATGACGGAATATGTGGGGAACAAGGAGGATGACAAGGAGAATACCACCAAGACAGACGAGGTCATAGAGGCATTACAAGCTGTTCCCGGCATCTACTATGTAACGTTGGAAGACGGCAGCAAAGACAAAGAAGATGAAGACGATGACGATGCGGATGGCAGAAAACCAGCCAGTGACGACAAGAAGCAAGAAGAGGATAAGACGTATTACTCCTTCTACTTCCTGCAGCCTGTTGACCACTATCATCCGGAGGCTGGTACCTATCTCCAGCACTGTACGCTGAAATTCAAGGGCTGGGACAACAATGTCGTTGTCTATACTCACGGCTATAGCATGAAAGTGAACGTAGTTGACCTGAGCAAGCATCTGGAGGCCAACCAGCTGAACATAGAGCACCGCTACTTTGGCGAATCACTGCCCGAGCCCTTTGAGGACTTGACCATGACTTATCTGCATGCCGACCAGCAGGCCTGCGACATACATCGCATAGTCAGCACCCTGAAGACTCATCTCTTCACGACAGGCAAGTGGGTCAGCACGGGGACCAGCAAGGACGGTATCACGACAGCCCTGCAGGCTTACTACAGCGACCTCAACGGATGGAGTGACTTTGATGCCTACGTCCCCTTCTGTGCACCCTTCATGCCAGGCACCATCTATACTGATGGTACTTTTAGTTGCAACGACACCATGCCGGGAACCTACCTGAAGGACGTGTGCGGAAATGGCTATGAGGAAGGTTCTCAAGAGGCTATTGCCTACGAGCGCCTGCGTCGCATTCCTGTATTGGTATGCACCAACAAGCTGGTGCGCGAAAAGGCTATTGCCGCCAGTTATCAAGCGTTCCCCGCTGATTATTCGCTTATTGTAGAACAGTTTAACAACAAGAGCGAAATGAGCACGGGTGACCTCACCAAGGATCTGGCAGCCTTTGCCATTCAAATCTTTTATAATACATTGTTTACCAAGTTCTCATACGTTACTTATACGAAATGGGCTGGGCTGGTGCCTGACTTGACTCCCTTGGAGAATGGCACGGCAACGGAAGAGCAATGGGATAACTTCATGTCTTTCTACACTATGGATGCCGAGAAACTGTTAAAAAAACTGGATAAACAACCGCAGAGTGAAGACGTTGTAACTCGGGGAACCACCCGTTCTGTTACTGAGGACCTGTGGGCCTTCCTCAATTTCCGACGTAAGGATAAGTCTGCTCCCTATTCAATTCAGTCCTTCACGGAATTGGGTGCCTACGATCTTGACTATTCGATAGTGGAGGGTACGGGCTACCTGACTGAATTGGAGTGCGAAAGGGTCAACTACCAGTTCACCACCCAGTATAATTACGAAAAGATTGCCGCTGAGGGTATTTACAAGCAGGACAGAGGTAAACTGATGACTGACTTCCGCCGTTGGACGGAGACGGAAACCACACAACCCATCATCTTTGTCTATGCCTACAACGACCCCTGGACAGGTGCAGCCATCAGTGACGAGGCTGCCCAGAAGAACCCGATGATAGAAAAGGTGGTGGACGTTACCGCTACTCACATCGATGACATCCTGAACCGAGAATACTACACGAAGGAGTCTGAGCAGACCATCATTCGTGCCCTCGACAAGTTCCTGAAATAAAAAGGACTCCCTGTAACTCCTGCGCTCGAGCTATGGTCGCTTTGCTTGCTAAGAACTCCCACAACGTGCTAAAGTGGAGTAAATAAGAAAAAGCCCCGGCAGCGGGGCTTTTTTTCTTCACGGTTTTTGAAAGTGCCGTTTTACCATGCGGAAACGCCGTTTTGACCTTGTGGAAACGGCGTTTTGACAAGCCGGAAGTGCCGTTTTTACAGGGTGGAAACGGCACTTTTGCGAGGGGAACTTCGGCTGGTCTTCGGGGGCCATTCGCTGGCAGATTCAAGAATCTGTCCCCGTGATCTTTTGGCCAGCTATGTTTGATTCCATCTAACTATTCTTTGAATTTGTATCATCTTCAATAGTCAGGTCTTCTTTTACAAATAAGCTATAATAATCCGAGAAAGTCTGCATTCGCTGGATATAGGCAGGCAACTCTTCATCAATTTTGTCGAATTGTTTCTGAAGATGATCTACATAAGGACGTATAGATTGCTCAAGATTTTTCTCTTCGTAACTGACCCATTGGTCAATCCCATTTTGGTCTTTTTCATATCCACCAGTTGGCATGTTACCATAGGCATGCACTACATTGTCAATAAAGTTCTTCAACAGCGTACGTTTGACTATCTCTTTGTTGCCAAGAACCAAATTCCTTCTGAGATAGGTTGCCAAGCCTGCATTAGTATTGAATGCAGACTCATAGAAATGATCTTTTTTTAAAGCTTTGACATCATTTGTCATGCCCCAAACCTTAAAGAACAGGATAATCTCAAGGATTCCCCATACCATCATCACGAATCCCATGAAAGTCAGCCAGCCTGGTAGTTCTGGTTCTCCGTAACGGCTTGCTGCAAAACCACTAATAGCGGATGTGACTAAAACGATAAATAAAATAGTTCTTTTCATAATTGTTTAGTTTAAAAGTTTATATAATAAGTTTGAGCAAATACAGAAAAGAAAAACGTGAGCTGATTACTTCGCTTACGTTTCTGAGGTATTGGGGAAAACCTATTAGCCTTAAACGAGTAAAAGCCCACGCCTGCTGGCGTGAACCATCTACTTTAGTTCTTGACCAATTTCTTTTCAATTCCCCAATTGTCAGAAACAAGAATCAGAAGCGGACGTTCATCCTATTTGTTTTTTTATTTCTTCTTTATGTCATAGGCAAAAGTCTATTGAAAGATTCAACAATATTATATGTCATTATTTCTCCTCCCACTGTTCCCAATTGGTTTCAGAGAGATATTGCATGATTTGTTCGCGAAGAGGGTCCAAGTTGTTCGTAACAACATTCCATACGACGACATCGTCTATTTGGAAATATTCATGTACGATGTAGTTACGCATACCTCTCACTTGCTTCCACGGGGTTTCTGGATGCAGGGAAACGAATTCCTTAGTGAGCATGTTTGCTGCTTCACCCATTATCTCAATATTCTTTACAACGGCATAATACATCATATCGTCGGCTACCAATTCTTCGTATGTCTTGCCGTGTGTATATCGCAACACGCGGTCGATAGCTGCTAACATGTGTTCTAACCGTTCACGGTCTTTAAGTGCTTCTCTCATAAATTAGCTTTTTGTCGCGATCTACACTCTTGCGGGCAAAAGAAGCCAACGAACGGTCAACAACTAAGTCAACCGGACGTCCTAACAGCACCCTAAGGTCTTCATACATGCCAAAGAACTTTAGCCCAACAGGGCTCGAGTGGTCCAGAACGACAAGTATGTCCACATCGCTGTCCTCGGTCTCTTCGCCCCGCGCGTAGGAGCCGAACAGCCATGCCTTCAGAACTGGCTGTGTCTTGAAGTATTCGGCTAATTGTTGTGTCATTATCTGTGTCCTGCTCATTGCCTTTTGCTTTACGCCGACAAAGATAAGGAATTTTGTGCGAAAGTCAAAACAAATTAAAGAGATTTTTTTCGTTTCAGGGAATTTCGTATCTTTGACCTGACGGCCAACGCGGCATAGATAGCAAAGATTATTGACAGGGTGACAACGAGACCGTTCGACTTGGCTGACTACTCAGCAAGCCTGCGCCTGAGGAAGAACTGGCGGGTGGCGACGAAGTAGAGCACTACGCCCACAAAGTTTATCAGGGCTACGAACCAGAAGGCAGCAGCATAGCCCAGGTGCTCGGAAATGATGCCTCCGAGCAGGATGCCCAGACCCATGCCGATGTCCCACGCTACGAGGATGGTGCTGTTGGCTGTGCCGCGCTGGTCGTGCCGCGCCACGCTGATCATCATGTTCAGGAAGGCGGGCCACATGTGCCCGTTGCCTAAGCCGATGAGCAGGGCAGAGGCGTAGTAGCCGATGTAGTTTGAACAGGCAATGAAGAGGATGTAGCCTACGAGCGAGGTGAGCATGCCTACTGAGGCGTTATGAGTGAGCCGCCCTTCGCGAAGCGCCTTGCCGCCCTGCAGACGGGAGAGGATGAGACCCACAGAGCAGAGCATGAACCATGTGCCCGTGCCGCCCTCTATGCTCATTTCCTCCTTGCCGTAGATGGCCAGGTAGTTACTCATGACGCCGAAGCAGAAACCGAAGAACACCATGTTGATGCCCAGCAGCCAGCCGCGCAAGAGGAAGAAACGGTCAAGACTAAGTGAAGAGTGAAAAGTGAAGACTCTCCTCTCTCCACTCTCCTCTCTTTTCACCGTTCCGTCAACCGCCATACCGATGCCGGCAACGATGAGGGCCAGCCAGAAAAGCAGGTCGAAGGAGTGGGTATAACGGTAGAGGTAAATGCCGATGGTGGGGGCTATGGCCATAGCCAGGTTGTTGGAGAGCCCGTAGTAGCCTATTCCCTCGTTGCGGCGACTGCTGGGCAGCACGTCGATGGCCATCGTCGAGTTGGCGACGGTAAGGGCTCCGAACGAGCCGCCGTGCAGCGTGCGGACTATGCAGAACAGCAACAGGGTGGCGGCAGCAAGATAACCCGCAAAAAAGATGAAGAAGACACCGTAGCAGACCATGAGGACGTGCTTGCGGTTGAACGTGTCAACAATGAACCCGCTAAAGGGACGCACCAGCAGCGCCGTAATAGTGTAGCCTGACAGCACGATGCCGATAATGTCCTTCGTAGCGTGGAAGTGTTCGCTGAGGTACAGGGGCAGAAGGGGTGTTAAAACATAAAAGGCGAAGAACAGCGCGAAGTTGGCTGTCATCACCTTTATGTAATTAGCGTTCCACAGACGGTCAGTCATTAGTCTGCCGATTCAAATTCACGCAGGAAGCGGGTGTCGTTCTCTGAGAACATGCGGAGGTCAGAGACGCGGTATTTCAGGTTCGTAATGCGCTCAACGCCCATACCGAAGGCGTAGCCGCTGTACTCCTTGGAGTCGATGCCGCAGAGCTCGAGCACGTTGGGGTCAACCATTCCGCAGCCCAGAATCTCTACCCAGCCGGTGTGCTTGCAGAAACCACAGCCTTCGCCGCCGCAGATGAAGCACGAAATGTCCATCTCGGCACTTGGCTCCGTGAACGGGAAGTAGCTGGGGCGCAGGCGAATCTTCGTGTCGGCGCCGAACATTTCGCGGGCAAACGAGAGCAGCACCTGCTTCAGGTCGGTGAACGAGACGTTCTTGTCGATGTACAGACCTTCTACCTGGTGGAAGAAGCAATGAGCGCGGGCTGTGATGGCCTCGTTACGATAAACGCGGCCCGGACAGATGACGCGGATGGGCTCCGTTAGCTTGCCGTCCTCGGTGTGCATGTGCTCCATGACGCGGGCCTGCACGCTGCTGGTATGCGAGCGCAGCAGAATGTTCTTGGTCACGTCGTTGGGGTGCTGTGAGACGAAGAAGGTGTCCTGCATGTCGCGGGCAGGATGGTCGGCAGCGAAGTTCATCTTGGTGAACACGTGCAGGTCGTCCTCCACCTCGGGACCGTCGGCCAGAATGAATCCCATGCGCGAGAAGATGTCGATAATCTCGTTGGTCACGATGGTCAGCGGGTGGCGTGTGCCAAGCTGTATGGGGTAGGGGGTACGCGTCAGGTCGATGGCCTGCTCCTGGCTTGCGTCACCATTCTGCTCAATCTGCTCCTTCAGGGCGTTGATGCGGTCGAAGGCCGTCTGTTTGAGCTCGTTAATCTTCATGCCGACGGCTTTCTTCTCCTCGGGAGCCACGTTGCGGAAATCCTGCATGAGTGCATTGATTTCGCCTTTCTTACTCAGGTATTTCAGACGCAGTTCCTCAATCTCTGCGGGGGTTTTAGCGTCCAGACTCTTTACTTCTTCAAGTAACTTTTCTATCTTGTCAAGTATCATAATGCTGAAAAATTTTGTGCAAAGGTATAAAATATTTATTAATTATGAATTATGTATTATGATTTTTTTTGTACCTTTGCACAAAAATCAAGCATAGAGGTAATATGAAAAAGAATTTCGTTTTAGCATTTGTGCTGGGCATTACGATGGTTTGCTGTGGGCAGAAAGCGGCTCAGAGTGATAATGAGGCGTTTGACATTACGAAGTTTTTGGACCAGATAAAGGATAACCCAGAGCTGCGTTATGCCCTTTCGTCTGAAGAACTCTCTCCTAAAGAGTACGCGTTGGTTGACATTGACGGCGACGGTCAGAACGAGCTGATGGTGCGTGACACCCTAATCCATTATCAGGCCATTTACACCATCGAGGGCGACAGCCTCTGGATGCTGGCCTATAAAGACGGGTGCACCGACCTGGAGTTCTATAAGAATGGCGTAGGCTATCAGGCTTATTACTCTCCTGGCCATGCTTATGACGGCGTCGGCATGTTGCAGAACAGCCGTCATGGTGACTGGTATGTACATCAAGTGGATTTTGACATTTCAAGCGAAGATAGTGTAGTGGAGGGCGATATGTTTCTCATCAACGGCGAGATGGTCACAGCTGAGGACATTGAGGCTTTCAAGAAGAAGCTGGGTGAACCCGTAGAAGCTCCAGTTGCTGAGTGGCTCCCCATTGACGTGGCGGCCAAGGCAACCCCCAGCGAGGCTGAGGCCGACGAGGACACAATGGACGAAGAGAGCTTCCCCATGAAGTATATCAACGAGAAAGTGGCAGAAGCCGATGAGCGTGAGGGCGAGCCCTTCACCCGCTATGCGTGGTTGGAAACAGTTACGACAGAAGAGAGCGCATGAAGAAACTATTGTGGCTGATGACGGCCGTCGTCTTACTTTCAGCTGCCTGCACCGACCGGAGTTCAGGGGGAGGCAACGATGCACCTGCTGACTCAACGGGAGTTGCTGACAGCGTGCCTAACGACACGCTGGAAGAGCTGATTTCTGAGACACCGATGCCGAA
The DNA here is from genome assembly GCA_900320255.1 of uncultured Prevotellaceae bacterium. Classification (GTDB taxonomy): domain Bacteria; phylum Bacteroidota; class Bacteroidia; order Bacteroidales; family Bacteroidaceae; genus Prevotella. Next base: position 9,711 of record ONRS01000115.1, read on the forward strand.
GGCTGCCGACGAGTTGTTTGATGACTTTATCTTCAACTTTGCTGCCAGCAAGAAGGTACAGCTGGCCCGCATCCACTTTCCCCTGCAGGTGGTGAAGGGCGAGGAGCACGAACAGGTGCAGAAGAGCGGCTGGACGACAGATCACTTCTTCATGCAACAGGGGTTCTACACGCTCATTTTCAACGACGAGGCGCAGATGCAGCTCTGTAACGACACGTCGGTCAATCATGTTACGCTTGAAAAGATTTACCTGAACAAGAAGTTTGTCAAGCAGTACGTCTTCGGGCGCGAGAACGGACTGTGGATGATGCAGCGCGTTCAGCTCATTGACCTGGACGACTCGCCCAATGCCTCGTTCCTGAACTTTTACTCAAAGTTTGTTACCGACTCGCTCTTCCAGGTGGAGAGCCTGAGTGCGACGGTTGACTTTGTCGGTCCTGACCCTGACGACGACTTCGCCCAGATGGAGGGCGTCATCACGAAGGACACGTGGCCGGCCTTTGCACCCGAGTTGCCTTCTGACATGATTTATAACATCATTTACGGCGACCAGACGGCGGCGGGCGATAAGCGGGTGTTTGTCATTCGCGGTATTGCCAACGGTTTTGAGGTGGAACTGACGTTCAAGCAGAGTGGCGAACACTGGCGGTTGACGAAACTGGTCACTTAGTTGAGGTTTGAGGTTTTATGAAGGATATTAAGAACTATAGTCTTTTACGGCATAACACGTTTGGTATAGAGGCTCGCTGCGACCGCTTTGTTGAAGTCGGCAGCGAGGCTGAGTTCCAGTCGTTGCTGCCCCTTACCGAGCCGTTGCTCGTCATAGGAAGGGGAAGCAACCTGCTGTTGACGCAGGACTTTCACGGGACGGTACTTCGTTCGGACATCATGGGTATTCAGGTGGTTGCTGGCCCGGACGGCAGTCACGTTCGTTGTGGCTCGGGTGTAGAGTGGGACGATGTGGTAGGCTTCTGCGTCGGTCAAGGCATCTATGGTGCCGAGAACCTGTCGCTCATTCCCGGCGATGTGGGCGCTTCGGCAGTACAGAATATTGGTGCCTACGGGGTGGAAGTGAAAGACATCATAGAGAGTGTTGAGGCCATAGAGATAGCAACTGGCACGAAATACACCTTCACCAATGCCGACTGTCAGTACGCCTACAGGCACAGCCGCTTTAAGGACGAGTGGCGTGGCCGCTTCTTCATCACCTATGTCACCTATCGTCTTAGCAATACCTTCTGCCCCAAGCTCGAGTACGGAAACATCAGAAACGAGCTGGCTGTAAAGGGAATAACCGAACCCACAGCCCAGCAGTTGCGGCAGGTCATTATCGACATTCGCCGCGCCAAGCTGCCCGACCCAAAGGAGGAGGGTAATGCCGGCAGTTTCTTTATGAACCCGGTGGTCAGTCGTGCAAAGTATGAAGCGCTACAGGCACAATATCCGCAGATGCCACATTATTATATAGATGCCGACCACGAGAAGATTCCGGCAGGCTGGATGATTGACCAATGCGGGTGGAAAGGCCGAACGGTGGGACGTGCGGGTGTACACTCCAAGCAGGCATTGGTGCTGGTCAATCGAGGTGGTGCTACAGGCGGGGAAATCGTTGCCCTCTGCCGTCAGATTCAGCAGGACGTGAAGCAGCGCTTCGGCATTGAGATACACCCTGAGGTGAACATTATCTAAATCCGTAAATCGAAAATCCGTAAATCGTAAATATCATGTTGAGGCTGACATTCTTAGGAACAGGAACTTCGTGTGGCGTACCCACTATAGGCTGTCAATGTGAAGTGTGTCAGAGCAGCGACCCGCGCGACAAGCGTCTGCGCTGTTCGGCGCTGTTGGAGACAGAACGCACGCGGCTGCTCATTGACTGCGGACCTGACTTCCGCCAACAGATTCTGCCTATGCCCTTCCGCAAGATTGACGGGGTGCTCATTACTCATGCCCACTACGACCACATGGGCGGAATGGACGACCTGCGCCCTTACTGCCAGTTTGGAGAGATTAACGTCTATGCCGACCCCACAGCCAAAGAGGGACTGCTGCAAATGCTGCCTTACTGTTTTGCTGAGCATCGTTACCCGGGTGTGCCCGCCATTCAGCTGCGGGAAATCCTCCCACACGAGTCGTTCTTGATTGGTGACATCAGCATTACCCCCATTCAGGTAATGCACGGCAAGCTGCCCATTCTCGGCTTTCGCTTCACCCAGCACTCATCGCCCGGAGTACTCATCTACATCACCGACATGAAGACCATCGACGAGGGTGAGTTCGCCTATCTGACCGATGTTGATACGCTGGTGGTCAACGCCCTCAGAATAGGGAAACCGCACCATTCGCACCAGATGCTTAGTGACGCTGTCAGCTTTGCCGAAAGGGTAGGGGCCCGACGTACCTATTTCATTCATCCCAGTCACGAAATAGGTCTGCATGCCGAGACCAACAAAACGCTGCCCGTCGGTATGGCGTTGGCATACGACGGGCAGGTCATAGAAGTGTAGGCTCGTTTTCCTTCTGCGTCTATTCGCGTTCTCTTTCTCCTACCTGGCGCAGGAAACGTCCGTTGACGTCAATTGCTTTCTTGTAGGTGTAGCGGCCGCCTTCTTCATAGTATCCATAAGAAGATACAATAATCTCCTTACGGTCCCAGTCGCACTCCTGCACACCTTCAGTAGCAGAAATCTGCATGGCCGTAAGCGTGTTGACATCAATGATGTAGGTCCAGATGTTGCGACTGTCGGGGCAACCCTCTACCACCACTTTGTTGACATAACCGGGAAAAATGTAGGCCTTGTCGGCTGCGGCAATCTGGTCAATGCCCACCGTCACGCCGTTGCCGTTATTCTTCTGCATGCGTTCCCATTGTCCTTCAGCCATTGGGTTGGTGGTGCAAAGCTTGCGAACCATGCCTGTCTGCTTGTTAACATACCAGACGGAATAGACTATGTATTCTTCTCGTATTACTTCCTCCACATTAGTATAGACGGCCACGTCACCGTGACTGTCCTTCAGCTCTGCCGTAGCGGGAAGTTGTGCCTGGGCACTAAGTGTAGCGAAACACGAAAGGAAGAGTGCTAAGAGTACCTGTTTCATTTCTTTAGTTTTTTGAAGAGTGCAGCACCTTTTGACAACAATTCATACTTAGAGTTCAGCTTCAAGGCGAGAAGGGTGACATCGTAGGCCATCAGCCCGATGTTGACGGCCGTCGATATTTTCTCCTGCCGGTTGTTCGTCTTGGGTATGAACGTCTCATCGAAGAGCTTGGTAATACTGCTGGTGTCGCGGGCAATGTCTTTTCTGACGCGCTCCTTCCGCGATGCTATATCTTTCAGACTGCTGTATGAGTTCATGAGGTTCTTATTTCTTTTTGTTGTTACTTTGTTACTTCGTTAAGAGTCCATGAGTGTCTCTGAAAGAAACCTGACCAGAGGTCTTTCAATGAGCGGCTTGCGTAGCAGAATGGCCAGCAGCAGTACAACCAGAAAGAAGCCGGAGACGATGGCAAAGGCCCAGCCCGTACCAACGTAGGGCTCAATCCAGTGGACGGTGGCAAAACTGAGATAGAACAGGACGAGCAGGGTGAGTATGGCAACGACAACGCCCAGAATGAGGGCCGAGCCGATGCGCACGGTCTTCTCGATTACGTCAAGCTGCACGTATTCCTTCTGCAGCGTGAGGTAATGTTTCAGCTCACTGAACAGTTCGCCGATGTTCTCGACGTTCTTGTCGCTTGAAATCATAAGCGTGGGGTGTTATTCTGCGTCAGCAGCGGCTTCTTCCAGTTCGTCAACCAGCTCCTCCACGTCGTCCTTCTTCAGCTTGATGTTATGCTTCTTCAGAAAGTCGCGGGTAGCGTCGCTGATTTTGCCACGAGTGTCTGAACCCTTTTCGGGTGCGAGAATAAGACCTAATGTTGCTCCGACGAGTGCTCCGCCAAGGAAAGCACCAATGTAACCATAACCTTTCATAATACTTTAAATTTTTAAGTTAGACATGTTTTGTGGTTACAAAGATACAAAAAAATCATAATTCCCAATTCATATTTCCTAATAATTTTTTAAATTTCACGCATTTAACAAACTTTATGTGGAAAAAATAGCCATATTTGCGCGATATTTTGTAATTTCGCACTCAATATTTCGAAAAAGGAATAAATAAGTTTAACAAAATAACAAAAGAAAATGAACAAGTACATGTTTTTAGGCGCAGGTTTGTGCGTCGCAATGGCTTTGACAAGTTGTGGAACAAGTGAGAGTGCCTACAAGAAGGCTTACCTGAAGGCTCAGCAGAGGACAGAGGCTCAGCGTACCGACCCCACTCCGTCGGTGACGACCCCGACAGAGACTCCTACCGTTACTCCTGTCACGACAACTCCGGTTACTGAGACTCGTATTATTGACAACACCGATGCCACTCCCATCCGTAGCGAGCGCATTGAGCTGCAGTCTGGTTCTGCCTTGAAGGCTTATAGCGTTGTTGTCGGCTCTTTCCAGCTCAGAGGAAATGCAGAGGGTGAGGTGCAGCGTCTGCTCAACAAGGGTTACGATGCCCGTCTGGTATTCTCTCCTGAGAACAATATGTATCGTGTTGTAGCTTCATCGTTCGACACCAAGCCTGAGGCTGCACAGAGCCGTGACCAGCTGTCACAGCAGTATCACGGGGCATGGTTGCTCTACGCTAAATAAAGATACACGTGGCACGTATTCTTTCCATTGACTACGGTAAGAAACGTACAGGATTGGCAGTCACCGACCCTCTGCAGCTCATAGCCGGAGGGTTGGCGACTGTTTCTACTTCTGAACTCTTCGATTATCTGCGGGCTTATGCTGACCGCGAACAGGTGGAGCGCATCATTATTGGTGAACCCCGCCAGCCCAACGGACTGCCCAGTGAGAACCTGCCGCGTGTGCAGCAGTTTGTCAACCGCTGGCGGAAGGCAGTGCCCCAGATTCCCATTGAAATGTACGACGAGCGCTTTACTTCGGTGCTGGCTCATCAGGCAATGATTGACGGCGGGCTGAAGAAGAAAGCCCGCCAGAACAAAGCTTTGGTGGATGAAATCTCTGCCACCATCATTCTGGAGGACTACATGCGTTCGCGTAAATTGTAATTCGAAAAATCGTAAATCAAAAAATGATATTACCTATTTATATTTATGGTCAGCCCGTATTGCGCAAGGTAGCCGAGGACATTCCCACCGACTATCCCAACCTGAAGCAGCTGCTGGCTGATATGTTTGAGACGCTGACCGCCTCTGACGGCGTCGGGTTGGCCGGACCGCAGATAGGCAAGGCCATACGGGTTGCGGTAATCGACCTTGATGTGCTGAAAGACGACATGCCCGAGTACAAGGATTTCCGTCATGCCTATATTAATCCGCACATTATTGAGTTCGACGACGAGCAGACGGAGACGATGGAGGAGGGATGCCTGTCGCTGCCTGCCATTCATGAGAAGGTAACCCGTCCTACGCGCATCCGTGTACAGTGGCTCGACGAGGACTTGCAGCCGCACGACGAGTGGGTCGATGGCTATTTGGCACGTGTCATGCAGCACGAGTTCGACCATTTGGACGGAAAGATGTTTATTGACCGCATCTCTCCGCTCCGCAAGCAGCTCATCAAGAGCAAGTTGCGTGCCCTGATGCAAGGCCGCTACCGTTGCGGGTACAAGACGAAGGCACTATCTAAGTGAAGAGTGAAGAGTGAAGAATGAAGAGTGAAGAATGAAGAGTGAAGAATGAAGAGTGAAGAGTGAAGAATGAAGAGTGAAGAATTTGCTACCGCCCGCCACAAGCCCATGTGTACTGTTCTATATGGGCGTTTACTTTTGTGTGTTCTATTCTTCACTCTTCACTCTTCACTCTTCACTTCAACCTGTTTTGCACAGTTCAATACCGACAGGCTGGTCATGATAGGCCGGTCGGCACTCTATTACGAGGACTACGTGCTCAGCATCCAGTATTTTAATCAGGCCATAGCCGCCAAGCCTTATCTCTACGAGCCTTGGTTCTTCCGGGCTGTTGCCAAGTACTATCTGGACGATTTCGCCGGTGCCGAAGCCGACTGTACGGAAGCTATAGACCGTAACCCCTACATTGTCAACCTCTACGAGTTGCGCGGCCTGACGCGTATTCAGCAGAAGAAGTACAAGGATGCCATAGGCGACTATACCAAGGCGCTGAAGTACGACCCCGAGGGGCAGAACCTTTGGCACAACCGAATACTATGCCGCATACAGGAGAAGGACTACGACAAGGCCCACTTAGAGCTGGACACCATGCTGACCCGCTGGAGCCAGTACGCCCGAGGCTATTCTATGCGTGCCGAGATCTACATGATGCAGAAGGACACCACCAGCGCCGTCGAGGCACTCGAACGGAGTCTGGAGCTCGACCCCTACGACGGGGCCATCTGGGCTGAACGGGCCGTCATCTCCTTGTCGCGCAGCGAGTGGAAGGAGTCAGAGGAATACCTGAGCAAGGCCATCCACCTGTTGCCCAAACAGGCAAATAACTACATCAACCGTGCCCTTGCACGCTACAACCAGAACAACCTGCGTGGCGCTATGGCCGACTACGACGTAGCCCTCGACTTCGACCCCAACAACTTCCTGGGACATTACAACCGCGGACTGTTGCGTGCGCAGGTGGGCGACGACAACCGCGCCATTCTGGACTTCGACTTCGTGCTGAAGCTGGAGCCCGAGAATCTCATGGCACTCTACAACCGCGCCACCCTGCTCGACAAGACGGGCGACCTGCGCGGTGCCATTCGCGACTATACCAAGGTCATCGACCAGTACCCCAACTTCTGGACAGGACTGCAGAGCCGTGCCAGCTGCTACCGAAGGCTGGGCATGACGAAGCAGGCCGATGCCGACGAGTTCCGCGTCTATAAGGCTCAGCTCTATAAGCACCTGTACGGCACGCAGCCCCGGCTCAGCAAGAAACAGATGCGTAAGCGCTCTGACGACGACCTGGAGAAGTACAACCAGATAGTGGTGGCCGACGAACAGGAGATGGAGCACGAATACAAGAGCGAATATCGTGGACGTGTGCAGAACCGTAAGGTACAGATTGAGCTGCTGCCACTTTACGGCCTCTCTCTCAGCCCTCAACGCTCAGCCCTCGACACGCAACGCTCAACGCTCAATCCCCTGATTGAGGCCTACAATCAGCAGCGTGGTGTCAGGAAACTCTATCTCTCAAACACCCAGACCACGCTTGACGAGACGCAGACCAACAACTATTTTGCCTACATCGACTCGCTGTCCGTGGCCATCACTCAACCCTCAACGCTCAACCCTCAACGCTCAACGCTCAACACTCAACTCTACTTCCAGCGTGCCATTGCCTACGCCGAGATACAGAACTTCGACAGTGCCATCGACGACCTGACCACCTATCTGCAGACCGACACCGCGTCGGTGCTGGCCCTGTGGCAGCGTGCCGTCTGTCAGGCAAAGGCCAACGACTTCAATGCCGCTCAGGGAACCGATGTCAGCATGAAGACTGCCAGCGTCATAGGCGACCTTACCGAAGCCATCGGTCACAGTCAGCAGAACGCCTACTTATATTATAACCGCGGCACCATGTATGCCCGCCGTGCTGACTACGAGCGCGCCATTAGTGACTTCAACAGCGCCATAGAACTCGACCCGACGCTGGCCGAGGCTTGGTATAACCGCGGACTCTCTCAACTCTACAGCAACCGTCAGCAGGAGGGCATCAGCGACCTGTCGAAGGCAGGCGAATTAGGACTCTACACCGCCTATTCCGTCATCAAGAAATACCGCAAATAATTAAAAACCCAAGCTTATGAAGATTCTAATGATAGGGGGCACTGGCACCATTAGCAGCGCCATTACCCGACAGTTAGCTGAAAGCGGTCACGACCTGTGGCTGCTGAATCGTGGAAACCGCAGAAACGAAGTGCCGTCAGGCGTAACCCAAGTCATTGCCGACATTGACGATACCGCCGAAGTGTTGCGGCAAATAGGTGACGAGCAGTTCGATGCCGTGTGCGAGTTTATTGGCTTCGTCCCTGAGCAGGTGCAGCGTGACATCCGCTTGTTCTCCGGGCGCACCCGCCAGTATGTCTATATCAGTTCGGCATCGGCCTATAACAAGCCTGCCGCCAACCACGTCATTACCGAGGGCACCACCTTGGCCAACCCCCATTGGGAGTACTCGCGCAACAAGATAGCCTGCGAGGAGCTGCTGATGAAGGCCTATCGTGACGATGCCTTCCCCGTAACCATTGTGCGCCCCAGTCACACCTACTGCGAACGCAGCGTGCCGGTTAGCGTACACGGGCCCAAGGGCAGCTGGCAGGTGCTGAAGCGCATGCTGGACGGCAAGCCTGTCATTATTCAGGGCGACGGTTCCTCACTATGGACGCTGACTTGGAACGAGGACTTTGCCCGAGGCTTCATCGGGCTGCTGGGCAACCCGAAGACCATAGGCGAGGCGTTCCAGATTATGAGTGACGAGCAGCTCTCGTGGACGCAGGTCTATCAGTGTGTGGCCAATGCCCTTGGGGTGGAGCTGAAACCTTATTATGTGTCATCTGCGTTCCTGGCCAAGGCCGCTCCAAGTGAGTATGACTTTGAAGGAAACCTGCTGGGTGACAAATCGGTAACGGTGGTGTTCGACTGTACGAAACTGAAGCGGGCCGTTCCGGGTTTCAAGGCTGTCGTCCGTTTCGACGAGGGCGTGCGCCGCTGCGTGGCTTACCTCAAAGCCCACCCCGAACTGCAGGTGGAAGACCCCGAGTTCGATGCCTGGTGCGACCGTGTCATCGCAGCACAGGAGCAGGCTCTGGGAACAATCATACACTATTGATGAATGACAATAATGCTACTACTCATAACCCTTTTAATCTGCCACTATTTGGCAGACTTCTGTCTGACGTGGCCCGCGCTGGTCAGGGCGAAGGCCGATGCTAAGACGTTGTGGCCGATACTCAGTCATGCTGGTGTCCACGCGGTGCTGATGGGGTGCTGCCTGCTGGTGTTTGGCGTCAGCATGGAGCTGGCTTTCTGGCTGATGCTGTTGGAACTGGTGACTCACTTCGTCATCGATACCAGCAAGGCAGCAGTATCCGTGAAGGTACCCTTGCTTGCCGACGTCAGGCAGAAACCCTATTGGGTGCTTTTCGGCTTAGATCAGTTAATGCATCAGTTGGTCGTGGTTGTCATCTGGTACGCGGCACTGTTTTATTGACTAATTAAAGTTTCCCACCTCCATGAATAGCGAGATAATCAGTAAAATTAAGCCCGAAGTGACCTCCCCTATCCCCTCCTGTAGGAGGGGGACGATTACCATGCAAGGGCTTGCAAAGTATCTGTCCTCCCCCTACAGGGGGAGTTAGAGGGGGTCAGAAGTCAGAAGGAATTAATGACCTCCCCTAACCCCTCCTGTAGGAGGGGGATGATTACTACGCAAGGGCTTGCAAAGTATCTGTCCTCCCCCTACAGGGGGAGTC
>ONRS01000110.1 GCA_900320255.1 uncultured Prevotellaceae bacterium
GGCGCTAGTGGCGGAATTGGCAGACGCGCCAGACTTAGGATCTGGTGTCTTACGACGTGTAGGTTCGAGTCCTATCTGGCGCACCAATATGAATGAATTGTTGGCATAGCTCAGCTGGTTAGAGTATCACCTTGACATGGTGGGGGTCGTTGGTTCGAATCCAACTGTCAACACAAGAAGAAAGCGGTCACCCTATTTGGGTAACCGCTTTTTCTTATTGCCCTTATTTGACAAACACCTTGCGCCCATTGTGAATGAGCACGCCCTTCGTGTCAGGAGCTACCCGACGGCCTTGCAGGTCATAATAGATGCCTGCCGCCTTGTCGGCTGCTATGCCATCGATGCCCGTCACATCCGGGTCGGGGTCGGGATCGGGGTCGGGGTCTGGGTCAGGCACCACCTCTACTTCGGTGATGCTACTGAGCAGATAGAGCTCATCAACAACGGTGCCGCTCATGTTCTCGGTACCGAAGATGGCTTCCACCTGATAGGTCTTGCCCTCAAAGTCGTTGGGTATCTTGAGGCCTGAAATACGGAACTGGTTCCAAAGACGAGCGCGCTGTCCTTCGCTCACGGCCCAATAGCCATTGTCTGTCTCCATCGTGAAGTCCTTCACAAATACGTAGTCGCCATAGTCGTCGGCAGTCAGCTCCTCCAGCTTCACCTCACGGGGCAGCACGTCTTCACCATCCACAATGGTCAGGTCGTCGGCATTGGTCAGCCCGCTAATGGGCGTTACCTCCACCATGTTGTTGGTCATACCCACCTCAGCCAGCAGCGTGCCGTTCAGCACCTGGTTCTTCTTCAGCGTGAAGCCTATGTTGTTGAACACCACAGGACCTGTGGCATCACGGACATAGACCACCTTCTTGTTCACATAGAGCACCTCGGCATCTGTCAGCTGCAACAGCTTCTGTGTACCGACTTCCTCACCCTTGAACGTGGCCACATCGACAGGAGTCAGCGCCTCGATGGTAACAACACACGATGCCGTCATTCCGTTGTCAGCCGTCACGGTGATGTTGCAGGAGCCCTCGCCCACACCAGTCACCACGCCATCCTGGTCCACCGTGGCGACAGTCTCGTCGTCCGACGTCCACGTCAGCGGGCTATCCACATAGTCAGGAACGAGGGTTGCCGTCAGTTGTATGGGCAGTCCGATTTGTGCCGTAGCACTCTCGGGCAGTGACAGGTCTAAGAGAATGAACGTGTTGATAATATCGAAAGTCACCACGCCCTCACTGTCCATGTTAATGTTGGTGAGTCCCCACTTGGTGTTCTTGCCAGCCCACGACTTCAGATTGGCAGGCGACGTGGTGCTGTGCAGCTCGTGCTTGTTGCCTTTGCCGGGGAACAGGTCCCAGTTGGTGCCACTATGACTGCTGCCACCTGCCCTGATGACTTCATAATAGTTGTGCGACGGATTGGCATTGACGGTGTTATTCTCCCATACACCCTGATTGGTGAAATCAACACGGTGTACCAGCATACCGCTGCCCGGCAGGTAAGCGTCCCACTTAAAGTCGTTCTTCTGACGGTTCTCAAAGAGGAAGAACTCGTTTTCCTGCTGCGAGTCAATACGGAATCCCGTCAGACCGCTATGGAGCGGATTGAGCGTGTAAGTACCCTCTTCACTAATTACCTGCGGCTCGTCAATGAATCCTACGGAATAGCGTTCATAGAGCGAGTAGCCCACAGGGGTATGGCTGTCGTTCTCATAGCTGCCGCCCGACATAACCGACCAGATACCGGGGTCGTTGCTCTGTCCGCCCTCCTCGTAGTCGGTGTCGTAGAAGTCGGGCAAGCCTAACACGTGACTGAACTCATGACAGATGGTGCCTATGCCGTCAAGCTGCACAGACGAAGGCCAGGACGTATAGCCAGCCAGCTCTACACTGCTGGCGTAGTCATAGAGGACGACGCCGTCCTTCTGTACCATCCAGTCCCAAGAGTCGGGTTTGTAGATAATACTGCGGTGAGGCCACCAGAGCCTTCCGTCGTTGCCGTTATAGTTAGCACCGTTGCCAGCCAGGATGAAGAACACCAGATCGACGTAGCCGTCGCCGTCGCCGTCATACTGGCTGAAATCCACGTCGGGGTCGGCCTGGTCAAGGGCACTATTGATGATCTCCGCCGAAGAGCTGCCTCCGTCATACTGACTGTAGTTAACGGTGTAAGGGCCTACCACGTCGAACTGCGGCTGGAACTTACCGTCGGAATTATCGCTGAAGTAGTCACGCACACTGCCGGTGCAGGGCACAAACTGCCCGTTCGTCTTTCTGTAGCCGGTATAGTTCTCCTGATTCACCATGTCATAGACGTAGTCATGGAAGTCGTCACGCGAGAACTCCTTATCCTGATATTGCACCAGCACTATCAGGCCCTTGAAGTTGTTATAGTCATACTGAGCAGCACGGCGGGCAGCCAAAGTCTGCTGCTGGCGCTTCTGCACCTTACGCTTGGCATTCCCCATCTTCTCTGTCATCTGGGGAGCCTGATACTTCTTAAGCTTTTTCACATACGCCAGCTCTACGCCCTGACGCATAGCTGCGTCATGAGCCACCTGGGCCGTCGGCTTCAGCAGACCATCCTGCAACTCGGCATAGACATAATAGCCACGCTGGTCTTTTACCACCGAGTAACCATCCTCGGTCGTCGTGAAGTGCAGCCACTCGTCACCCACCAGTCGCAACGTCAGCTGTGTGCCGTCGGGCTGCGTCACCTTCACGGTGCCTGGGTGGGCGGGTACGGCCATCATGCTGACTGCACACAGCAGCAGGGCCGATAACAACAGTATTTTTCTCATTCTTTATTACTTAATTACTTATTCACATACTTGCGGCCATTGCGAATCACGACGCCCTTGGTGTTGGGGCTGACACGCTGTCCGGCCAGGTTGTACGTCGGAACATCCTGGGGCTCATTGACCGTTGTCACAGCATTGATGGCGGTTGTGGGTGACGGAATCACATTATCGGGGAACGTAGCCACGATGTTGTCGATGTAGCAGACAGCCGAAGCTGTAGTTGCCGTCATCTGAATCTGAATCATGCTGTTAGCAGGAATATCCTGAATGAAGAACTCCTGCTCGCTGTTCTTCTTGATGGTCGTCGGGTTCGACTTCAGACCATAGTTGGACCATGATGCACCACCGTCAGTACTAATTTTGAAAGCTATCCTGACCTGATTGCCGGTTGTCTTAGCCGTGAACTTCAGTGAACGGATACCGTTCGTGAAAGGGGCGGCTGAAGTCAGAGTACCCGAGCGCAACAGCTTCAGCACATGCTGGCCTTCACCCTGTCCCTCTTCAGCGACACTGGCAATGACGGCATTCGCCAGATTCCAGTAGCTCCACACGCCCTTTACGTTCGTTGCATCGGCCGTGGTGAGTTCGGAACTTTCGAAATCCTCGCCCACATTGGTATAGACATCCTTACCTGCCGTGAAGCTCACGATGCCGCCCTCTTCCTTAATGTCGTAGAGGTCAAGCTCGGCAGGCTGACCGGCCCACGACTTCAGTGCCGGGGTGCTCTCAGATGTCAGGTCGATAATGTTGCCCGACCCGGGGAAGGAGCCTAACACCTCGAAATAGTTATGATTAGCATCATTGTTAACAGTATTGTTTCTCCACACGCTGGGATTCGACGTGTCAGCACGCCATATCACCAGACCATGACCCGGCAGGAAGCGGTCCCAGCCCGTCTGCTGACGGTTCTCAAGGTAGAAGTCATCGTCAGTAGAACCGGTCTTCAGAATGAAAGCCTGATTACCTGTGCCAAATTCGTCCAAGGAGTAAGAGCCGGCCTCCGTCAGCTGCTGCGGCTCAACGAAGCCTAAGATATGACGCTCAAATGAATTATAGCCCACAGGAGTCAGACCGTAGTTGAAGTCGGCACCGTTCGCCATAATGTCCCAGGCATCCGGGTCGTTACTCTGTCCTTTTTCTTCATAGTCGGCATCGTAGTGGTCAGCCAGTCCGAGCACGTGGCTGAACTCATGGCAGATGGTGCCAATGCCGTCTAACCACACATGCTGTGAGGCATAATCCTCATTGTCCTGAATCTCCACGCTGCAGGCGTAGCGGCCGAACTTCTTGCCGTCGTATTTCAGTCCATACCAGCTTGCGTAATCCGAAAAATCATTGGCATGAGGCCATATATAACCGCTGTTATTGCCCTGCACATAGCTGCCATAACCAGCAAAGATGAAATACACCATGTCGATTGTGCCATCACTGTTCAGGTCGTAATCGTTAAAGTCAGTGCTACCGTTTATCTGGTTCATTACTGCCTTGATAATGTTAACCATACGGCCAGTATAATTATCCGACTTCGGTTTAGCATAAGTACAAGAATAGTCAATGTTCACAGGCCCTACCACATCAAACGTCGGGTCGAACATGCCTAAGGAGTTTGCATAGAAATAGTCCCTTGCACTGCCCGTTACGTTCACGGGGTAGTGACCGTCCAGGTTACCCGTCAGGCCCGACTCGTTGGTCAGACGCTGGTACAGCGACTGCGGGTCTGACGTCGAAAACGTGCGGTCGTTCCAGTTGACCAGCACCACCAGGCCCTTGAAGTTACTATAGTCAATTCTACTCCAGATGCTCACCGAGCGCTTAGGACCACCGGCCTCAGCCTTCACGGGGGCATACATCTGGCTGGCCATAGCCTTCAACTCCTTCTGCTGCTCCGACATCACGGGAGCCACCATCTTCTTACGGGCCTTGAGGAACTGCACATCGCGTGCACTGCGGGCCTCGGGGTTACGGGCAATGACGCTGGTTGCCGTCAGATTGCCGTCAGTTCCCTTCTCGGCGTAACGGTAGTAGCCGTCCGCACCTTTCATCACGGTATATCCATCAACGGTAGTCATAAAACTCAAGAACTCGTCACCATGCATCAGCAGTGTGACCGTGCTTCCGTCGGGCTGGAACACGTCAACGGGTTTCGAATAACCAGGACGTGCGCTTAGCGACGCTACACCCAGCAGCATCGCTACCAAAATAAGTGATAATTTCTTCTTCATTATGTCTTAATAATTTATTTGCGGAAATAATAGCTTGCAAAGATAACCATTAATTCCTGCACCACCAAATGTTTTAGTGTTTTTTAGTTTCTTCCGAAATTCGTTTACACTCTATTTGCAACGGACGACAGGACTTGAAAGACTTTTATGCATGGTGTGTAAAAGAGTCCTAAAGTCCTGTAGTCCGTTGCTAAAACCGAAAGGCTACAGGTAGGCGGGGACTACGGGAATGATGACACTTGAAGCCATTTATTATTTCATTGTGGGGGAAAAAACCATGAGCGATTGAACTGAGGACTAAGTCAAACTGACATGGCAGCTTCCACTTGTTGAATAATACGGTTTACCAATGACTCTGCATCAAATAATTTCCTGATAGACGGGAACACGCCTTCTTTTTCTCTCTTCATCTGTTATGAGAACAGGTTCACTTGACGCATCAAAATAGTCAACAGGATACCGAAGCTTACCATTGGGCATCAATATTGTCGTAACACGCCTAATAAGCTTTAGACCCGAATTTGTTGTAATGGGCTGTTCCTTGACACCAATAACCTTTCTCATAATGACTGACTCTGATTTCACGCTGCAAATATACAAACTATTCTCCAATTCTCCAAACTTTTACACTAAAAAGAATCGGGAGGGCGGTAGGCAGTGGAGCTTACCGATTCTTTGTTTGTCTGTTTTGTCAGGCACCAGGTTGTGTATTTGCAACGGACTGCAGGACTTGAAAGACTTTTATGCATGGTGTGTAAAAGAGTCCTAAAGTCCTGTAGTCCGTTGCTAAAACCGAAAGGCTACGGGTAGGCGGGGACTACAGGAATGATGACACTTGAAGCCATTTATTATTTCATTGTGGGGAAAAAATCCAACACAACCAAGGCACAGGTTCATACTTTTTCTCCAATTTCTTTTGGCATTTCAAAATTATTGTTTAACTTTGCGCTTGAAAACAATAAGGATATAATATGGAAACGACAAAGAAACCCACTCAGTTCATATTAGCACTGCGTAGATATAGAGAGCACAAGCGTCAGTGGCTGATAGACATGGATGTCAAACTTGCTGCTGAGGAAGAAGAACTACGCAACAAGAGGCAATACTTGTATCATGATATTGAAACAGCATGAATGCACTTGATGTAAACGAAATTAACCGCTTAGCTCCATATGGAGTACGTATAGAAGATGGAAAGTTCCGTTTCCACACTGACCATGATATAGCCTATGTAGTTGAGTTTGAACCAGAACCAGTCTTTGAAGAAGTTCTTGCATATTGGTTCGGCATCGCTAATCGTAGTGGGAAATCATCTCCAAACGATCCGAAAGTCCGAGCAACGATTATTTGTATCATAGAAGAGTTTTTCAGCAAGAACCCTGACATATTGCTTTATATGTGTGACTCTGCTGATGATCAACAAGCAATGCGTAACCGTTTGTTCATACGTTGGTTTAACGGTTATGAACAGCAGCAGAAATATTATATCAAAACAGCCTTAGTGGTTGATGACGGTATAGAAACATACGTTGCAATGATAGTCCAAAAGTCCAATCCCAACTTACATTCCATCATTGAACAGTTTGAAAACCAAATTGAAATGTTCAAGGAGAATAAGTAGTTTTTATTGTTCGTGACTTAGCGTTTTAATAATCCAAGTTGGTCACCATTCTGACAGCATCATCGAGAGCTACCTTATCTTCCTCATTTTGAATTTCCTTTCTTCCATTGTCCATAATTATTTTCACGATGCAAATACACCTGACTTCAGCGGTTTTAACATTTCCAAGGGGTTGACCCACCTGAAACCCTGATAAACAGGGATTTTTACCTGATGACTTGGGTGA
>ONRS01000025.1 GCA_900320255.1 uncultured Prevotellaceae bacterium
AAAAGACAAATATCTGCAAAATAAGTATCAGAAGAGGAATTATCTTAAAGAAAACTTGCACCGCTCAGTTCTTTTTTGTATCTTTGCAGCGTCGGGGTGTCGATAACAGGTGACAGATGACGGATGACAGATGGATTTCAGAAAAGCGCCGCGTACGTACGCGTACGTACGCGTAAAACTTTTTAAATTCTACTGTCCTACTGTCTTACTGTCCAATATATACGACTGGAGAGAAACGGCACTTCTCTTCAAGAGAAACGGCACTTCTCTCCGAGAGAAACAGCACTTTACACACAGTGGTATTTCACCAGACCGTCCATAGGGCTCTTGACTATCTGACCGACGGTAAACCCTTCTGAACGAGCAGCTTCCTCCAGTTCACTCTGGTAATGCTCCGCCATGCTGCCGACGAAGCTGACAGGCAGGTCCTTGCAGTGGTAAGGCCTAACGTTATTGACCAGGAACTCACGGAAGTTGTCGATGACCAGCTGGCGCACACCCGCCACTTCAATATGGGCGGCCACAAACGTGGAGAGCGATGCCAGCCACTTGTTGGCCTGCGGCTCCCGATAGACACGCTGAATGATGTCGGCCTGCGACACCTTCAGCTCCTTTTCAAAGTCCTGCTTCAGCTGTTCAGGCAGACGGCCCTTGTAGAGTGCGTTGAGGAACTTACGACCCAACACGGACCCACTACCCTCGTCGCCAAGAATGTAGCCCAGGGCAGGCGTGTTCTGCACAATCTTCTCACCGTCGTAGAGACAGGAGTTGGCCCCTGTGCCCAAGATGCAGGCCACGCCCGCACTATGTCCGCAAAGGGCATGGGCAGCGGCCATGAGGTCGCTCTCGACGCGGATTTTCTCTGCCGTGAAAAACTCGCTCAGCATGCGCTTCACCGTGGGCACATGAGCCGGCGTGCAGCCACTGCCGTAGAAATACACCTCAATCTGCTCCATGAGGGGAATCTCCAGCATGCGGCTGTTGACGAGTGCCGCCCTGGGGAAGGTGGAGAGCTGCGGCATGAGCTCGTGGGCAATGGTGCGCCGCATGTCGTCGTACGTCTGGTGAACGGGCGTGATGCCCTGGGTGTGGAACGTTGCAATAACGTCCCAGCGGCCTGGATGGGGTGAGTTGATGAGCGTCCAATCGGCCTTTGTGCTTCCGCTGTCTGCAATAAGTATCATCATAATGAATCGCTAATTTTCTGCAAAGATAGTAAATATTTCGAAGATTGTGTCACTGATTGGCAAAAAATTTGTAATTTTGCACAAACTAAACCGAAAAGGCAATAATGAAGAAACTACTCGTAATACTGCTGGCCGTGGTGCTGGCAACCCCCGAGGCACACGCTGTGCTGAAGGAAAAAGACCTTGCAAACACCCTCAGCATACTGCGTACTGAGCTGACCATATATTACCGCGAACTGGCCCTGCGCATGGAGCGTCGCCAGGAGATGCAGCAAACGATGCAGAGCCGCCTGCGTGCCGAAATGGAACGCAGCGACCAGAACGCGCTGATGCTCTACTCGCAGGACGACGAGTACATCTTCGACATGACCTACGCCTGCCACGAAGCCACCGAGCAATACATGGAGTTTCAGCAGCGCAAGGCCCCGTTCAAGCAGTTTTTCAGCAAGACCAACTTAGACATTGCACGCTACGACTCGCTCATTGGCAGCCTGCGTGACATGCCCGAACAACTTCTGAACGAGCAGTCGAGGGCTGACCGCGAGGCCTGCATCATACTGGCCACCAGCATACGTAACTCGCTGCGCCAGAACAGTTCACAGCTGGGTGAGTTCATACGCTACCACGAAGCCACCGAAAAGCACCTGCGCGAACTGAACGACTACGCCCAGAAGCGCTATAACGACATTCAGACAAGCATCTTCAAGAACGGCAACGACTCTTATTTTACTACGCTGAAGAACTTTTCGCGCGAGTGGCGGCGCATGGAGCGTACCGTACAGAAGAAGTACAACCCCGAGCAGCGCATCGGCTCGCAGTGGGACTCCATCTACATCTTCGGACTCTTCGTATCCATCATCATCTATGCCATTGTGGCCACATTGCTCAACCAGGTGTTCTTCCGTCTGCTGCTGCCTAAGAAGTACCAGACGGCAGAGTTCATGAAGAAGAGGCGGCTCATCATCATGGCCGCCACCACCATCACCTTTGCCATCATCATGGGGGTGATGATGGCCACCACGAACCAGAACTTCTTCATCATGGCATCGAACCTGCTGGTGGAGTACGCCTGGCTACTGGGCGTCATACTCATTTCGCTGCTGCTGCGCGTCAAGGGCGACCAGATTTACAGTGCCTTCCGCATCTACACGCCGCTGCTCGTCATCGGCTTCATCGTCTTTGCCATTCGCATCATCCTGACCCCTAACGAACTGGTCAACCTGATATTCCCCCCCATCCTGCTCGCCTGCACCCTGTGGCAGTGGCTCATGGTGAGACGCCACAACCAGAACATTCCACGTTCCGACATGTTCTACACCTACATATCGCTCGGGGTGTTCATCTTCTCCACCGTCATGTCGTGGTCGGGCTACACGCTCATGGCCGTCCAGGTGCTCATCTGGTGGATCATGCAGCTCACCTGCATCCTCACCATTACCTGCGTCAGCCTCTACCTGAAACAGTATGGCGAGCGTCACGGATTCAACGCCAAGCCCATCACCAAGACGTGGCTCTACCGGCTGCTCTACCAGGTGCTGCTGCCAGTCACGAGCGTGGCCTCCATCATGGTCTCCATCTACTGGGCTGCCGACGTTTTCAACCTGAGTGACCTGTGCTGGCAAATATTTAACTATCAGTTTGTTGAGATGAAGAACCTCAAGCTTAGCTTCCTCAGCATTGCCATTGTGGCGTGCCTCTGGTTCTTCTTCAGCTACATCAGCAAGACGCTCCTGGAATTTCTGCGTATGCACTTCCAGCATACCGACTCCTCGACCGCCGACAGCCGAACCGTCATGGGGCGCAACGTCATTCAGGTCATCGTCTGGGGTACGTGGGCCATTGTCAGCCTGACCATCATGGACGTCAGCTCCACGTGGCTCGTGGTCATTTCCGGCGGTCTCTCCACCGGTATAGGTTTCGCCATGAAGGACATCATCGAGAACATCTACTACGGCATCACCCTCATGGCCGGCCGCATCAAGGTGGGCGACTGGATTGAGGTAGATGGCACCATGGGCAAGGTGACCAGCATCAGCTATACCAGCACCATTGTCAACTCGCTCTACGGGGAGGTCATCACCTTCCAGAACTCACAGCTCTTCAGCAAGAACTACAAGAACCTGACGCGCAACCACGGCTACGTGCTCGCACTGGTGCCCTTCGGCGTGGCTTACGGCTCTAACGTCAATCAGGTGAAGGAAGTGGTGGAGAAGGCCGTCACACAGCTGCACCACAAGTGGACCGACACGTCGAAGGCCGTCAAGGTGGTGTTCACCGAGTTCGGCGACTCCAGCGTCAACCTGAAGGTCATTGTCTGGGTGGATGCCGTAAAGAAGATATACGCCGTGAGCGACATCATGGCCTGCATCTATCAGACCTTGGCAGACAACAACATCGAGATTCCGTTCCCACAGCGCGATATTCATATTAAGGAGCGTTGAGGGTTGAGCGTTGAGGGTTGAGTGTTGAGCGTTGAGCGTTGAGCGTATAAAAATTGTTAAAGCGAAAGTCTTTTCCAAATAAATGCTTACCTTTGCAAGATAATATGTACGTGCACACGAAATATGAAACAACAATTCATAGCAGGACCCTGCGTCATTGAGTCACAAGAGCTGCTCGACACCGTGGCAGCCAAGCTCGTGGATATCAACACGAAACTGGGTACCGACATTATCTTCAAGGCCTCGTTCGACAAGGCCAACCGAACATCCATCAGCTCATTCCGAGGGCCTGGTATAGACAAGGGACTGCAGATGCTCTCCGATGTCAAGACGAAGTACGGCTTAAGGCTGCTCACCGACATTCACGAGAGCTGGCAGGCAGCACCTGCCGCCGAAGTGGTCGATGTGCTGCAGATACCAGCCTTCCTCTGCAGACAGACTGACCTCCTGGTGGCTGCTGCCCGCACGGGTAAGGTGGTCAACATCAAGAAAGCCCAGTTCCTGAGCGGACAGGACATGCGCTACCCCGTGGAGAAGGCGCGCGACGCCGGTGCTACTGACATTTGGCTCACCGAGCGCGGCAACATGATGGGATACAATAACCTCGTGGTCGATTTCCGCAACATTACCGACATGCTGCAGATAGTACCCACCGTCATCATGGACTGCACCCACAGCGTGCAGCGACCTGGCGGAGCCGACGGCAAGACAGGCGGCGACCGCCGCTTTGTGCCCTCTATGGCACTGGCAGCCAAAGCCTTCGGAGCCACCGGCTGGTTCTTTGAGGTGCACCCCACCCCTGACCAGGGCCTCTCTGATGCCGCCAACATGCTGGAGTTAGACAAGCTGGAGAACCTGATTACCCAACTATTGCTATAGCAATAGAAACTATAGATGCTATAGAAACTATAAAACTACAAAAAAAGACAATGACAATAAGAGAATACGCCATACAATGCATTAAGGATGAAGCTGAGGCCATACTCCAGCTCATTCCACAGTTAGACGAAGAGTTCGACAAGGCCGTGGAGCTCATCTACGGCTGCAAGGGAAAGGTCATCGTGACAGGCGTAGGCAAGAGCGGACACATAGGCGCAAAGATTGCCGCCACCTTCTCGTCAACGGGAACGCCCTCGTTCTTCATCAACCCGCTCGACGTCTATCACGGCGACTTGGGCGTGATGACCAAGGACGACGTGGTGCTGGCCATCAGCAACTCAGGCCAGACCGACGAGCTGCTGCGGTTTATTCCCTTGGTGCTTCACATGCAGATACCCATCATCGGCATGAGCGGGAATCCGCAGTCGCTACTGGCCAAATACGCCACATGCCATATTAACGTCAGCGTTGAGAAAGAGGCATGCCCGCTGAACCTCGCACCCACCAGCAGCACTACCGCCACACTGGCTATGGGCGACGCTCTGGCCGTGGCACTCATTGAGAAGCGCAACTTCCAGCCGCAGGACTTCGCACAGTTCCACCCAGGCGGCGAGCTGGGCAAGCGCCTGCTTACTACCGCCCAGGACGTGATGCTCACCGAGAACATGCCCGTCATACCGCCCGACATGCACCTGGGCGAAGCCATCATCCATGTCAGCAAAGGAAAGCTCGGACTGGGCGTGGCTGTAGTGGAGGGGCACATCGTAGGACTCATTACCGACGGCGACATACGTCGCGCCATGGAGAAATGGCAGGCAGAGTTCTTCGACCGTACCGTCAGCGACATCATGACCACCAAGCCCAAGACCGTCACGCCGCAGACGAAGATAACAGAGATACAACGTATAATGAACAAATATAAAGTACACACGGTGCTCGTAGTAAGTGACGACAACCGCCTGCTGGGCGTTGTTGACCACTATGCTTGCATGATATAGAGTTAGGACTATGACAGGAATCAAGAAGATATTACTCATGCTGGCTATCGTCATGCCGATAGCAGCAACGGGCGTCTATCTGTTTAAAACACTCAACTCGCAAAACGGACTGACCAGCAGTCAGATTAACTGCATACTCAAGGACTCGCGAGGATTCGTCTGGTTAGGAACACCTGCCGGACTCTACCGCTATGACGGCTATGTGTTCAAGAGCTACCAAAGCGATTCCCAGGACGGAGCATCGCTGGCTGACAGCTACGTGCTCAACATTCAGGAGGCGCTGGACGGCACACTCTGGATTGAGACGGCCTCGGGCTATTGTGTCTATCACCCGCAGACGGAGAATTTCGAACGCGACATGAAGCAGGTGTTCAGCCGCATGAACATTGAGGGCGAAACCAACATCGTGTATATCGACCGCCATAAGAACCTGTGGGCATCTATTCCCAACAAGGGTGTTGTGGCCTACAACATGCAGCAGCAACTGCTCTACGAGTTCGGCTACACCAACACCACGCAAGGCATTCCACAGGGAGCCATCTGCTCCATCAGCGAATGCACGGACGGTGCCATACTGGTCTATGATGACGGAAGGATTGTATGCTGCGACGTCATGCACCAGCAGCACACCGTCTGGCAGACCGACTACGTGGCCGAGCGCCACCTGCGACGCACCAAGTCGCTGAAGGCATACACGGATAAGGACGAGAACATCTGGCTCTACGGACAGGGCACACTCTTCGTCTATAACAAGAACACCAATGAATGGGACACCACCATTGGCGACCAGCTTGGCTTGTCGGGCATCAGCGTAGATCACTCCGTCAACAGCGTGACAGGCGACGAAGACGGTAACGTTTGGATAGGCACTGACCGCAACGGACTGCTGCATTGCACTTCTACCAACCACACGTTAGAGCCCGTTCAGCCGCGCAACCTGAACGACAGCCAGTGGATGACGGAGACCGTGGCCGTGCAGAGCCTCTACGTCGATGACACAGACCTGCTCTGGGTGGGCACCGAGAAGTCGGGCGTGGCCTACAGCGGACGGAACATCTACAAGTTTGAGTCGCTGCTCAACGGCGACATCACGGCCATGACGCAGGACGCCAACGGCAACGTCTGGTACGGCACGAGCGACAAGGGCGTCATTGGATACGACGGACCGCTGGCCAGCAAGAAGACCACCTGCATGGCCACCACACCTGACGGCAGCCTGTGGGTGGGCTCACGCCAGAATGGACTGACACGCATCAAGAACGGTACTGCCGTTATCTATTCGGCTGCCAAGGACAGCATGCGTACCATTATTGACGACCACATCAACGCCCTCTGCGCCGACAAAATAGGAAACCTCTGGATAGCTACCAACGGCGGCTTACAGGTCTATAGCCCAAAGATGAACACCTTCTCCAGCTACACCCGTGAAAGCGGAAAGCTGCCCACTAACAACATCACCTCACTCTTCCTCGCTACAGGCAACAACATGCTGGTAGGTACGGCTGAGGGACTCATTGTACTGAACTTATCGACCACCGAGAAGAAAGTCATAACAGGAAGTTCCAATAACTTGAAGAACTTTACCAGCAACTACATCACACAGGTGCTGCAAGACTCTCGGGGACTGATTTGGATAGGAACACGTGAAGGTGTCAACATCCTGAACCTGGAAAAAGACGAGCTGGACTACCTCACCGAAAAAGACGGACTGACCAACAATGCCGTCTGCGGTTTGGCAGAAGACAAGTCGCACAACATCTGGATAACCACCAAGAACGGTGTTTCGCGAGTAGTCGTACAACGACTGCACGAGACAGAGACCTACAACTACGGACTCTATAACTACGACACCAGCGACGGCCTGCAGTCAAACGAGTTCAACGTTGGCTCTATCATCACTAAGAACGACGGTAGCGTCATCTTCGGAGGACTGTATGGCGTTAACTGGCAGCGTCCTATGGTCAAGGAGAAGAAAGAACAGCTCCCGCGCGTTATGCTGACCCAGCTCTTCGTGGGCGAGGAGGAAATACTGACTGGTCACGAATATAACGGCCGTGTACTGCTGCCCACCGCACTCAACGAAAGCAACCGTCTGGAGCTGGCGCACGACCAGAACACCTTTACCATCAAGTTTGCTAACGGTAACTACAACCAAAGCGAACGCCTGCAGTTCATGTACCAGATGGAAGGTCTGAACGATGAATGGCACAACGGCGACGCCCTGAACCACGGTGTCACCTTCTACAATCTGAACAGCAAGACCTACACCTTACACGTAAAAGCGATTAGTGCCGACGGTAAGGTGAGCGACAGCGAGCGTGTGCTTGAAATCGTCATACTACGTCCGTGGTGGCTCTCCTGGTGGATGATTTGCTTCTATGTGGTAGTCCTGGCTGTGTCTTTCATCCTGTGGCGTTACGGGTTTAAGAAGCTCAAGGAGATTTGGCAGCGCAAGAAAAATGTGATTGACCAGCTGAAACGTCAGCGAGAAGAAATCAAGCAGGCCAGCGACGACCTGCGCCAGCCTATGGCCCGCATGACCACCATCATTGGCAACCTGGCAGAGAAAGAGACGTCACTCGAAGGTCAGGAGCAGCTGAACTCCCTGCATTTCCAAATGCTGCAAGTCATTACCCGCATCTCAGAGATGCAGATGACACTTGAGAACCCGGAGGCAAAAGCCGTTTCTACCGTCAACGAGCGCATGGGACTCAATGATAAGGGCGAGGTAAGTCTTCCGCAGATAGCTGCCAGCGAGCTGACCTACGAGATCAAGCCACGCGAAAGTTCACAATTGACCCAGAAGTTCGTTGTAGTGTTTATTGACGATAACGAGTCGTTCCTCAACTTCATCAAGACACAGTTGCAGAACATCTACGACATGCGCATATACAACAACATTGCCGTAGCTGCTGAGGACATCAAGGTCATGAAGCCCGACCTGATTATCTGTAAACAGGACATGCAGGAAATGACGGGCAGTGAGCTCTGCAACCTGGTCAAGTCGAACCCTGGTACCGAGAAAGCCAAGTTCATACTGATGACTGACCGCGTCTATTCCCACAGCGACATGAAGGAACAGAACATCACGCTGTCGGCTGACGACATGATAGCCAAGCCGTTCAACATGCAGGAAGCCGTCATACGTTTTAACAAAGTACTCGGTATCGCCCCAATAGAGATTGACCATAACGTCATAGAGGGTGGAGAGACCCGTATGCTGGAAAGCCAGAACTCAAGCATGACCACCTCGACCTTCTACTTCGACGAAAGTGAGAACAAGGTAAAGGAGACCACCTACACCGAGGGACAGGAGGAAGAGACAACCATGAACATTCCCTCGGAACCAGAAGAGGAGGACCGCTCGTTCACTACCGGCCTGTATAAGGAGGGCGAAACCATTGGCGACTACTCAATGAATAATATGATGGACAAGCAGCTCATGTACAATGTGGAGCAGTACGTGCTGCAGAACATGAGTCGCGGACAAATCAGCCTCGACGAAATGGCAAGCGCCATGGGCATGGGGCGCGTTCCGTTCTTCCACAAGATCAGGAACATCACGACAAAGACGCCAACGGAGTTAGTACGTGACCTCAAGCTCAAGCACGCTTGCATGCTGCTTATCAAGACGAACATCAACATGAACGAGCTGGCAGCCAACGTGGGATTCCTCACGGCTGAGAATTTCGCCTATGCGTTCAAGGAGAAATATGGCATGATGCCACTCGAATATCGTTTAAGGTATCGCAAGTCATGAGATGGATGAAGAACATACTTACCTCATTAATATTGGTATTATGCATAGGAACGACCTGTGCGCAAACTACAAGTGACAGCCTCATCGTGGATGCCCTGCGCAAGAAGGACATCCACTTTACCCATGACAACAGCGTGACGCTCTTCCTGAGCGGCCGTGAAAAGTTTGACGACATGTTTGCGGCTATCCGACAGGCAAAGAGCAGCATCCACCTGGAGTACTTCAACTTCCGCAACGACAGCATTGCCAGCCTGCTTTTCAATCTCCTCAGAGAGAAGCGCAAGGAAGGTGTAGAGGTGCGTGCGTTGTTCGACGGGTTCGGGAACGACTCGAACAACCGCCCCCTGAAGAAACGCCACTTGGAAGCATTGCGTAAGGACAGCATCGAAATCTACGAATTTGACGCTATACGCTTTCCCTGGGTTAACCATGTGTTCAGCCGGGACCACCGAAAGATTGTGGTCATAGACGGTCAGATTGCCTACACAGGCGGCATGAACGTAGCCGACTACTACATTGTGGGAACAGAACAGGTAGGCGAATGGCGTGATATTCACTGCCGCATAGAAGGTGGCGCAGTACACGACCTGCAGACCATCTTCCGTCGTATATGGGAAAAGGTGACCGGTGAGAACCTGTTAGACTCGAAGTACTACCGGGCCTACATGCCTAACGAGTTTACAGGTCTGCGTCCCGATACCACGTCAACGGCCGGACACAAGATGGTGGGCATCATCAACCGCGAGCCACACACCTCGCCCGACATCATTAGGACGTTCTATCTGGAAGCCATTAACAACGCCAAGGACTCCATAAAGATCATCAACCCCTACCTCACCCTGAACCGCAAACTGAAGAAAGCGCTTAAGAATGCCGTCAAGCGAGGGGTGAAAGTGGAGGTCATGGTGTCGGAGAAAAGTGATATTCCGCTGACCCCCGACTGTGTATTCTATAACGTACATAAGCTGATGAAGCACGGCGTGCATGTATGGATTTACAAACCAGGGTTCCACCACTCTAAGGTAATCATGGTCGATGGACGTTTCTGCACCGTGGGCAGTGCCAACCTCAATGCACGCAGCCTACGTTGGGACTACGAGGAGAATGCCGTTATCATTGACCCCAAGACAACCGACGAACTGGACCAGATGTTTGAATGCGACAAGAAGAACAGCTTCTACCTGACACCCGAGGAGTGGGACCGTCTCCGCACCCCCTGGCAGAAGTTCCGCGGATGGTTTGCTCACCTGCTGTCACCCTTCCTATAAGCCCTATAAGCCCTATGAGCCCTATGAGCCCCATAAGCACTAAGCGCAACACCGTCATCAGTATTGCCAAAGCCATCGGTATTATTCTGATGGTCATAGGACATGCAGAATCACCTGACGTGCTGCACCGCTTTCTGTACGAGTTCCACATGCCGTTGTTCTTTGCGGCTGCCGGTTACTTTTTCTCCCTTCGCTACCTCGATGACGAGATGACGTTCATCAAGAAGCGTTTCAAGGGGCTCTACTGGCCCTTTGTCAAGTGGAGCGTCATCTTTCTGCTGCTCCACAACCTGATGTTCGACATTGGCATTCTGAACGAGGTATATGGCAATGAACAGGGTGGAGTCACACATCCTTACACATGGCGGCAGACAGAACAATGTCTATGGAATATTGTAACGGCTATGGGTGGCTACGACCAGTTCCTGAACGGTGCTTTCTGGTTCTTCCGGGGGCTCCTCGTGGCCAGCATCCTATACCTTATTATATATAAGTTGGTGGATAGGCTCTATAGCAGCTATAGAGACTATAGAGACAACAGGACCTGCCCCACCCCCTACATCGTCTGCCTGCTGCTCCTCTTGCTTTGTGCCTGGAAGACCTACGAGGGACTCAAGGTCATCACACTTGTTCAAGGGGGCTATCGCGAATTGATGGGAGCCTTCTTCTTCGGTTGCGGATACATCTTCCGGCAGTGGGAAGAGCGCTACCGTGTAAAATGGTGGACAACCCTGCTCTTCGCCGTCATCGTCTGGTGGTTCTCTCAACACCTATGGGCAAACATGAACTGGCGCTCCACGTTCGAGCAGTTCCTCTCGCTCCCCTTCCCTGCCATCTGCGGTTGCCTAATGGTTTATAATATAAGTACGTGGATTGACAAACACGAAGGAATCATAAAACGTTTCCTCGTCTTCTGCGGCGACAACACCCTGTCCATTTTTGTGTTCCATATCCTGAGCTTCAAACTGGTCAGCCTGCTCAAGATATGGTACTACGGGCTGGACCCGCAGCAAATAGGCTGCCACATGGTCATACATGAACATGCCAAAGAAGACTGCTTCTGGATTCTCTACACCATAGCCGGTGTGGGTGTGCCGTTGCTCATGACATGGGGGTGGCGACGCCTTACTGCATTATGGCGTCGAGCATCATGAGGCGTTCAGGCTCGGAAATCCCCTTCTTAGTCAACAGTTCCTTTTCACTTTCCAAGACTGCATCGGCAGTCTCGCCGGTCAGTTCCAGATAACGCTTGAAGCAAGACACAGCCAGGCTTAAGTCGCTGCCCTCGAACCAGTGACAAAACCCTTTGTTCAGCAGGTCGTCCACCATTTGTTGAGTGTGGAGCGTTGAGCGTGGAGCGTTGAGTGTGGAGCGTTGAGCCTTAACGTTAACGTTAGGGTTAGCGTCATCAGTTGTCAGTTTATCATAAAGCGTCAGCGCCTGCTCATAACGACCGTCACAAGTCAGCGTCCACGCCAACACACGGCTGACACTCATGTCATCAGGACGCTCATAGTTCATACGGAACAGCGTCTGCAGGGCCTCTTCATAACGCCCAAGGCTGGAAAGACAGACAGCCCTGTTCAGTTCGTAGCTTTGCTTTCCCGGGTTCTTATTGATGAGCCGTTCATACTGTGCCGCAGCCTGCTCATACTCATGACGGGCAAAGAGCGTACGCGCCCACCCCTGCATGGCCTTTTCGTTTTCCGGCTGTAGCATTAGTGCCTGCTCATAGTCCTTGGTCATCATGTAATAAGCAAACGTACGGCTTTCAGGGCTGTAGCATTGCAGCAGTCTTTTAGCGTCGTCAGACCGATTTTGGCGCATGAGCAAAGACACCACCTTATCAAACTTGTGTTCGAGTGGCGTTCCGCAGAACAGCGGTGAGGCAAAAAACAATACATGTCCCAGTTCTTCACTCGGTTTGAAAGGATGATCAAACTGAGCAGCATGCGGGAATACACGGAAGAAACGGTACAAGTCCTGCAAATACATGCGACGAATATAGGTAGGCGTGCTTAGCTGCTCTTTGGCTATTTCGGAAAATCCCATCATCGTCATTTCCCCCCTCTGCATGGCTTCACGAAGACTCATTGGCAATCTGTCAACCACTTGCGAAAAGGCGAGCACCAGCGAATACTTATCACTATTACAAAACGTCCCGACCTGCAGCATTCCCTCTAAGAACTTGTAACTGCGATTATTACTTAATTCCTCGTGCAGGTCCGGATGATTCATGGAGAAAGGTACAAACCAGTTGCTGATTCGCTGAAAGAAGGGGAAACGCTTCATCTGCGAGAAACCGGCATAATAGATGTCTGCCCCCTGCTTCTCCATATCAACCATTTTCTGTATGGTCTGTTCCATCTGCTCCATACGTTCCTCGGAAGCCTCAGGATGCAGGATGTCCTCCATCGGGTCTTCATCTTTTTCCTCCAACCCATTACGCGTAATGCGCAAGTTGCTGTTACGCAACAGGTCGGGTATGATTTCCGACTGAATCTTTGCATGGTCACTCTGAGCATTCATGCAATAGATCATCTGTATCTGAAGCTCCGTCAGCTCCTGACACACCTGCTCGTCCTCCAGCAGGTGTTCAACCATTTCACGTTCCTCAGGGAACACCGCTGACAATGTGTAGTTGCGACCCATCACCCACCCTACAAGGGCACGCTGACGCACAGGTTCATCAACCGACTGGTTATAGACATTGACCAGCAAACGGAATTTCTCGAAGTCAAACGTGTTGAGCAGCGACAAAGTGATGGCAGATACCAGCAACTGCTGGTCATTACTGTCAATAGTAGGCGACAGCAACATCTCCTCGAAAGCCTGCGAAGTGGCCTCCGACCAATGACGCGAAGTATAGAGGTAATTAAACAACAGTTCCATGTGCTTCTGGTGAGCAACATGCAACTCGTATAAACGTTGAGACTGACGGTTTTCCGGCTCCAAGGCAACCATAGCGACATTACTTACAAACGACTCCATCTCCATTCTGAAGGTAGAGACCGACCAGTCGTAAGCACTCGTCATGAGCTGAGAATAGGTAGCCGAAAGGAACGGAGAACTGCTGATACGCCGCCAGTGCGACAAGTCGGCATACAACGTATAGACACGCTGCAATAACCTATTGTAATTCTTTTCTAACTGCGGGTCCTTATACCCCTGCCGCCAGTAGCGTGCCATGATTTCGTACTCATTGCGCAACGCATTAAACTCTGCCATCGGCTGGTTTTGCGGATACACCACCAAGTAATTGTGTATTTCACTGAGCGCCCTGCCTATATTGCGGGCCACTAATGCCGCCATCACCCGTTTCAACGCCTCGTTTCGTTCCATGTGTTTCTTTCTCTATTTCTTTAACCATGCGCCTACCCGCTCAATGTCGCTTTGTAGCGGTCCCCGGGCATGGTCAAACTTCAAGTCGCGAGGCAGCGAGTCAACCTGCTCTGGTTTAATGTTACAATAGCGGGCAATAAGGTCACGATAACGACTGACACCATTTTTATTGATAGAGTCACAAGCTGCATCATAGCCCTTAATAAATGCCTCCAACTGCTGTTTGCGCTCAAAAGTCTTAATCTTCTTGGCGTTAAAAGCCACTACTCCGTAGTTCATGTTCAGCTTACGCGAGTCCAGCAAGACCGGGTTCTTGGCCAGACGGGCCATAGTTGCCTGCGGTTCTGTCAGCCAGAGCGCATCCATCACGTTGTTCTGCAACATCAGCAGGCGGACATTCACATCGTTCACCTGAATACGGAAAACATATTCACTCTTCACCTTCGCACTGTCAACGGCACGGTCAGTCAGCATGTCGGTCACCGAGTAGCGCGTCATGGCCACCATTTTGTCCTCCAAGTGTTTCAGCTGACGAATGCGTGCATTACGGTTGGTAAACAGCTGCCAGTAGGCACCTGTCTGGGCCACATAGTGAATCTTTTCACCTTTGCGCACCAACCGTTCCATTCGCACCAGGTCGGTTACGGCACCTTCTGCCGACGTACCAATCAACGCTGTGTCACAATCCATCTGCGCCGTAAAAGGCTTCAGGCGGACATCCACCAACGTTGTATCAAACAACTGAAGTTCAGAGGCCACGTAGATGGGCAGACAGTCAAGCGTAGGGAGCACCGCAATCTTCAGCGCGTCAGCATTCTCCTTAGCCAACCGTTGTTGTGTTTCCTTACGTTCACGCTTCTCCTCCTCGTATGATTTTCCGCATCCTACGAGCACCAACGCAGCTATTAATAAAAGTAGTACTTTCTTCATTTCGGCAGCAAAGTTACAAATAAGTGAGAACAATAAAAAATAAAAGACGAAGTTTTTTACTTTTTTATGGTCGAACGCATCCTTAGGTGGCACCTAACTATCACTTAGGCGGCACCTAACTATCACTTAGGCGGCACCTAACTATCCCTTAGACGGCACCTAACTACTCGTTAAACGGGAATTAAGCCCTCAGAAAACACGACTTTTTCATTATTTACTGACGGACGAACGTCAGCAACTCCGCAGGGCGAGTGATGAAAGTAGTGGCTCCGTGTGCCTCAAGGAACGCCCGGTTACGGAATCCCCACAGCACACTGATGCAGGGCAGCCCGGCATTACGGGCTGTAGCTACGTCAACATCGCTGTCACCTACGTAAATTGGGCTGAGCGTTGAGCGTTGAGCGTTGAGCGTTGAGAGCGGAGCGTTAGGGTTAGCGTTCACGTTAACGTTCACGTTATCATTTAACTGCCGCAGCGCTTCAAAAACAGTGTCGGGGGCAGGCTTCTTACGGATGCCTTCTGCCTCGTGTTCACCTATGGCAACGGGTATCATGGGAAAGAAGTGCTGTATCAGTTCCTGAGTAGCTGTCATGAACTTATTGCTGACTACCGCCATTCTGCAACCTCGGCGATGCAGCTCTCCAAGCATCGGCATGATGCCGTCGTAAGGACGGGTGGTGTCAAGGGAATGTTCCATGTAATAAGCCCGGAACTCAGCGAAGGCCTGATCGAACAACGGGTTCTGAGCCCCGCCTGGCACAGCCCGTTCCATGAGCAGACGCACGCCATTACCCACAAAGCTGCGTACCTCCTCACGACTACGAAGGGGCATGCCGTAAGCAGCCAGTGCATGGTTTACGGCAGCTGCCAGGTCGTCGAGCGTGTCAAGTAATGTACCGTCGAGGTCAAAAATGAATGTGTCGTAGTTCATCGCTTACTTCGTGTAATCATTGTCTTCACCTTATTATTATACTTGGTGGCAGCCAGCAGCTCGTCAATGGTCAGATGCATGCGCCACTGCCAACGGTTGAATGAGTCGCTCGGCACATTGATACGCTCTGCCCTGACGTCCTTTCCACGCAGCGAACCGTCCATAGCCAACCAGTCCTGAAGTGACAGCAGACAGAACATGGACGGACAATACAGGTGACGGGCTATAATCTCTTCAGCCAGGTGAGCCGGCAACTGTTGCGGCGCACGGCCCTCCTTCTGCATCATGGTGACGAAATAGCGTTGGGCCCGTTCAGGATTCTCTTCCCACCAAAGCCGGAGCGGAGGCATGTCGTGGGTAGAGACGGTGCACACGGAGCGGCGCGGATAGGCATCAACATGAGCAAACTCCTGTCCCTGCTGCTTCGGCATCGACTGCACCTCAAGAGAGAGGATTCGCAGCTGGTCAAGCACAGGCTGCACGCAGTCAGGCAGCATACCCAGGTCCTCTGCACAAATAAGCATTCGCGTGTCGTGCAGTAATTCGGGCAGGCGCTTCAAGGCCTGCGCTCCCCAATAGAAATTATGCCGCTGATAGAAATAGTTATTGTATAGCCGCACGTAGGCATCCTTCTGCTCGTCGCTGAGTGACTGGTAAATAGGTTCCGAGAGTGCGCCGATGCGCGGATGGTACATGTCTTTCTGGCGCGGGTCTTCAACGAAGAGGACATTGGCAATGAGGCGGTAGAGCCCGTCGCGAATCCAGACGCTGTGTTCGTCGGTCTTCCCGTCGAAGTACTTCTCCACCAGTCGCTGCGTGCGGTATTCGGCTTTCAGGTCGTAGAGCCCGTAAGCCTTCGGCAGGAGGAAATGCTCGCGCACGTACTGGGCATGAATACCAAAGACACGCTCCACGATACGATCGTTGATGTAGGGCTGGGTATAGAGTTCGCGACGGAACGGCAGCCCGAAGTATTCTATCTCGCCAACGGTCAGCGGTAAAGCAGGTGAGAAATGACCCAGTACTCCATGAACGGCATCGACAGGAATCTCCCAGATGCGGAAGAAACCAAGTATGTGGTCAACGCGGAGGGCATCAAAGTACTGCTCCATGTGGCGGAGGCGGCGCCTCAGCAGACCAAACAACTGGGGAGCGTCCCAATTATACGTAGGGAAGCCCCAGTTCTGCCCGTTGGCAGAGAAGGCATCGGGCGGTGCCCCCGTCTGCATGTCTAAGTGGAACAGTTCAGGGTACGTTTCGGTCTCAACACTCTGGCGGTTGATGCCGATGGGCAGGTCGCCCTTCAGCACGACGCCTTTCGAACGGGCATAGTCAGCAGCTGCCTTCAGCTGGAGGTGCAGATGATATTGGAGGAAGGAATACGGAGAGAGCAGGAACGAGGCAGGAACTGCGTCATCGGTATCCTTTCCGTCTTTCTCGTTTCTCAGTTGCCATTCCACGTATGGCTTCAACCACCATTCGTTCTTCTCGCACCACTCTTTATAGTCTGCCGATGAAAGGGTCTGCTGCCCGCGTTCGGCAAAGAACTCCCGCAAGTAGGCACTCTTCACGCGGTCAACAGCCTCATAATCACTATAAGGCAGCGCGTTAAGCTCCTGACGCTGACGATGATAAGCTGTCATGTGGGCTTTCGACTTCAACGCGCCAAGACTCTCCAAATCGAGGTAATGCGGATGCAAGGCGAACATGCTGATGCTGTTATAGGGATAACTGTCACCCCAGCGGTGAGTCAGGGTTGTATCGTTAACAGGCAGGGTCTGGATGACTTTCATGCCAGTGGCAACAGCCCAGTCAACGAAACGGCGGAGGTCGCCAAAGTCCCCCACTCCATAGCTCTGCTCAGTACGCAAAGAGAACACGGGGACCACAACTCCCGCTGCCCGCCATTCGTCTTCACGGACGCGGAGCTGGTCGCCATACTGAACAATGACTGCGCCATCAGTCAGTTGGCCGTCCATTGGCTGCTGTCCGTTATCAATGACCCTGTTCTCACCTTCTTCCCATGCAACGAAAGCGTGGGTAGCATCATCTATGATAACATATTTATACTCCAAGGGGAAGAGCATGCCAAGGGCATTCACAGAAAGCATCCACTCATGCAGTCCGGCATACTCCATTTTCAGGTAGCGGCTGGTATTCCACGAGCCGATGGCAGGATGGCTGCCACAAATGGCGACCGACTGGCCAGGCTTGAGCTGTGGAGCCGAAACACGAAACACGATGGTACGACGAAACATGGGCAAACGGAGTGCTTCGACCTGTTCACCCACAGGACGTCCTGTCATAGCGGCAAAGGCATTGGTATAGAGATGGAAACAAAGCGGCTGGTCGCGCCACTGGTCAGGAAAGAAATAATTCTTGGTGGAGTCAAAATGATAACGTCGCGGCACCATGTCCCATTCGCGGCGAAGCAGCGTTCCCTCTGCGTCACGCACCTCGTAGGCATAGCAAATCTCGCTGATGGGGTGTTGGCGGCTCTCAAGGGCTGCCGTCTCCAAGGTCCACGTCTGTCCGTCCTCAGTCTGCATCAGCAGGTCGTAACGCTTTACCGTACCGTCCTGACTACGATATTCCATGTTGACATGCAGGCTCTGCCCCCATGCCGTGTTGTAGTGTATGGTGAATTTCAGTTTCATGAGTGCAAAAGTACAAAAAACTTTCAACTTTCAACACTCAAAGCTCAACTTTTTTATATCTTTGTGCGCATGAATAGGATTATAACGGCACTTCTCTTGGAGAGAAACGGCACTTCTCTCGAAGAGAAACGGCAGGCTACACCCCAGAAATGAAAATAAATCACAATTTATTTTGTATTCTTCTCACTTAATCGTACCTTTGCAGGCAATTAGCAAAGATAAGAATGAAGAAAAAGAATTTCAAATATCCAAAAGTATATTTGTATGCCGCCACCATAGGGTTGGTAGGCATCATCGGACTGGTAGGCTACTACCTGCTTACCTCACTTTCCACAAGCGACGAAGCAAAGTACGTATGTATTGACACCGACGACGACATCGACTCCGTGTTTGCAAAAATAGAGCCCTTCGCCTCAAAGTGCGGCATGACAGCCCTACGCACCATTGCCCGCCACACGGGTTATGAGGAAGACATTAAGACTGGACGCTATAAGGTGGAGCCGGGCGAATGTGCCGTAACGGTCTATCGCAGGTTGAGCGGCGGACGACAGGAACCCGTGAACCTCACCGTACCCGAAGTACGCACGATGGACCGGTTGGCTGCCCAGCTCTCAAAAAAGCTCATGCTCGACTCCGTCACCATTGCACAGGCACTCTGCGACTCTATTTTCTGCCAAAAGTACAAGGCCGACACAGCGACCATTGTCTGTCTCTTCATTCCTAATACCTATAATATATATTGGGACACGACGCTCGACGAGCTGATGAAGCGCATGCAGCGGGAGCACGATGCCTTCTGGACCCCCGAACGCCGCAAGAAGGCTGAGGCCTTAGGGCTGACGACCGACGAGGTGCAGACACTGGCCAGCATCGTGGATGAAGAAACCAACGACGTGGAGGAGAAACACATCATTGCCGGGCTCTACCTGAACCGGCTCGCAAAAGACATGCCCCTGCAGGCCTGTCCCACCATCAAGTTCGCGTGGAAGCGCTTCGACCTGAAACGGCTCTACGACAGCCTGCTCTCGATTGACAGCCCGTATAACACCTACCTCCATCACGGACTGCCACCGGGCCCCATTAAAATTGCCAGCATCAAAGGCATCGACGCGGTGCTGAACCCCACACCGTCTGACTACCTCTTCATGTGTGCCAAGGACGACTTCTCAGGTCATCATGCCTTTGCCGCAACCGGTGCTGAGCACATGGAGAACGCCCGAAAGTATCAACAGGCACTTAATGAGCGGGGAATAAAGTAGCCCCCGGTTTACGAAACTTTAAAAATCGAAAATATAAAAGATGGAAGAGAAAATCATTAATGAGAAAGAGGAGAAGCGGAGCTTGAGCTTCGTTGAACAGTTTGTGAAAGAAGACCTGGAGGCCGGCAAGAACGGAGGCCGCCTGCAGACGCGTTTCCCACCGGAACCCAACGGCTACATACACATAGGCCATGCCAAGGCCATCTGCATGGACTTCGGTGTGGCAGAACGCTTCGGCGGCGTCTGTAACCTTCGTTTTGACGACACCAACCCTTCGAAGGAGGACACGGAGTATGTTGACAGCATTCTGCACGACATTGAGTGGCTCGGTTTCAAGTGGGGCAACCTCTACTACGCCAGCGACTACTTCGATAAGCTCTGGGACCTCGCCGTATGGATGATTAAGCAGGGACTGGCCTACGTTGACGAGCAGACCAGCGAACAGATAGCCGAACAGAAGGGCACGCCCACGCAGCCCGGTGTGGCCAGCCCGTTCCGCGACCGTCCCATTGAGGAGAACCTGCGGCTGTTTGAACACATGAATACCGCAGAGGCTGTCGAGGGAAGCATGGTGCTGCGCGCCAAGCTCGACATGGCCAACCCCAACATGCACTTCCGCGACCCGGTCATCTACCGTATTATTCAGACCCCTCACCACCGCACGGGCACCAAGTGGCACGCCTACCCCATGTACGACTTTGCCCACGGGCAGAGCGACTACTTCGAGGGTGTCACCCACAGCATCTGCACGCTGGAGTTCGTGCCCCACCGTCCACTCTACGACAAGTTTGTTGACCTGCTGCAGCAGAAGGACGAGCAGCACGACTACCGTCCGCGCCAGATTGAGTTCAACCGTCTGAACCTTACTTATACGGTTATGTCGAAGCGTAAGCTGAAGGCACTGGTTGACGAGAAGCTGGTCAGCAACTGGGACGACCCCCGCATGCCGACCGTCTGCGGTATGCGCCGCCGCGGCTATTCTGCCCAGAGCATCCGCAACTTCATTGACAGCATCGGCTACACCAAGTTCGACGCCCTGAACGACTATGCCCTCCTGGAGGCTGCCGTACGCGACGACCTGAACAAGCGGGCCTGCCGCGTGTCGGCTGTGTTGAACCCCGTCAAGCTCATCATCACCAACTATCCTGAGGGACAGACCGAGGAGCTGACTGCCGTGAACAACCCCGAGAACGAGGCCGACGGCACACACACCATCACCTTCAGCCGTGAGCTCTGGATTGAGCGCGACGACTTCATGGAGGTGGCCGAGAAGAAATTCCAGCGTCTGGCTCCCGGCAAGGAGGTCCGACTGAAGAATGCCTACATCATCAAGTGCGACGAGGAGCACCCCTGCGACAAAGACGCTGAGGGTAACGTGACCACCATCTATGCCACCTACGACCCCGAGACGCGCAGCGGACTGCCCGGTGCAGACCGTAAGATCAAGGGCAAGACGCTGCACTGGCTCAGTGCCGCCCACTGTCTGCCTGCAGAGGTGAGGTTGTACGACCGTCTGTTCTCTGTAGAAGACCCGGCATCTGACGACCGCGACTTCCGTGAGCTGCTGAACCCGCAGTCGCTCACCGTACTGAAGAACTGCTATGTGGAGCAATACCTGAAGGAGAAAAAGCCGGGTGACTTCCTCCAGTTCCAGCGCATTGGATACTTCACACCCGACCTCGACTCTACTCCCGACCATCTGGTGTTTAACCGTACCGTAGGACTGAGGAGCTAAGATTTAAGATTTTGGTCTAAGGGTTGAGCGTTGAGCGTTGAGTGTTGAGCGTGTCTTCGCACCTCGTACCTCGCCCCACGCACCTCGTACCTCGACCTTTGACCTTTGACCTTCGAGATTTGAGGTTTGATGAAGACTGGCGACGACTATTTTGATAGTGAAGAGTTTCGCGAACTACTCCGAAACTACGAAGAATCGGTCAGTTCGGGGCAGCCCATTTTCCTGGATGCCGACGAACTGACCGACATCGCCGATTATTACCACTACACAGGTGACCTGGATGCTGCCGACGATGCCATCAGCCAGGCCCTCGCCCTCAATCCTGGTGCCACCTCCCCGCTGGTCTATAGAATCCGTGAGGAGCTGGGCCAGGAGAATGTAGAGGAAGCCAAGGAACTGCTTGACCAGATTACCGACAAGAGTGACCCCGACTACTTCTACATGAAAGCCGAGATACTCATTGCCCAGAACAAGGTGGAGGAAGCCGACCGTTTCCTGCGCGACTATCTGCTTAACGTGCCTGACGACGAACTCGGCGACTTTGTGCTCGACGTGGCCAACATCTGGCTCGACTATGGTGTCAACGACAAGGCCTACGAATGGATGATGCGCTCACCAGGCAA
This sequence comes from uncultured Prevotellaceae bacterium, assembly GCA_900320255.1. Taxonomy (GTDB): domain Bacteria; phylum Bacteroidota; class Bacteroidia; order Bacteroidales; family Bacteroidaceae; genus Prevotella. Next base: position 22,011 of record ONRS01000025.1, read on the forward strand.
CGACTCCGACGACTTCAAGGAGCTGATGGGTCACATCATGTTCGGGCTCGGGAAGTTCAAGGACAGCCAGCGCATCTTCAACGAGCTGCTCGACCACGACCCCTACTCCACCCGCTACTGGAACGCACTGGCCAGCGCACAGTTCATGAACGAGGACTTCGGTGACAGCGTGACGAGCAGCGAATTTGCCATAGCCATTGACCCTGACGACAGCGAGGGCATTCTCACCAAGGCAAACGCCCTCTTCCGGCTCAACAACTTCGATGAAGCCTTGAAATACTATGAGCGTTACCATCAGCTCATGCCTCCGCTTGACTTTACCGAGTTGCAGATGGCCCTATGCTATATGTACAAGAACAATGTTGACGAAGCCATCGCCCACTTAGAGAAAGCCCGTCAGCTCACCAGCAACGACTCTCCCTACCAGATGCAGGTTTATCAGGAGCTGGCGTTCTGCTTCAGCGCCAAAGGCCTGCTTGACAAGGCATTGGAGTGTATCGACCAGACGCAGGACTTAGACTGCGACCATAGCGACATGGAGGTGCTGCGCGGTCACATTCTGCTTGAGAACCAGCGCATTGGTGAGGCTGCCAACGCCTTCGGTCATGCGCTCGCCATGTCAGACTATGCTCCTCACGTGCTGCTCCGCATCATTGTGTCGCTTTACGACAACAAGTTCATAAGCGCAGCCTATACCATGCTGAAAAAGTTCTTCAAGTACGTAGGCAGTGACTGCAACGACGGCTACTCCTACATGGCGCTCTGCTGCTGGGACCTGAAGAAGAATGACGAGTTCCTGCACTATCTGCAGGCGGCCGTCGAGCGTAACCCTACAGAAGCACACACCGTGCTGCAGAACATCTTTCCCGAGGGAATGGACCCGAAGGACTATTATGAATACATCAAAAACAGAATACAGCAATGAACTTTATCACCACCCTGTTAAGTAATCTCAACTACCCCACCATTCTCTTCCTGATGCTGCTCGAAAGCACAGTCATTCCCGTACCGTCAGAGTTGGTCGTCGCACCAGCAGCCTATCATGCTGCCAGCGGCGAGCTCAACGTGCTGCTCGTGGTGCTCTTTGCCACCATCGGTGCTGACCTTGGTGCCAGCATCAACTATTTCGTGGCACTCTACGTCGGACGGCCTGTCATCTACAAGTTTGCCAACAGCCGCTGGGGCAAGCTCTGCCTGCTCAACCAGCAGAAGGTGGAGAAGAGCGAACGCTACTTCGACGAGCACGGCATCGTGGCAACGCTCACCGGCCGACTCATTCCCGGCATACGCCACCTCATCAGCATACCTGCCGGACTGGCCCGCATGAGCTACTGGAAGTTCCTACTCTACACCACGATAGGTGCCGGACTCTGGCACGCCATCCTGGCCGCTATGGGCTGGTATCTCTCCACGTTTGTGCCCGAGGACCAGTTGGAATCCACCATCGAACAGTACAACCACTACATCGTCGGAGCCATCGTCGGCATCGTGGTTTTGGTCATCGCATATTTCGTGGCCAAGAAAGTTTTTCAAAGAAAGCGCGGATAATACAAAAACTTTTTGTATCTTTGCAAACAGTTATAAACGAAAGACATCATAGGTATGGCAAGAATTAACAACCATCTCGTTATTATGGCAGGCGGTGTAGGCAGTCGCTTCTGGCCTATGAGCACCGCTGAACACCCCAAACAGTTTATTGACGTGCTGGGCATCGGCAAGAGCCTGCTGCAGCTTACCGTTGAGCGTTTTGAGACCATTTGCGAACCGCAGAACGTTTGGGTAGTAACCAATCAGAAGTACGCCGGCATCGTCCACGAACAGCTGCCCGACATGCCTGTCAGCAACATTCTCTGCGAGCCCTGCCGCCGAAACACGGCACCCTGCATTGCCTACGTTTCCTGGCGCATTAAGTCGAAAGACCCGAAGGCCAACATCGTGGTGTCACCCAGCGACCACGTAGTGATTGACGTTGCAGAGTTCCGGCGCGTCATCACCGAGTGCCTGAACTTCACCGCCGACAGCGACGCTATAGTCACGCTGGGCATGAAGCCCACACGCCCTGAGACGGGCTACGGCTACATTCAGGCTGACCTCTCGTCGAAGTCGTTGCGCAACAAGGGTATCTTCCGCGTTGACTCGTTCCGCGAGAAGCCCGATCTAGAGACAGCCCGTCAGTACATCAGCAAGAACAACTACTTCTGGAATGCGGGCATCTTCATCTGGAACGTTTCTACCATCGTCAATGCCTTCCGCATCTACCAGCCACAGATGGCCAAGATCTTCGAGTCGCTGCTGCCCATCTACGGTACCGACCGCGAACAGGAGGAGATTGACCGTCACTTCCCCGAGTGCGAGAACATCTCGGTTGACTATGCCATCATGGAGAAAGCCGAGGAGATATTCGTCTGCCCCGCCAACTTCGGATGGAGCGACCTGGGCACGTGGGGCTCATTGCTCGAACAGTCGAAGAAAGACCTTTCCGGCAATGCCCTCATCGGCCAGAACATCAGCCTCTTCGACTGCCACAGCTGCATCATCCACACTACGCAGGAGAAGAAAGTAGTAGTGCAGGGGCTCGACGGCTACATCGTGGCAGAAAACAACAACACTTTGTTAATCTGTAAACTCGCCGAGGAACAGCGCATCAAGCAGTTCTCGGGCGAGGAAAAGTAAAATACCTATGGAAAGAAAAGTTGCACTAATAACTGGTATCACAGGACAGGACGGTTCCTTCCTGGCCGAGTTCCTGCTTGAGAAAGGCTACGACGTTCACGGCACCATTCGCCGCTCGTCAGTCGATTTCCGTGAGCGCATTGCCCACCTGGAGGGCAAGCCCCACTTCCACCTGCACTATGCCGACCTGGGTGACTCCATGAGCATTCTGGGCGTCATCGGCAAGGTGCGTCCCACCGAGATTTACAACCTGGCAGCACAGAGCCATGTGCAGGTATCGTTCGACTCACCTGAGTTTACGGCTGACGTGGATGCCGTAGGCGTGCTCCGCGTGCTGGAGGCAGTCCGCCAGTTAGGACTCGCCGACAGCTGCCGCATTTATCAGGCCAGCACGTCAGAGCTGTACGGCAAGGTGGAGGAAGTGCCGCAGAACGAGAACACGCCCTTCCACCCCTACTCGCCCTACGCCGTAGCCAAGCAGTATGGCTACTGGATTGTCAGGGAGTATCGTGAGGCCTACGGCATGTTCTGCTGCTCTGGTATTCTGTTCAACCACGAAAGCGAACGGCGCGGTGAGACCTTCGTCACCCGTAAGATTACGCTGGCTGCCGCCCGCATCAAGCAGGGTGTGCAGGACTGCCTGTACTTGGGTAATATGGACTCGCTCCGAGACTGGGGCTACGCGAAGGACTACGTGGAGTGCATGTGGCTGATACTGCAGCAGGACAAGGCTGAAGACTTCGTCATTGCCACAGGCGTACAGCACAGTGTGCGTGAGTTTACCGACCTGGCCTTCCGTCATGCTGGCATCGAACTGAAGTTCGAGGGCAAGGGCATCAACGAGAAGGGCATCTGCGTGGCTGGCCCCGAGCAGCTCATTGGCAAGGCTTTAGTGGCTGTCAGCGAAGATTTCTACCGGCCTACTGACGTGGTGAACCTGTGGGGTGACCCCACCAAGGCAAAGGCCAAGCTCAAGTGGAATCCTAACAAGACGAGTTTCGAGGAGCTTGTTAAGCTGATGGTTGAACACGACATGGCCAAAGTCGCTGCCGAAGGTGCTGCCGCCAAGGTTCGTACCAACCTGGCAGAGTATCTGGAGAAAGGAATCGTGAAATAGATTTGAGAATTGAGATTTAAGATCATGCTTGACAAGAAAACAAAGATATACGTTGCCGGCCATAAGGGCCTTGTAGGAAGTGCCATTTGGAACAACCTGCTTCAACGGGGCTACACCAACCTCGTTGGCAGAACCCACAAGGAGCTGGACCTGACCGACCAACAGGCCGTGCGCCGCTTCTTCGACGAGGAGCACCCCGATGCCGTAGTGCTGGCTGCTGCCTTTGTCGGAGGCATCATGGCTAACTCGCTCTACCGCGCTGACTTCATCATGCAGAACATGAAGATGCAATGTAACGTCATCAGCGAGGCCTACGCCCACGGCGTAAAGAAGCTGCTCTTCCTCGGCTCCACCTGCATCTATCCGAAGAATGCGCCGCAGCCCATGAAGGAAGACTCGCTACTCACGTCGCCCTTGGAATACACCAACGAGGAATACGCCATCGCCAAGATTGCCGGACTGAAGATGTGCGAGAGCTACAACCTGCAGTATGGCACCAACTACATTGCCGTCATGCCGACCAACCTCTACGGTCCCAACGACAACTTCCACTTGGAGAACTCGCACGTCATGCCCGCCATGATGCGCAAGGTTTATCTGGCAAAGCTCATTCACGACAGCGACTGGACAGCCATCCGGCGCGACCTCGACATTCGCCCCGTTGAGGGTGTTGACGGGTCGGCAAGCCAGGATGCCATCCTGACCGTATTAGGGCATTACGGCATCTCCGACAATAAGGTAGTGCTCTGGGGCACAGGCACCCCGCTCCGCGAATTCCTGTGGAGCGAGGACATGGCTGATGCCTCCGTCCACATACTGCTCAACGTGAACTTTGCTGACATCATCGGCATCGAGAAGTACAGCAGCGTACACTACGGAGCCTCGACCGACGGCACCGTTGACCGTAACCACTCAGCAGGACGAGGCGGTGCGCTGCCCCAGCTGGGTGAAATCCGCAACTGCCACATCAACATAGGAACAGGCAAGGAACTGACCATTCGTGAGCTCTCCGAGTTGGTGGTCAAGGCTGTAGGCTTCGAGGGCGTCGTGGAGTTCGACGCGTCAAAGCCCGACGGCACCATGCGCAAGCTCATCGACGTCAGCAAGCTCCACTCGCTCGGCTGGACTCACCGAGTGGAGATAGAGGACGGCGTCAGCCTGCTCTTCCAGTGGTACAAGGAAAGCCTTAGCACCCCATAACTCCCATATTTCCCACAACTCCCAAAACAACTACAATGATAAAAAACTTTTCAGAACTGAAAATCCAATTACAGCAGAGCGGCCAGAAGCGTCGCATTGCTGCGGTATGTGTGAACGACGAAGCCACCCGCGGCGCACTCGAAGAAGCCGTAGAGGCAGAACTGGCAGAAGCCATTTATATTGATGATGAGAACCCGCAGGAGGCGGCCGCCCGTGCCGTTGCCTTGGTGCGCCAGGGTGAGGCCGACGTGCTGATGAAGGGACTCATCGGCACCGACCAGCTGCTGCGGGCCGTGCTCAACAAGGAGACAGGCATACTGCCGCAGGGCCGCGTGCTCACCCACCTGACGCTGGCTCAGGTGCCCGGTTATCCGCGCCTGCTGCTCTTTACTGACGCCGCCGTCATTCCCTACCCTACCCAGGAACAGCGCATCGAGCAGGTACGCTACGTGGCCGATGCAGCCCATGCCCTCGGCATCAGCGAGCCGCGCATTGCCCTGCTGCATTGTGCGGAACATGGCGGCAAGCAGTTCCCCTTTGTCGATGGGTATAAAGACATTATCAGCATGGCACGCGACGGAGCCTTCGGACCCTGCATCATTGACGGTCCGCTCGACCTGAAGACGGCCTGCTCGCCAGAGGCACTGGCTGCCAAGCGGCTCACCTCACCGCTCGAGGGCCGTGCCGACGCCCTCGTACTGCCCGACATTGAGGCAGGCAACACGCTCTATAAGGCGCTGACACTCTTCACCGAAACCCGCACGGCAGGCATACTCTGCGGCACTACGGCTCCCGTCGTCGTTCCCTCACGCGGCGATTCTGCCGACGTTAAGTTTAACAGCATACTACTGGCACTTGCCACCCTCAACACATGAGAATCCTCGTTATCAATCCTGGCAGCACCTCTACCAAGATGGCCGTCTATGAAGACGAGAAGCCGGTGCTGCTGCGCAACATTCCTCATAAGGCCGACGAACTGGCCAAGTTCGGCGATGTCACCAACCAGCAGGACTTCCGCCGCCAGCTCGTGCTCGACGAACTGGAACAGACAGGCATCGCGCTCGACTTCGATGCCGTCATCGGACGCGGCGGACTGGTGAAGCCCGTCAGCGGCGGTGTCTATGAAATCAATGACCGCATGCTCGACGACACCCGTCACGGCTGCGTCATGCACGACCACGCCTGCAACCTGGGCTGTCTTATTGCCTACGAGATTGCGGCCACCATTCCCGGATGCCGCTCGTTCATTGCCGACCCGGGCGTCGTTGACGAGCTGTCGCCCATGGCACGAATCAGCGGCTCACCCCTCATGCCGCGCATTTGCATCTGGCACGCCCTGAACCAGCGAGCCATTGCCCGGCGCTACGCACGCGGCATCGGTCGCGAATACGAAGACCTGAACCTCATCATCTGCCACCTCGGCGGAGGCATCAGCGTGGCAGCCCATGAGCACGGGCGGGCCATCGATGCCAACAACGCCCTCGACGGCGAAGGGCCCTTCTCGCCCGAGCGTGCCGGCAGCCTGCCTGCCGCTGACCTCATACGACTCTGCTTCAGCGGCAAATACAACGAGAAGCAGCTGCTGAAGCGCATTGCCGGAAAGGCCGGACTGAATGCCCACCTGGGCACTAACGACATGCGTGAGATTCTGGAGCGCATCAAGGAGGGCGACGAACATGCCCGCCTCATTGTCGAGGCCATGCTCTACCACGTGGCAAAGAACATTGCCGCCGAGGGTGCCGTGCTCTGCGGACAGATTGACGCCATTCTGCTGACGGGCGGACTGGCTCACAGCGACTATGTGGTCAGCGAGCTGCGCCGCCGCATTGGTTTCCTCGCTCCCGTCTATGTCTTCCCGGGTGAAGACGAGATGGAGGCTCTGGCCCTCAACGCCCTCGCCGTGCTGAAGGGCGAACGTGAGGCTAAAGTCTATGACTAACCCATAACAAAAAACATAACAGCATGAAGAAATTTCTATTCATCCTTGCTTGCGCCCTCGCCATAGTCAGCTGCGGGCAGAAGAACAACGTCAACGACAACGACAACACTCCACGCTCAACACTCAACACTCAACACTCAACGCTCAACACTTCACGCTCAACAAACGTCGGAGAGCAGAAGGCACAGGAAGAGCTCACCAGCCTCATTAAAACCATCTATGCTGAGATTGCCGATCAGAACGGCAAAAACAACAATCACGCCTGTCATACTTTCGTTCAACTGATGGAAGAAGTAAATAAGATTGATGAAAACCTTGAGGATATAGGTTTCTTCAACGAACACATCTACACGCAGATGCAGGATACCGAACCCGATGACATTGAAGTCCGTAACATCAAGTTTGAGCAGATGGACGTAGAGAAAGGCACTGCCCTTGCCAGTTTCGAGGTCAGACTTGCCGACATACAGAATGTTCGCATGAAGTTCGCCTTCTGCCGTGAGGATGGTGAATGGCGCGTTCACGACATCATCAAATTCTATATTGACGCTGACGAGAAAGAAGCCTGGGGAAGCTATCTGGAGGGCATGAAGAACTATGTGGAAGAGATGAAGCAGCAGTAAGCCAATAACCACCCCTACACATAACGACAGTCCACCCTGGCAGTAATCATGAGGAAGCTCATCTACTTATTGCTCACGTTGCTGGTGCTCACAGCCTGCACCGACAGGTGGGAGTATGCCCTCATGCGTCATGGACTGGACAGTCTGAACGAGCGTAACCGCAACGATGAGCCCTTCACCGCTGCTGACGTGCAGCCCTACATCGACTACTTCGACCGGCACGGCGAGCCAAACGACCGCCT
>ONRS01000059.1 GCA_900320255.1 uncultured Prevotellaceae bacterium
TAAATAATCCTATCTTCATCTTGTTATTTCACTTTTTCACAATTTCACAATTTCACCTTTTCACATTTTCACATTTTCACCTTTTCAGATAACGTGCAGTCCGAGGAATACCATGAGACCGTTCATCAATATCCAGAAGATAGCAAACGGCATGGTCTTTCGCATGATGTCACCATCCTGTCCCTCCATGTCACAGGCTGCCGTGGCAATGGCTATCGACTGTGGAGAGAGCAGCTTGCCACCCTCAGAGCCGGCACAGTTGGCAGCAGCAAGCCAGTTGGTCTCATTGCCTGGTACGCCAAAGAAGGTGGCATCGTTCACCAGTCCGAGGTCAGCAGCGGCAGTAGCCTGCAGCTTTCCGAAGAGAATGTTGGCATTGGTTGCACTACCCGTAACGAAGGTTCCGATAGAACCAATAAGGGGTGCAAAGAACGGGAATGCAGACCCCGTAAGCAGCACGAGGCCCTTGGCTATGTCGTTGGTCATACCCGTATTGTTCATCAGCATGGCCATAGCCACCAGGCAGCAGATGGTAACAACCGTCTTCTGCAGGTTGAGCGTGGTCTTGCCCAACAGCTTCATCAGCTTGCCGAAGCTCAGTCCCTGAATAAGTCCGCCAATGACGGCACCAAGGAAAATCATCAGACCAGCATTCGAGAGCCAGCCGAACTTAAAGGTATTGCCAATGATGGGCATGTCGAACTTGGTGACCAACGTTCCGTTCAGCAGTTCGTTGACAGGGGGAACAATCTTGCTGCTTATCAGAATGAAGAAAATAATCAGGCCATAGACGCTCCACGCCTTCAGTGTCTTCGACAGGCCGAAGTTCTTCCGTTCTACATGCACCATGTCCTTCTCTGCCTCGTGTCGCAGGAAGAGCTTATTGTAAATCAGCATGGCAGCAATGGCAGCTACAGAACCCAGGATGGCGGGGGTCTCCGGACCAATGAAGTAAGCACAGCAGAACTGCACGACGATAGAACAGGTTCCCACGAACAAGGCTATGGACAGGTTCTTCCATATTTTCGTACGGTCGGTCATCATGAGGATGAGGAACGGTGTAATGAAGAACATCAGCGAGAGCTGCAGAATGATGAAGGTCGCCACCTGGCAGAGCTCCTCGGGTGTGGCCGTGCCGCTGGCTGCCACCTGGTTAGCCAGCGTTGTAGCGGGCAGACCTACAGCACCGAAGCCTACTGCCACCGTATTAGCCACCAGACAGATGACAGCCGAGAACATCGGTTTGAACCCCAGTCCGATAAGAATGGCTGCAGGAATGGCCACTGCCGTACCGAAGCCCGCCATACCTTCCAGCACGCCACCCAGGCCCCATGTCAACAGGAGCACAAGCAGTCCCTTGTCGGAGGTCATCTGGATAAACTGTGTCTTGATGGTCTCAATCTCTTTTGTCTCACAGAGAATGTTGTAACTGAAAATGGCACAAATAATGATAAGAATAATCGGGAAGCATGCCTTCAATAGACCTTCAACAACCGACCATAGCGTAACGCCATAGATGCTGGTGTCGGCAAGTTTTTCAGGCAGGATTCCCATTAAGGGTACAGCGAACAAAGCGAGGAGAATGGTTACGGCTAACGTGACAATGGCACTTTTATAGCCAGAAACTTTGAAGCCCATCATTAACACAATGAGCAACACAATAGGGATTACAGAAACAAGAGCTGTCATAGGCTTTTAAGCTTTTTGTTATTATTATATAAGTATGTGTCAACAGGAATGATTCAAAATCAACGCCCAAATTTACGCATTTTCTTTTAAATAACAATGTTTTTTTGGGAAAAAAAGAGAAAAATACAAAATTTTGTTGTATATTTGCGGCACATAATACACGTAACTAAAATCTAAAAGGTCCTATGTTGAACGATTTTCTAACAGAACTCAGACAATTCATTCCGTCTGAACGCATTTACACCGACGAACTGCGCACCCTTGGCTGGGGTACCGATGCCAGTTTCTATCGCCAGATTCCAAAGGTTGTCATACGCAGCGACGGTGAGGAAGAGATTTCCAAGATTGTCAAAGCCTGCCAAAAGCACAAACTGCCATTCACTTTCCGGGCTGCCGGCACGTCGCTGAGCGGGCAAAGCTGTACTGACAGCGTGCTCATTGTAGCTGGCAAGCACTGGGAGAAATATGAGCTCGGAGAGCATCAGGACACCATCCGCCTGCAGCCGGGCATCGTCGGCGCCCGTGTAAACCAGATTCTGAAGCCTTACGGACGCGTCTTCCCGCCTGACCCTGCCTCCATCGGGTCGGCCATGGTGGGCGGCATCGTCATCAATAATGCCTCGGGCATGAACTGTGGCGTACATGCCAACAGCGACCGCATGATGGTTTCGGCACGCATCATACTGACCGACGGCACCGTCCTGGACACCGGCGACGAGAAGAGCCGTGAGGAGTTCCGGAAGAGCCACCCCGAGTTCCTGAAGAAGGTGGAAGACCTGCGTGACCGCGTCAGGGCCGACGAGGAACTGGCCTCGCGCATACGTAATAAATATAGTATAAAGAACGTGACGGGTCTGAACCTTCGCCCGCTCATAGCCTACGACGACCCGTTCGACATCATTGCCCACTCCATGGTGGGGTCAGAGGGTACGCTGGCCTTCCTTTCAGAAGTCACCATGAAGACACTCACCGACTACAAGTACAAGGCATCGGCCATGGTCTATTTCCTCACCATGAAGGAGAGCTGCGAGGCCGTGGTGGCCATGAAGAAGCTGAAGGCTGGCGACGAAGACCTACAGATGAGTGCCGAGAACCTCATGGTGAAGAGTGCGGAGATGCTCGACTACATGTCGCTTAACTCGGTTGACGACCCCGTCTTCCTGCAATACAAGAAGGACGTGGATGCAGGCAAGATAGCCGGCGTAGAGCCTGGCGACTACCACAACCTGACGGCCATCCTCACCGAAACCAAGGGCATCACCCACGAACAGCTGTTGGAGAAAATCGCCAAGATCAAGGAGTGCCTCGGCCAGTTCCGTCTCTACCAACCGGCAGAGTTCACCGAAGACCCTGCCGTCTATGGCAAGTACTGGGCCATCCGCTCAGGCATCTTTCCCTCGGTGGGCGGCACTCGTCCCGTAGGCACGTCGTGCCTCATTGAGGACGTGGCATTCCCCATTGAGAGCCTGCCCGAGGCCACGGTAAGACTGCAGAAGCTCATTGCCGACCACGGGTATAGCGACGCCTGCATCTACGGTCATGCCTTCGAGGGCAACTACCACTTCATTCTGAACCAGAGCTTCAAGAGCGACAGCGAGGTACAGCGCTACGCCGAGATGATGCGCGACGTGGCACGCCTTGTGGTAGAAGACTACGACGGCTCACTGAAGGCCGAGCACGGCACGGGTCGCAACATGGCTCCCTTCGTGAAATACGAGTGGGGCGAGAAGGCTTACGAGGCCATGAAGGAGCTGAAACAGATATTCGACCCCGAGGGACTGCTGAATCAGGGCGTCATCTTCAACGATGACCCGGAGTGCTTCATCAAGTGTCTGAAGCCCCTGCCCGTTCTCGACTACGACTTCAGCCAGGTGCCCGACGGCGGCAAGTATCTGATGGATGCCAGCCGTTCCACGGCCAAGGAAACCATCGAACAGGTGAAGCGGGCCAACAAGTGCATAGAGTGCGGATTCTGCGAGGTGAACTGCATGTCGTGCGGACTGACACTGTCCAGCCGTATGCGTATTGCCGTACAGCGCGAGATACGCGAGCTGGAAGCTACGGGAGCCAACCCGCAGCGTGCCGCCACCCTGCGCCAGCAATACAAGTATTACGGCGACCAGACCTGCGCCACCGACGGACTCTGCTCTACGTCGTGCCCCATGAAGATCAACACCGGCGAACTGACACACCTCATCCGTCAGCTCGACATGAACCAGAACAAGCTGGGCTATAAGGTAGGCGAAATGGCTGCCGAACACATGGCAGGCATCAAGCAGGGACTGCGCATCGTGCTCGACGTGGCCCACCTCGGGCATGTCACGCTCGGCCCCACTCTCATGACCAGTATCTGCAGGGGCATGAACAAGATGGGCCTGCCGCTGTGGACCACTGCCATGCCAAAGAAGAAGCGGCAGCCAAAGCCCTCTGACCTGACGCAGTTTATCATTGAACGGTCAAACATTAAAGGTCAAAGGTCAAAGGACAACATCAACGACAACGTCAACGAGAACGTCAACGCTCGACACTCAACGCTTAACGCTCCGCTCGGCCCGCAGGGACGCTTGCCAGAGCAAGAACCCTCCGCTCGGCCGAAGGACGCTTGCAAGGCAAGAACCCTTAGACCAGCTCCATTAGACCAGCTCAAAGTGGTCTATTTCCCCAGCTGCATCAACCAGACCATGGGCCAGGCCAAGGACGGCAACAAGAAGCACGACCTGGTAGATGAGGTCATACAGCTGCTTGCCAAGGCAGGCTACCAGACCATCTTCCCGAAGGGCATGGAGCGCATGTGCTGCGGACAGATTTGGGAGTCGAAGGGCATGCTTGACATTGCCGACCGCAAGAGTGCCGAGTTAGAGAAGGCCCTCTGGGAAGCCTCTGAGCACGGCCTCTACCCCGTGCTGTGCGCACAGAGCCCCTGTCTGCACCGCATGCGTAAGGTTATGACCAAGATGCACCTCTACGAACCCGCAGAGTTCATCATGAAGTTCCTGGTGCCACGCCTTGACTTCCACCCCATCGACCGCCACATCGCCCTGCACTTGACGTGCTCCACCCGCGAGATGGGCGTGGCTGACGACCTCATCAAGCTGGCACAGATGTGCTCCAACCATGTCTATCTGCCAGAGGGCGTGGGCTGTTGCGGCTTTGCCGGCGACCGTGGCTTCACCTTCCCTGAAATGAACAAGTATGCACTCCGGAAGCTCCGTCCGCAGATAGAGGCCAACCACATCGAAGTGGGCTACTCGAACAGCCGCACCTGCGAAATAGGCCTGCAGACCAATACAGGCATTCCCTACATGAGCATTGTCTATCTGGTCAATGAGTGTACGACTGCCAGAGGGTGATGGGTGTTGGGTGATGGGTGTTGGGTGATGGGTGATGGGTGAGCGTTGAGCGTTGAGCGTTGAGCGTTAAGCGTTGAGTGTCGAGCGTTGACGTTGACGTTGTCGTCCTCCTCCTCTTCGTCATCATAGTCCTCATAGGCGGGGGCCGACGGGTCTTTCGTGCCGCCGCTATCCACACCGCCATAGCCTATCTTGCCTCCCTTGCCGCTGACGCCACTTGCTGCCAGCATCTGCATGGTTGACACCGCAACCACACTTATCATTGGAATCTGCCGTACGTGTGAACTCACACCCTGTTACGGTAGCTGTTAAGTTCGTTCCTAATGCAATGCTGGCATCTGCCAATAGCGTAACTCGCAGAAGCGGACCACTTGTAGGCATGGAAATATTATCCATTGAGCGGCACGTTATTTTGTAATTGCCGTTCGATGGAAGAAGGTTTCCTGTCATTATGTGGTTGGTGTCGAACGTCTTTTCAATGATAGGGTATCCTTCATCATCACATAACAGCGAAAGCCCGTCAATTGTGCCATCAGGTTACTACCGTTCTCAGCCACAGTCACTCCCTCCGGAAGTTGCAAATCGAACTGGAAGCCCATCCCGCTTGATATGGGAGTGGGCGGCTTTGGAATGCAAAGTGGGCGACTTTGGAACGTGAAGTGGCTGAGTTTAAGGTACAAAGGTGCCGAGTTGAGGGTGCGAAGGTGCCGACTTCGGGGCGCAAAGGTGCCGAGTTGAGCAACTGCGGCGGGCGGTACACTTGATTGCACCGCCCGCCGCAATTAATTGTACCGCCCGCTCAAGTTAAGTTGACCGCCCGCTCAACTCCCCCTTTTCTGTCCGTTCTGCAAAAACTTCAGCGAACAGCAGGCTGTGGGGGACTAACGGAACTACCATGCAAAGATACAAAATTTTCTTGACAAATGCAAGGAAAAATGCTGGAATTTTGCACCACTAAAGTTTTTTTATTGCGGATAAGATTTTGAGTCTCGTGGGAAGGGCTTATATCTAAATGCACGTGGTGGCATGTCTAAACACACGGATAGCAATAGAATAGAAATTCATCGTGCGTTTACCAATATATCGTTGCCAAAGTTTAATGAAGTGTGCCGCAATGGTATGGCGGGGGATAAGAGGGGCTATGGGGTTTCAAAACAGTGGGGCCAGCAGGCGGGTGAGGCTTTCCAAGAGTCGCTTCAGGA
>ONRS01000064.1 GCA_900320255.1 uncultured Prevotellaceae bacterium
GAGAACTGCGTGAAGTATGGCACACAGGCCGACGGCTACATTAACTACGTCAAGGGTGCTAACGTAGCCGGCTTCATGAAGGTTGCAAGTGCCATGATGAGTCAGGGCATTGTATAAGCTCGGCGAAGCCAAGGTTATACAGCCATGATGAGTCAGGGCATTGTATAAAGCCCACCCCAACCCCTCCCCAAGGGAGGGGCTATTATAAAGAAACCCAACACAAGAACACATTATAAACTTCAAAAGGAAAGCCTCGCAATTGATTGTTGCGAGGCTTTTTAATTGTAGCTGTTCTTATCTGACCTTCAGCCGGTCACCCACTCGGGGCATGTAGTCCGCATCCAGGTCGTTCATCTTGTACAGCCGCTTTAGCCTGATGCCATAATACTGGGCAATGCTGTACATCGACTCACCCGCCTGCACCGTGTGCGGCCGGTTCTTATATTCCTTAGGAGCCTTGCGGGCCTTCTTCTCTAACCAGATAATCTCACCCTCCACCAGTTGGTCGCGCTTGTCGCGTTCGTTATAGCGGGCCAGCTTACGATAGGAAATGTCCATTTCGTCGCCAATGCTGCGGAACGTGTCACCACGTCGGGCAATGACGTAGAGACGGTCGTTAAACATATAAACATCACGTTGATAGATGTTGGGTGAGGTCCGTCGCCCGTTGTCCGTCGTCCGTTGTCCAGTGTCAAACTCATACAGCTTATACACCTCGATGAGCTCTATCAGATGGTTGGCATAGCGCGGGTTAGTGGCATAGCCGGCAGCCTTCAGCCCCCTTGCCCAGCCTTTGTAGTCAGTAGGCTTGAGCGAGAAGAGCGAACGGTAGCGCTTACCCGTCGAAAGAAACTTGGAGTGGTCCTCGTAGCTCTCCCGTGCATTGCGGTACTTGCGGAAACAGTCGTTACGCTGGTCGTCGTCGAAATAGACCGTAGACCCAGTCCAGCCGTTATGGCACTTGATACCGAAGTGGTTATTACCCTGTCGGGCCAGGTCACTACGCCCTGCCCCACTCTCCAGCAGTCCCTGCGCCAACGTGATGCTGGCAGGAATGCCGTAGTTGTGCATCTGCTCAATGGCCACAGGACTCCACTCGTCAATGTATGCCTGATACTGTGCATTCCATTTCACCTGCGCCACGGCATGGCAAAATGATAAAAGATAAATGATAACGGAAAAACCTGTTACCGACAAACTTCTGTTTAAGTTTTTCATTTCCTGTTTCACTACTTTTTAGGGCGTGGGCTAATCGTTCGTCTATACAGATACTGTAACAATCCACGAGGAATGCCACGTGACACAGCCTCGTCGAGCACAAGCCGCGCCTCAGCCTTACGTTCCAGCGACAGCAGCAACTCGGCGTGCGACACTACATAGTTAGCATTCAGCGAGTCCAACTGCTCAGCCTTCTCCCAGTCGAAGAGGGACAGCTCATGCTGTTTCATGTCCTGCTCCAGTCCCGCCCTTGCCGCATAGACAATGGCGCTGTCCGGGAACATCTCAACCATGAGGTTCAGTTCGTCGAGCGACTCTGTTCGTCGGCCTATCTTCTGCTGCACGTAGGCATGACCCAGACGACCCTCAAAGTGCATCGGCGAAAACCGCAGCAGCTCGTCATAGTCGAACAAAGCCTGGTCGTAGCGTTTCAACTGCGCGTTGGTGTAAGCCCTGTAGAAGCGGGCAGCAGGATTCTTTTCGTCTTTTGAGAGCACCAGTGTGTATTCATCGGCAGCATACTCCCACTGTCCCAGCTCAATGTTCACCGCCGCCTTGCGCAGATGCAGCTCAAGGTTATGGGGTGAAGCCGCTATCTGGCTGTTCAGCACCGCCAGCGAGTCACGCCATTGCTGGGTGGTCTGCGCCTGCCCTGTAAGCAGCGATGCTATCGCAACAAACAAGACGGCTACGCCTTTCGTATATAATCTACAATCCATGCTCCAACTTCTTTGGTTCCATACTTCCCGCCACCGTCAACCTGAATCTCGGGTGTGCGGACATTAGCATCGAGCGAGGCATTGACAGCCTTGCGTACCAATGCACCTTCCTCGTTTAGGCCAAAGTGTTCCAAGAGCATGGCAGCCGACAGAATCTGCGCCAATGGGTTGGCGATGTTCTGCCCTGCGGCCTGCGGCCAAGAACCGTGCACAGGTTCAAACAACGGCGTATGCTCGCCCAGACTTGACGAAGGCTGCAAGCCCATGCTGCCGGTAATACACGACGTCTCGTCAGTCAGTATGTCGCCGAAGGTGTTCTCCGTCACTATGACGTCAAAGAACGTCGGCTCCGTCAGCACGCGCATCGAGGCATTATCAATAAACATATAGTCGGTCTGCACCTCAGGGTACTGCGGCTCCATCTCCTTGGCTATCTGACGCCAAAGGCGGCTCGAGGCCAGTACGTTAGCCTTATCCACCACCGTCAGATGCTTACGTCGCGTCATGGCCATCTCGAAGGCCACCTTCAGTATGCGCTCTATCTCAGGCCGGGTATAGATGTCGGTGTCGTAAGCCTTGTCGTTGTCCTGATATTTCTCGCCAAAGTACATACCACCCGTCAACTCACGAATGACCACGAAGTCAGCACCACGCAACAGTTCGTCCTTCAGCGGCGACTTATGCAGCAGACAGTCGAACGTAGCCACAGGACGCACGTTGGCAAACAGCCCCAGCTTCTTACGCATGGCCAGCAAGCCCGTCTCCGGACGAATCTTCGCCGTCGGATTATTGTCGTATTTCAGGTCGCCCACGGCAGCAAACAGCACAGCGTCAGCCCGCATGCACACCTCGTGAGTTGCATCGGGGTATGGGTCTCCCACCGCCTCGATAGCATGGGCACCGCAGATGGCTTCCTCATAGTCAAACTCATGTCCAAACTTCTGGGCAATGGCATCCATCACGGCCACGCCCTGTTTCATAATCTCCGGTCCTATTCCGTCGCCCGGCAAGACGGCAATCTTCAGTTTCATTGTCTATTTAGTTTAAAAAGTTTACATTTACGATAGAATTAAAAAGCACGCAAAGTTACTAATTATGTACGAAACTCACAAATATAATCATTCTTTTTTATATTTCGTTCTTGTTATTTACAAAAAAGTTATTAACTTTGCAAACAAGTTACAATAACTCCTGTCTATAAATAAACTTTTAATCCATTATCACACTATGAAGAAGAAACTGCTATTCATTGCACTACTGGTTCTTTCAACTGCAGCGCAGGCGCAAAGCGATGCCCGTGTGGCAGAGATTCGCAAGTTATATGCCGAGGTCAAGCAAGGCATAGAGTTGAAGATACAGGCCGATTTGCCGCACGATGACATGGTGGTAAGCTTAGACTATATGGCTCCGGGAGCCGGTCCTATCAAGGATGTCACGCACTACTACTATGACGGCGAATTTGAAGAAGAGGCCAATAACGTGGTCTATAGACCCAACTTCATTACCCGCAAATTTAACATAGGGGCTATGGAGTATTACGAAGAGTTTCTCTTCGAAGAAGGCAGTCTGGTATTCTATTACTGTAAGCAGTTAGAGAATGAGACCCGTTTCTATTGGGGTCCAAGCGGATACCTGCATGAGGACATCAAGGGCGAGCGGCTGGCGAGTCCTAACTCAGCAGCCAGTAGCGCCAACCTCATGAAAGACGTATTCCAAATGATGATAGGACGCAACAACTAACCTCCATCACCCATCACCCAACACCCATTACCCATCACCCAACACCCATTACCCATCACCCCAAAAACCTCACCTATGCAGTATCAGATTAAGTGGTTCGTACTTATCCTCGGTCTTTTCTTTACTACACAAAAGACCTGTTGTCAAGTCATTCAGAATGGTTCCCACTGGTGGGACGGCCAACGGCTGTACATCGCCCAAACGGGCGACGACGGCCATATTCTCATGCAGGGCGAAAGCAAGGATATGGGCGGCGACAAGTTCGTCCTCATTCCCGACGGCTCTTCATCTGGTACCCAACACTATAAACTGGCTTCTGCCTATGAACAAGGCTGGATATTCATTCGCGGAAATGCAGGTTGGCGCGTCGATTATGTCTGTCAGGAAAACCTCCACTTCTTGGCAGTCCGCAACCCAACAGGCGACTGCGTCCACTTGCTGACCATGACACCTGACGACCTGACGACCTGTCTGCGACGCCAGCGCATCCTCGAGCATCGCGATGTCAGCTGGATGCTGCAAAACTGTCTGCTCGACACCCACTACCTGGGGCACTTCTCCAAGCCGCAGATACGGCTTATGCGCAACGAGATACTGGCCCGCCACGGCTGGCGCTTCCAGTCCACTGACTTGCAGGAGCACTTCGGCAGTCAGCCGTGGTATCAGCCTGTAGCCGACAACAACAGCATCAAGCTAAGCCTCATAGAGCTCACCAATCTCCAGATGCTGAAGAGTGAAGAGGCAGTGGGCGACCACAACCGTGTGCGCTATGAGCGCTCTGAGGAAGACCCGACACAATGGGATTCGGTCGATAGTGTAATAACCGTCACCAACGAAGAACAGTTCATCAAAGCCCTTGGCAACTACCGCACCGTGCAGTTAGGTGCCGACGTACATCTTAACCTCTCGCGCATCTTGGAGCAAGAAGACAAATTCTGCGGAGTTCCCGGTCGTGCATGGGTCACAGTCGTCGAACGCGATCATAACGATTATCCCGTCATCATCAGCGAATTCTGTAACGACGGACAGCAACTCACGCTAAAGCATTTCCAGAAACTCACCATTCGCGGAGAACAGGGTGCCAGCATAGAGGTTGACCCGCGTTATGCCTTTTGCCTGAACTTCATCGACTGCTGGGAATGTAAGATTGAAAACCTGACCATTGGCCATACCGAAGGGGGCACCTGCGACGGCGGTGTCATCGGCATTGTGGGAGGCGGTTATATCAGCATCTCCGATTGCGACCTCTATGGCTGCGGCACCTACGGACTGGTGACACACGAAACCAACCAACTAAAGGTGTCACGCTCAACCATGCACCACTGCACCTACGGCATTATGGAATTGTATTCTTCCTACGGGACGAAGTTTGAAGACTGCGACTTCTTCGATAATAAGGAGTTTACGCTCATTGGTGTCAGCGATAGTGAAGAGACGGAGTTCAGGAACTGCCGCTTCTACGACAACTGGCCCGAGGCTGCACTCTTTCAGAGCAATCAGCCCATACGGCTCTATAACTGCGAGATTTACCACCCCATCATAGGGTCGCGAGACATGCTTATCACACCCGACAACGACTGCACATTCTCAGACAAAGCGCACTTCGTGCCTAAGCCTAAGCCTAACGCTAACGTTAACGATAACGATAACGATAACAATTAAATCGTAAATCGAAAATCAGGAAATACCCCTCACTTCTTCTTGGTGATGCGCTTGGACACGCCAATGGCTCCGGCAGGACAGACAAGCCGGCAGAGGTGACAGCCTACGCACTTGGTGCCAACCAGACGCGGACGGCGTGTCTCGCTATCGAAGACGATGGCCTGATGACCGCCGTCGCTGCACGACACCTCACAACGTCCGCAACCGACGCACAGCTCCTTGTTGAACTTCGGATAGATAATGGTCTCACGGTCCAGACGGTCGGGGTTCCTGAACTTCGGCAGTTGCCCGCCAACCAGCTCTTGCAGTTTGCTGACGCCGCGCTTTACCATGTAGCGCTGCAGACCAAGAATAAGGTCGTCAATGATGCGATAGCCATATTGCATCACCGACGTGCAGACCTGTACATTATTACACCCTAACTGTATGAATTCCAGGGCGTCACGCCACGTCTCAATGCCTCCGATGCCGCTCAGTTCCGTCTTCACCGGCATCTGGGCCAGTTCCAGGACATGGCGCAAGGCTATGGGGCGCACGGCACGTCCGGAATACCCGGATACGGTACGTTGTCCGGTCACCTCTGAGTCGGCATTCATCGTCACCGACTTAATGGTATTGATAGCTGATATAGCGTCTGCACCCGCCTGCAGGCAGGCTTCGGCAGGTTCGGTGATGTGGGTAATGTTAGGAGTCATCTTCGGAATGACAGGAATCTTCACGCTCCGCTTCACGCAGGCCGTATATTCCTTCACCAGTTCTGGCATCTGTCCCACGTCGCTGCCCATGCCCTTATACTTCATCTGGGGGCACGAGAAGTTCAGTTCCAGAGCGTCGCAGCCTGCCTCTTCCGCCATCTTCGCCAGCGTAATCCACTCCTCTTCATTCTGTCCCATGATAGAGGCCACCACCACCTTCGTGGGGTAGTTCTGCTTCAGCCTGTGCAGAATGTCGAAGTCCTCCTCCACTGTGTTCTCGCTCAGTTGCTCCATGTTGCGGAAACCGTAGAAGTCACCGTGAGTGGCATTGTTGTGCATAGCGTCGAAGCGTGGCGACACCTCGCATATCTCCTCCAGACAGATGGTCTTATAGAACACGCCTGCCCACCCTGCATCGAAGGCACTGGCCACCATCTCGTAGTTGGTGCACACGGCTGACGAGGCCAGGAAGAAGGGGTTTTCACAGCGAATGCCGCAGAACGTGATATCGAGCGACGGGTAATGGCTGTCGTCAACTTCGTCCTGATGAATGCTGCGCAACATTTCCTTGATGCGTATGGGCCAGTTGTAGTGTATGCAAGCCTGTTCTGCCCGTTCCAAGTCAGCGTCCGTGCACTCCTTCACCCAGCGCAGCGCAGGTTTGTGGTTGTCGAATCGTATGGCACGTATAGCACGGGCCGGGTCGCCCGTCCTACAAGCCTTCGTACAAGGAGCGTCCTTACACAGCAGACAGCGGCTGGCTTCCTCGTATATGTTCACTCTTCTGCTCCTCACGTCATTCAGGCTGGCCCCGTCCTTGCAGAGGCTGTCCTGCATCGTTTCATTTGTCATTGGTTTCATAGGCTTATTTTAATTGTTTTCTTTCTTTGACGACAAAAATACGAAAAAAAAAGTTATCCGACAAATTTTCTTCCTACTATTTTTCAATATTGTGCACTCTCAAAGATGTTGAGCATCTTGAAGGTGGCCTTGATGGCTGCTTCTGTCTGGTCAGCATCGAGTCCTCGTGTGCGAATGAGCCGTCCCTCGTTGTCCCAGGTGATGACGGTCTGCACCAAGGCATCAGTACGTCCGCCCGGGGGAATGGTGACCCGATAGTTAGCCAGTATGGGGAACGTGCGGCCAAGATACTTTTTATAGATGTAGCGCAGGGCCTTCACGAAGGCATCGTACTGACCGTCGCCCAAGGCACTTCCCTCGTATTGCTTGCCATTGATTTCCACCTTGATGTTGGCACCAGGCTTAAGTCCATAAGCCGTTGACACCACGTAGCTTAGCAGCTTTACTTTATCCTCTGGTGCATCGTGTTTCAGCACATCGCTGACAATGTAGGGCAGGTCCTCCTTCGTCACTATTTCCTTCTTGTCGCCCAACTCCGTGATGCGCCGGGTGACGCGGCGGGTCTGCTCCGGTGTCAGCTCTAACCCCAGCTCCTCCAGGTTCTTCGCTATGTTGGCCCGCCCGCTGGTCTTGCCCAGGGCGTACTCCCGCTTGCGGCCGAAGCGCTCAGGCACCAGGTCGTTATAGTAGAGCCGATTCTTCGAGTCACCGTCAGCATGCACACCCGCCACCTGCGTAAACACATTCTCACCGACGATGGGCTGATTGGGAGCCACGGCTATGCCGCTGAAGCTCTCCACCATGCGCGACAGGTCGTTCAGCTGACTCTCCACAATATTGGTCTTGGCGTGGAACTGGTCCTTCAGAATGGCCTGCACCGAGGCGATGGGAGCATTGCCGCAACGCTCACCCAGCCCGTTCACCGTGACATGCAGTCCCTTGGCACCGCTGAGCACGGCAGCCAGCGAATTGCTGACGGCCAGGTCGTAGTCGTTATGGGCGTGAAAGTCGAAGTGCTGGTACGGATAGCGCTTTATCATCTTGCGGAAATACTCAATGACCTGCAGCGGGTTCATGATGCCAAGGGTGTCGGGCAGCATGAAGCGGCGAACAAGAGACCCTCCTCCATCCCCACCCTGTGAGGGAGGGGTGCAATGACCATGCACGCCCAGAGTCACCAGACTGTCCATCAGCTGATACACGTAGTCAGGCGAATCCTTCATGCCGTTCGACCAGTCCTCCAAATAAAGGTTGACGGCGAGGCCCCGCTCGTGGGCATAGCTCACCTCTTCCATAATGTCGGCAATATGCTCGTCGGGTGTCTTGCCCAACTGCTGAAGACAATGCTTTAGCGACCCCTTGGCCAGCAGATTGATGACCTTGCCGCCACAGTCAGCTATCCAGTCTATGGACCGATGCCCATCGACAAAGCCCAGCACCTCTACCCTTTCGAGCATGCCAATCTGACGGGCATAGCGGCAAATCATGGTGACAGCCTCCCTCTCACCTTCTGACACACGCGCCGAGCCCACCTCTATGCGGTCAACATTGAGCCGTCCCAGCAGCATGCGGGCCATGACCAGTTTCTCGTGTGGCAGAAACGACACACCGTTGGTCTGCTCGCCGTCACGCAGCGTGCTGTCCATTATCTCAATAAAGTTCTCTTTCATAAGTCTTCTCCCACTCTTCCGTCTTCCCTTGGTTCTCTACCAGGAAGTCGATGTCGTCGAGTCCGTTCATCAGACAATGTTTCTTGTAGCCGTTAATCTCGAACGTCTCGCTGCGGCCTGTAGCCTTGTTGGTCACCGTCTGACGAGGCAAATCGACTTCCACCTCCATCTTCGGGTCGGCCTTGATGCTGGCAAAGAGCTCCTGAAGGAAATCTTCGCTGACCACAACGGGCAGCACAAAGTTGTTCAGTTCGTTGTTCTTGTGAATGTCGGCAAAGAACGAGCTGATGACCACGCGGAAACCGTAGCCGGCAATGGCCCATGCGGCATGTTCACGACTGGAGCCGGAACCGAAGTTCTTGCCCGCCACGAGGATGCAGCCCCCGTACTTAGGGTCGTTGAGGACGAAATCCTCAATGAGGGTTCCGTCAGGACGGTAGCGCCAGTCACGGAAGAGGTTGTCGCCGAAGCCCTCCTTGTCAGTAGCCTTCAGGAAGCGGGCTGGAATAATCTGGTCGGTATCTACGTTCTCCAATGGCAGGGGAACGCATGTACTCTTTATGATGTCGAATTTCTGTTTCATATCTTTCAAGCCCCCTAAGTTAGGGGGATGGGGGTCTGAACAAGCGTATATCAGACCTCATAATTATTGATCGTTAGGAGTCTGCGCCTGTTCAGACCCCTGTGGTCCCCTAACTTAGGGGACTAAAACTACGCGGGTCGGTAATGACGCCGGTTACGGCAGCGGCGGCAGCGGTAAGCGGCGAACAGAGTATGGTGCGGGCACCGGGGCCCTGACGGCCTTCGAAGTTACGGTTACTCGTTGAAAGGCAGTACTTGCCAGCCGGCACCTTGTCGTCGTTCATGGCCAGACAGGCCGAGCAGCCGGGCTGACGAATCTGGAAGCCAGCAGCCTCCAATACCTTGTCAAGCCCTTCCTCACGTATCTGACGGTCAACAGCCCACGAGCCAGGCACGAGCCAAGCCACCACGCCGTCAGCTTTCCGGCGGCCTTTGACAATGCTGGCAAAAGCCCTGAAGTCCTCGATGCGGCCGTTGGTGCAGGCACCAAGGAAGACGTAGTCAATGGGGTGTCCCAGCAGCTTCTGGCCCGGCTTGAAGCCCATGTACTGAAGAGGACGAGACTCTACCCCATCCCCTCCCTGGGAGGGAGGGGTGCCATCACCTTGCACGCCCAGATGATTCGCCTTCGAGGTATCTCCTCCCCTCCCTACAGGGAGGGGCTGGGGGGAGGGTCTGGAGGGGGCTGGTATGCACTCCGTAATGCCAATCCCCATGCCTGGATTAGTGCCGTAGGTAATGCGCGGCTCTATGTCTGCTGCATCGAACGTCAGCTCCTTGTCGAAGACGGCGTCGTCATCGCTTCTGAGCGTCTTCCAGTAGCTGACGGCCTTGTCCCACGCCTCGCCCTTCGGGGCATACTCCCTGCCTTTCAGGTAGGCAAAAGTCACCTCGTCAGGAGCCACGAAACCACCACGGGCCCCCATCTCTATCGAGAGGTTACAAAGCGTCAGGCGGCCCTCCATCGAGAGGTTTCGCACCACGTCGCCGCTGTACTCCACAAAGTAACCTGTTGCTCCCGACGTGGTGAGCTGGGCCATCAGGTAGAGTGCCACGTCCTTGGCCGTAACGCCCTGCTGCAACGTGCCGTTGATGCTGATGCGCATGGACTTGGGTTTCTGTTGCAGAATGCATTGCGAAGCCAGCACCATCTCTACCTCTGACGTGCCGATGCCGAAGGCCACGGCACCCACGGCCCCATGTGTAGAGGTATGTGAGTCGCCACAGACAATGGTCATGCCCGGGAGCGAGAGGCCTTTCTCGGGGCCAACGACATGGATGATGCCGTTGTCGGGCGACATCATGCCAAAGTGGGTCAGTCCAAAGTCTGCAGCATTCTTGGCCAAGGTATCCACCTGCTTCTTCGAAACGGGATCCTCTATGGGCTTGTCCTGGTCGTGCGTAGGTGTGTTATGGTCGGGCATGCAGAAAATCTGCTTCGGCCGGAAACACCTGAGCCCCCGCCGGCGCATGCCGTCGAAGGCCTGTGGTGAAGTCACTTCGTGACAGTACAAGCGGTCAATGTAAAGCTGTGTGGGGCCGTCTTCCACCTGCTGCACCACATGCTTGTCCCAGATTTTATCAAAAAGAGTATTCATATTTTTTAATTCTTAAACTTATTAATACAGTCAATATAAGCCTCAACCGACGCAGTCACGATGTCGGTGTTGGCACCGAAACCGTAATACATAGAGCCGTTGTACTCCACCTGCATGTGAACCTTACCCACATCGTCAGAACCCTTCGAGATAGCCTGAATGGTAAACTCCTTCAGCGTCATCTGCTTCATGATGATCTTCTTCAGCGCCTTGATGGCAGCATCCACAGGACCGTTGCC
>ONRS01000070.1 GCA_900320255.1 uncultured Prevotellaceae bacterium
GGCAACAAAGACATCCTTTGCAGCATCGCTGCTAACCCACTTGATGGTGATGACCTTCGAAGCCGTGAAGTTTTCGTCTGCCACCTTAATGCGTCCTTCAACAGTGCCATCACCTTTTAGATTGGCCACGTTATTAATATGCAAGCCGTTGCAGTCGTCTCCTACATTCAGGAAACCTTTAAGAATCAATGCATCGTTGGCAATACGTTGATTGTCGATAAGCGCATGGGTAGAACTGCTGTTGGTCATGATGATGTTCTGCAGCGTGATGGCGCCGCCGGCGTTCTTACAGCTCACGAGGTGGTTGGCGCCACAGTTGAAGTCTTTGAACTCGATGTTGGTCAGGCTCAGTTGGGTGTTATTCTCACGACGGGCAACATCTACATTTGTGAATGTCGAGCGGTCATCGTTGATGCCGTCAAATGTCATTTTAAAATTGTCAGAACCAATGTTCAGCGTAGCATTATTCGTGTTGACGAGGAACCACATGGCGTTCTTCGGCCCCTTGATGGTGATGTCCTTTGTCGGGGTGATGGTCAGCGTATGAGCCTTGTTCCATGTCAGGCGTGCGGTCAACTTCTGGTCGCCGCTCACCTTGATTTCTGCGTCTGCATCGGCAGCCACAGCAGCGGCGAAAGCATCTGCTAACGTCTCATACTCGGTGTCGCCAATTTTGGCTGTCTTTGCAGTGGATGCAGAAGTTGTTGCCACCAGTGTCGGACGGTTGGCTTCAGCGTTGGCGCTGTTTGAACTCAGGTAGGAACGTTTATTGTTTGAGTCAATCAGCTTGTCGTTGGTGAGCAGCAAGGTGAAAGTGCCGTCGCTGCTGGCGTTGGCCTTGATGGCATCAAGTGCTGTGCCGGTGATGGTCCATGTGGCCTTGGCAGGGGCGCTGTCGGCCACCTTCTTACCCGTTACCAGCGGCGTGTTGGCCTCGCCCTCGGTAGAGCGCAGGTCTATGCCTAAGGCAGCCTTTACCTTCGGATAGATGTCGTCAATGCCCGACTCAGCGGTCCAGTCGTTCTTGGGGAACGCCCAAAGGCGCACGGCATCGACCCCACTGAACTTGCCCACGGCTAGCGTGAGCACCAACTTGGTGGCGTTCTGTAGGTCGGGAACAGTGTACTTTTGTAGGGCAAAAAATCCTGCCGTCGAGGTCAGCTCAAAGTTTGTTTTGTCTGCATCAGCGGCATTGTTCACCGCCTGCCAAGCAGTATTGCCTGTGGCAGTGCGGAAGTTCACTTCCAATGTCGGCAAATAAGTGGTCTCTGTCTGAGCCCACATGGTCATGATGCTGCTGAGCAACACACATGACAAAAAGAGTAATCGTTTTAGCATAATCAATTTATTTAATGAAAGAATAATCGTTTCTTTGTAATACGAACGACTTGTCGCCATTACGCAAGAAACGGGAAGACAGCCGTCATGGCTCGTCTCCCCGCAATACCATTTAGCGTATTGGTTGAGTCGTACTATTTCTTTTTGATGGCATCGGCCACCATCTGGGCTATTTGTTTGGCCCCGTTGTGGTTGGGATGGATACCGTCACTGACCAGCATCTTCTCGTCAGTGATTGCCTGACGCAGGTCTATAACCTCCAGTTTGTTCTTCTTCGCCACCTTGTCAATCACCGGGTTGATAGCATTCACCAGCACCGAGTCACTCATGCCGTAGTGTTCCTTGAAGATGCGGATGGGGTATGCCAACAGGATGCGTGGCTTCGAAGACAGACCTTTGAGAGTATCTATCATTGACTGCATATCATGTTCAAAGTCCTTGCCGTATTGCCAGTTGTGAGCTTTCGAGTCGTTGGTACCTAACTTGATGACGACCACATCCGGCTCAAAAGCCTGTGCCATCTTCCATGCACCTGACTTCACGTAAGGATAGTCTCCCTTGGTCAGCATGGTATAGCCAGCCATACCGAAGTTATGCACATTGTAACCATTGCCCAGTAGTTGTTGCAGCTGTGCCGGATATCCAAACTCCGAGGCCATATCGATGCATGAGCCACGGGTGATACTGTTCCCGATGCAAGCAACCCTGACGGCATCCTCTCGCGGTGCCTTCAATTCGTCCAACCAGTATTTCAAGTCACCCAACATTTGGTCATGGTGCTTGAACCAGCTTGCAAATCCCCAACCGTGGCCACCCTTCGGATAGATGTGCATGACACACGGATTGCCAGCCTTGCGCATGGCCGAATAGTAGGCTATGGCGTTCTGGACAGGGGGCACGGTGCGGTCGTCGTTTGACAGCAGCAGAATGGCTGCTGGTGTGCTGTAATGGTTAACCTTGAGCTCATTGGAATACTCTTTCACTAACTGTTCGTTCTCCTTCTGTTCGCCCAGGAAACGACGCCACGTCCCCTCATGGGTGCCCTTGCCCATCGTGATAACAGGATAGACCAGAATAGAGAAGTCTGGTAGTACATCGTAGGGAGCATGTGTGCTGACCGTGGCGGCCAGATGCCCACCGGCTGAAAAGCCCATGATACCGACATCACGACGATTGATATGCCACACGGTGGCACTGTCGCGCACCAAACGCATGGCATGGTAAGCATCGCCTACTGGAATGTCGGGATTGCCATTAGGCAGGCGATACTTCAATGTGAAGTAGGCTATACCCTGTGCATTGAACCATTCAGCCCAGTTGGTTCCTTCCTTCTCAAATGACAGTCCGCCATAAGCACCTCCTGGGCAGGCAATAACAGCCCGTCCATTAGACTTTTCGGGCAGAAAGCAGTGCAGTTCAGACTGCCCGTCACTTGAATTTTTCAGCACGAACTGCCGTACCGTCTGTGCCTGAATAGTGATGGCAGCTGTCAGTGCAGCTGCCATCAGAAAGAGTTTCGGTATCATCTCTTACCTTCCCATTATTCTTCGTAAAGCATCAATGTTCCCCAACCTATTTGGTCAAAAGCACCTGAGTTCTGACCATAGCGGTCGTCACCAGAGCCACACTCGGGACGGTTCACCTCGGCAAACTTCTTAATATAATAGCTGCCACTGGTATTCTTGTAATGCTTGTTATAGATTTCAAAGCCTGGACGCAGGCACCCACGGCCTTCCTCACCAAATGCCATCTGCATCTTTCCTGCTTCGTGACTGGGGTTAGGGCACCACTTTCCTACAGGAGTAAATGGAATCTGAGCCAGGTTAACAACCCACTCACCTCCCTGTACACCGCTGCCACCAGAAATCGTAATATCGGCATGTGTACCAGTCTTTAAGTTGGCCATACAGTTATACTCGGCCATGTGGAGCACAGCATAGTCATTCGTCGAGAAGTAATCGAGGTCTGTACGTTCAGGGTTATCCTCGTAGAGAGCCCATGCCGACTGACAGAGATTAGCGACAACAGCCATAGCCATTGTGGCATGTCCCTGGTCACGTCCAGACTCCTGTGCCTGAGCCACCTTTTCCACACCAGCAGGTGTCGTAATATCGTAGGTGGCCTGCAGCAGATTGGGAATGGCTCCGAATCCCTCGCCAGTCTTGGTGAAATAGGAGGTCACGAAGTTGATGATGTCTTCATTCTCCGTCAATATGCCTATCTGCAAGTACGAGCA
>ONRS01000150.1 GCA_900320255.1 uncultured Prevotellaceae bacterium
AGAGGGATTCGAACCCCCGGTGCCTCTCAGCACGACGGTTTTCAAGACCGTTGTAATCGACCACTCTACCATCTCTCCAGTGCCCGAAAAGCTTCGAAAGCGGGTGCAAAGGTACGATATTTAAGTGAGAAATGAGTAATGAGAAATGAGAAATTTCTGCTCGTTAAGGAAATTTAACAGCCAAGAACCCTAAAAACTCTTAACTCATACCCGTTAACTCTTAACTTCTTTGTACTTTTGCACCATGATTTACCCACAAAACTTTGAAACGAAGATAGGATTCCACGAGGTGAGACACCTGCTGAAGGAGCAATGTCTGAGCCCGTTAGGCAAGGAAAAGGTTGACGAACTGACCTTCTCAGCCGACGCTGACGAGGTGAACGAATGGCTTGAGCAGGTACGTGAATTCCGCAGATTACAGGCGGAGACCGACGGTCTGCCGCTCAACTATTTCTTCGACGTGCGCGAAGCCATTAACCGCATTCGCCTGGAAAACACCCATTTGGAGGAGGACGAGCTGTTCGACCTTCGCCGCTCGTTAGAGACGATTGGCAACATTGTGACTTTTCTGAATAAAGGAGACAGGAGCCAGGACGCGGAAGACGAACGAGTGGAATACCCCTACCCTGCCCTTCACCGCTTGGCCGCAGACGTTATGACCTTCCCAGCCATGATACGCCGCATAGACTCCATCCTCGACAAGTTCGGCAAGATAAAGGATTCGGCCTCCATGACGCTGGCCGGCATCCGCCACGACCTGTCGCAGACGGAAGGCAGCATCTCGCGTACCTTATATACTATATTGCATGCCGCACAGCGCGACGGTCTGGTCGATAAGGACGCCACCCCTGCCCTGCGCGACGGTCGTCTGATGATTCCCGTGGCTCCCGCCCTGAAGCGTAAGATAAAAGGCATCGTTCACGATGAGTCGGCCACGGGTAAGACGGTCTTCATTGAGCCTGCCGAGGTGGTGGAGGCCAACAACAAAGTGCGCGAGCTGGAGGCTGCCGAACGCCGTGAGATTATCCGCATACTGACGGTATTCACGGCTGAGGTACGTCCGCAGGTGCCTCAGCTGCTGGGCAGCTACGATTTCCTGGGTCAGATAGACCTGATACGCGCCAAGGCCGAATGGGCCGAGGCCACACAGAGCTTTGAGCCGACGGTCAGCGACCGCCCGCTCATTGACTGGATACGCGCCATTCACCCCCTGCTGCAACGCTCGCTGAAGAAGCAGGACAAGCAGGTGGTGCCATTGGACATCATGCTGGAGAAGACTCTCCCCCAGCCCCTCCCTCGCAGGGAGGGGCTGGGGGGTGGGTCCCTCCTCATCATCTCCGGTCCTAATGCCGGTGGTAAGTCGGTCTGTCTGAAGACGGTAGGACTGCTGCAGTACATGCTTCAGTGCGGCCTGCCCATTCCCATCGGCGACCGCTCCAAGGTTGGCGTCTTCCACGACATCATGATTGACATTGGCGACGAGCAGAGCATTGAGGACGACCTCTCCACCTACTCCAGCCACCTGCTGAACATGAAGATGATGATGCGGCAGGCCAACGAGCACACCCTGCTGCTCATCGACGAGTTCGGCGGCGGCACGGAGCCCACCATCGGCGGCGCCATAGCCGAGGCTGTGCTCAAGCAGTTCTGGCAGAAGAAGGCCTTCGGCGTCATTACCACCCACTACCAGAACCTGAAGCAATTTGCCGAGAACCACCCGGGTGTCATCAACGGTGCCATGCTCTACGACCGCCACGAGATGCGCGCCCTGTTCCAGCTGAGCATCGGCCAGCCCGGCTCGTCGTTTGCCATTGAGATAGCCCGTAAGACGGGCATTCCCGAAGAGGTGATACAGGACGCTACCGACATCGTCGGCTCGGAGTATGTGCAGAGCGACAAGTACCTGCAGGACATTGTGCGCGACAAGCGCTACTGGGAAGGCAAGCGCCAGACCATTCACCAGCACGAGAAGCGGTTAGAGGAGCGCGGCGAGCGGTTAGATGCCAGCATCGAAGAGATAGAGCGTGAGCGTAAGGCCATTCTGCGGCGTGCCCAGGAGCAGGCAGAAGAGCTGCTGCGCGAGAGCAATAAGAAGATTGAGAACGCCATCCGCGAGATTCGCGAGAGCCAGGCCGAGAAGGAGCGCACCCGCCTCATTCGCGAGGAGCTCAAGACCTTCGGCGACGAAGTGGCCAGCATCGACACCCGTGCCAACGACGAACTGATAGAGAAGAAAATCCGGCAGATACAGGAGCGCAAGAAGCGTAAGGAGGCAAGGAAGGCCCAACCCCAGCCCCTCCCCAAGGGCGGGGAGCCCGCCGCCGCCAAGACGCCTGCCCCCAGTGCAGGGTTGGCCGTTGGCGACACCGTGCGCATAAAGGGGCTCACCTCCGTAGGCAAGATTGAGGCCATTGAGGGCAAGATGGCCACCGTCATCTTCGGCGGCATGCGTACCAAGATGCGTGCCGACCGCTTGGAGCGCGCCGAGATGCCGAAGACCGAAGAGAAGCACGCCGGCCTGGGCCAGATGCAGTTCAGCCGTCAGACGCGTGAGACCATTGACGAACGCCAGAAGAACTTCCGTCAGGACCTTGACGTACGAGGCATGCGTGGCGACGAGGCCATCAATGCCGTCACCTATTTCATTGACGACGCCATACTGGTGGGCATGCCGCGAGTACGCATCCTGCACGGCACCGGCACAGGCATACTGCGCCAGCTCATCCGCCAGTACCTGAAGACCGTGCCCAACGTCAGCCACTTCCGCGACGAGCACGTACAGTTCGGCGGAGCCGGCATCACGGTCGTTGACTTGGAGTAAAAGAAGAACTACAGAAAAATACCATCAAATCCTTGGTTGCATAAAATAAAATCAGTACCTTTGCAGCGACCCAAGAAGAATGTCATGCCCTATTTATGACTAACGTAAAGCCGAGTCAACGTGAATTTGAATGGAGTTTAACCAGGGGCAACCCTTATCGTGAGTAAGACTACAAGCAGTCAACTAAAATGGTTAAACTACAAAAGTCAGCAAAAAACTAAGTACAGCACGGCCGTGCTGAATATTCAGCACGGGCGTGCTTGATATTCAGCACGGGCGTGCCTGATATTCAGCACGGGCGTGCTGTACCGGAGAGAACCGTCCAAACTCCCACCTTGGACGG
>ONRS01000023.1 GCA_900320255.1 uncultured Prevotellaceae bacterium
CAGGGAATTAGTGACCTCCCCTGACCCCTCCTGTAGGAGGGGGACAATTACTACACAAGGGCATGCACACATACTGTCCTCCCCCTACAGGGGGAGTCAGAGGGGGTCAGGAGTCAGAGGGGGTCAGGTCCTAACCATTCCTCTGCCTGACAGCCTCAAAGAGGAGGATGGCGGCAGAGACGGAGACGTTGAGGGAATCCATACGGCCAAGCATGGGGATGCGAATGTGGGCATCGGCAGCCTGGCGCCATGTGTCGGTCAGACCCGTTGACTCGGTGCCCATGACGATGGCCGTGGGCTGGCGCATGTCGGTATCGTAATAAAGGTTGGAGTCCTGCAGCTGGGCCGTGAGGATTTGTATGCCACGCTCTTTCAGAAACGGAATGCACTCGGCGGTAGTGCAGGCTACGGTAGGCACGCAGAACAAGGCACCGAGCGAGGCCCGTATGAGGTTCGGGTTGTAGAGGTCGGTGAGCGGGTCGCAGACGATGACGGCATCGGCCCTTGCGGCATCAGCAGAACGGAGCACAGCCCCCAGGTTACCGGGTTTCTCCACGCTTTCGAGCACCATGATGAGCGGACTTGGGCTGAGGTGCAAGTCAAGGAGCGTCAAGGGCCGCTGTCGCACCACCGCCACAATGCCCTCCGTGCTGCCCCTGTAGGCTATTTTCTCATAGACGGCAGGAGTGACGGTAAAGGATGTATGCGCACCGAAAAGCCTTTGACCTTCATCCTTAGACCTTTGACAAACAAAAACGCTCTCCACGTCGTAGCCTGCCTCCACGCAATGCATGAGCTCACGCTGTCCCTCGACGACGAAGAGGCCCGTACGGCGGCGTTCAGATGACTTCTGCTGCAGCTGCACAAGATGCTTGATGCGCGCGTTTTGCAGGCTTGTTATGATATTTTCTTCCATATTCATGTTCTTTAAGATGCAAAGATAGTAAATAATTGCCAATTGAACGCCGATAATTGACAAATATTTTGTAATTTTGCATGCAAATTAAGCCAAATGGATACATTAAAGATTATCAGCGACCCCGTTTTCGGGTTCATCAGGATTCCCCGCGGCCTGCTATACAACATTGTTGAGCACCCGTTCTTCCAGCGCCTGAACCGCATCAACCAGTTAGGGCTGGCTTCGGTGGTCTATCCGAGTGCGCGCCACACGCGGTTCCAGCACTCGTTAGGCGCCTTCCACCTGATGTCGGAGGCGGTACGCTCACTACAGGAGAAGGGAGTCTATATCTTTGACTCTGAGGCCGAGGCCGTAGAAGCCGCCATACTGATGCACGACATTGGGCACGGGCCGTTCTCGCATGTGCTGGAGCATACACTCATCAGCGGCATATCGCATGAAGACATATCGCTCATGATGATGGAACACATCAACCGCGACCTGAACGGACAGCTGAACCTGGCCATCAACATCTTCAAGAACCAGTACCCGAACAAGATTTTCCACCAGCTCATTTCCAGCCAGCTCGACATGGACCGGCTCGACTACCTGAGGCGTGACTCGTTCTACACGGGTGTGACGGAG
Source organism: uncultured Prevotellaceae bacterium (assembly GCA_900320255.1). Taxonomy (GTDB): domain Bacteria; phylum Bacteroidota; class Bacteroidia; order Bacteroidales; family Bacteroidaceae; genus Prevotella. The sequence goes on from ONRS01000023.1 coordinate 1,544, forward strand.
GGGAACATCGGGTCAGCACGCATCATCAAGATGCTGAATGTCAAGGACGAGCAACTCGTAGTGGAGGCCAAGGGCATTTACTCTATTGAGAACTTCCTGACCACCCGGCGACTGATGTACTGGCAGGTATATCTGCACAAGACGACGGTAGGCTACGAAAAGGTGCTGGTCAACACGCTGAGGCGCGCCAAGTGGCTCACGTGGCAGGGTGAGCAGCTCTTTGCCTCGCCGTCGCTGCGTTACTTCCTGGAGCATGACATTGACGCGGCCTGGTTCGAGAAGCAGCCCGAGGCATTGCAGATGTATGCCGAGTTGGACGACAGCGACATCTGGAGCGCGCTGAAAGCCTGGAAACATGCCGCCGACCCCATTCTGAGGCTGCTGGCCACCGACCTGCTGGACCGTCACCTGTTCCACGTAGAAGTACGCGAAGAGCCGCCAACCGAAGAAGAGCTGGAGGACCTGCGTACCCGACTTGCAGAAACCTTCGGCATCAGCAAGGAGGACACCGACTACCTGCTGACCGTAGCAGAAATAGGGAAAGACATGTACAATCCGGCTGATGACAGCATAGGCATTTTATACAAGGACGGAACGGTAAAAGACATTGCAGATGCTTCAGAAATCTTAAATGTGCATCTACTTTCGAAAAAAATACGAAAATATTACCTATGTTATCAACGTATGTAAAAGTTTTTTTGTATATTTGCACGCCCGAATAAATAAATACGTAACGAATGGAATTTAAAGCCAAGCAAATTGCCGACATGATCGGCGGTCGTGTAGAGGGTGACGAGAATGCCACCGTTAGCACTTTCGCAAAGATAGAAGAAGGGAAAGAAGGAGCCATCTCGTTCCTGTCGAACCCAAAATATACACACTACATTTACGATACCAAGTCATCGGTAGTGCTCATCAACGAAGACGTGGAACTGGAGCACCCGGTAAAGGCTACGCTCATACGCGTGAAGAATGCCTATGAGAGCGTGGCGTTGTTATTGCAAATGTATGCGCAGTCGCTGCCCAAGAAGACGGGTATTGACCCGTTGGCCTTTGTGTCGAAGTCAGCAGAGATAGGCGACGACGTCTATGTGGCCCCCTTTGCCTACATTGGCGACGGTGTGAAGATAGGCGACGGCTCTCGCATCTTCCCCCATGTGTGCATCTATGACGGCTGTCAGATTGGCAAGAACGTCACCATACATGCCGGAAGCGTGATTGGTGCCGACGGCTTCGGCTTTGCCCCCAGTCAGGAGGGTTACGACAAGATACCCCAGCTGGGCATCGTGGTCATCGAGGACAACGTGGAGATAGGTGCCAACACCTGCATAGACCGTTCAACGATGGGTCAGACCATCATTCATAAGGGCGTGAAACTGGACAACCTGATTCAGGTGGCCCACAACTGTGAAATCGGCGAGAACACCGTCATGTCAGCCCAGGTGGGAATGGCAGGCAGCACGAAGATAGGCAACTGGTGCATGGTGGGCGGCCAGGCAGGCTTCGCGGGCCATATTCATGTGGCTGACCGTACGATAATAGGTGCCCAGTGTGGTGTCATAGGCGATACAAAAGGCAACGGTGAGAGCCTCATCGGCTCACCCCACATGGACCCGAAGGTCTTCTTCAAGGCAAAGGCCCTCTACCGCCGTCTGCCCGACATGTACAGGGAACTGGGCATGCTTCGTAAGGAGCTGGAAAAACTGAAGAAATCTGTAAACAAAGAAGATAAATGAAACAGAAAACACTGAAAGGCAGTTTCTCGCTGTTTGGCAAGGGACTGCATACCGGTCTGAATCTTACCGTTACTTTCAATCCTGCACCTGAGAACACAGGCTACAGGATTCAACGTATAGACTTGGAAGGTGAGCCGGTTATAGAGGCCATTGCAGAGAACGTAGTTGACACACAGCGTGGCACCGTGTTAGGAAAAGGCGACAACGTACGCGTATCAACCGTAGAGCACGGACTCTCTGCACTCTACGCTTTAGGTATTGACAACTGTCTGATTCAGGTGAACGGACCAGAGTTCCCCATACTTGACGGCTCCGCTATTCAGTACGTGGAGAAGATACAGGAAATAGGTTTCGAAGAGCAGAATGCCCCTAAGGACTGGTACGTCATTCGCAAGAAGATTGAGGTGAAGGACGACAAGACAGGTTCGTGCATCACCATATTGCCTGACGATCAGTTCAGCATTACGGCCATGTGCTCGTTTGAGTCGAAGTTCATCAACAGCCAGTTTGCCACACTTGACAACCCGCAGAACTACGCTACTGAAATTGCGCGCGCACGTACCTTTGTATTTGTACGCGACATTGAGCCGTTGCTTCAGGCCAACCTTATCAAGGGCGGCGACTTGGACAACGCCATCGTCATCTACGAGCGTCAGACCACCCAGGAACGTCTGGACATGCTGGCCGACATGCTGCACGTAGAGCATCGTGATGCTACAGACTTAGGCTACATCCAGCACAAGCCGCTGATGTGGGAGAATGAATGCACCCGCCACAAGTTGCTTGACATCATTGGCGATATGGCCCTCATAGGCAAGCCCATCAAGGGCCGCATTATAGCCACCCGACCGGGACACACCATTAACAACAAGTTTGCCCGACTGGTGCGCAAGGAGATTCGTAAGCACGAAATACAAGCCCCCATCTACGACCCCAACGAGGAGCCCCTCATGGACGTGAACCGAATTCGTGAACTGCTGCCCCACCGCTACCCCATGCAGCTGGTGGACAAGGTCATCGCGCTGGGTGCTACCACCATTGTGGGCATTAAGAACGTTACGGCTAACGAGCCATTCTTCCAGGGACACTTCCCCGAAGAGCCCGTCATGCCTGGTGTGCTGCAGATAGAGGCTATGGCACAATGCGGAGGGCTGCTGGTGCTCAACACGCTGGAGGAGCCTGAGCGCTGGTCAAGCTACTTTATGAAGATTGACGGAGTGAAGTTCCGCCAAAAGGTAGTACCAGGCGACACGCTCATCTTTAAGGTTGACCTGCTGGCTCCCGTTCGTCACGGCATTTCCTCGATGAAGGGCTACATCTTTGTGGGCGACCATATCGTAGCAGAAGCAACTTTTACCGCACAAATTGTAAAGAACAAATAATTATTTTGACGAAGATTTATGAATCAGATACATCCATTAGCAGTAGTTGACCCCGAGGCAAAACTCGGCGACGGAAACGTGATAGGTCCCTTCTGTGTCATTGACAAGAACGTCGTTATAGGTGATAACAACAAATTTCTTAACAGCGTCACCATACATTTTGGCGCACGCATCGGCAACGGCAATGAGTTCTTTCCTGGCGCAAGCATCTCAACGAAGCCGCAGGACTTAAAGTTCCAAGGCGAAGAAACCACCTGCGAGATTGGTGACAACAACTCCATTCGTGAGAATGTTACCATCAGTCGCGGTACAGCGTCGAAAGGAAAGACCATAGTCGGTAATGGAAACTTACTGATGGAGAACATGCATATTGCCCACGACTGTGTAATAGGCAACGGATGTATTATCGGTAACTCAACAAAGTTTGCCGGAGAGGTGATTGTTGACGATAATGCCATTATTTCAGCTGAAGTGCTCGTCCACCAGTTCAATAACATTGGTGGCTACGTCATGATACAGGGCGGCACCCGTACCAGCCAGGATATTCCTCCCTACGTGATTGCCGGCAAGGAGCCCGTGCGCTATGCGGGTGTGAACCTCATCGGACTGCGTCGTCGTGGATTCAGCAACGACGTCATTGAGTCCATTCACGATGCGTACCGTATTATTTATGCAAAAGGTGTGCTGAAAGATGGTATTGCAGAGGCAAGAGCCAAGTATCCTGATTCGAAAGAAGTGAACTACATCTGCACGTTTATAGAGAACTCTAAGCGCGGCGTCATACGTTGAATACAAAAACGCTTATTGTCATAACAGGACCAACGGCTGTCGGTAAGACCAAGCTCACCATTGAACTGGCCCGACATTTTAATGTCCCCATCATTAATGCTGACTCCCGTCAGTTATTCAGGGGGATGGAAATAGGTACAGCAGCACCAACTGATAAAGAACGCCAACAAGCAAGACATGAGTTTACAGGAATGCTCAATTTGGAGGATTACTATAGTGCCTCCATGTTTGAGCAGGATGTGCTGTCTTGGCTCAGTCAGCATTTCAAGGAGCACGACATAGCTCTGATGAGCGGGGGCAGCATGATGTACATTGACGCAGTATGTAACGGTATTGATGACATACCGACCATTCGCGATGACATTCGCACGATGATGAAACAGCGTTTGCAGGAGGAAGGACTGGAAGCACTCTGCGAAGAACTGAAACGGCTGGACCCCGAACATTATGAAGTAGTAGATAAGAAGAATACCAGACGTGTGGTGCATGCTTTGGAGATATGCCATCAGACTGGCAATACCTACACTTCCTTTAGAAGACAGCAGAAGAAAGAACGCCCCTTCCACTTGATTAAAATAGGACTGAACCGCCCTCGCGAAGAACTCTATGAGCGCATTAACCAAAGGGTGGATAACATGATGGAGCAAGGGCTGGAAGCCGAAGCCCGCAAGCTTTACCCCCAGCGGCAGCTGAATGCCTTGAACACCGTCGGCTACAAAGAGATGTTCGCCTACATGGATGGAACATGGACTTTAGAAGAAGCCATAGAGCGAATGAAGGGTAACACACGCCGCTATGCCCGCAAACAGCTGACGTGGTTTAAGCGCGACAAAGACATGAAATGGTTTCACCCCGATGACAAAGAACAAATTCTGAATTATATTTCCTCTTGTATATGAAAAAGGTAATCGCTAAAATAGGACAATACTTCACCAATGCATGGAATTGGTATAAAGGACTGTATAAGGGACGTGCCTGGTACACCAAGGCCGCAGTAGGCTTCTTGTCATGCATCGTGGCATTTATCTTGTATTTAGGAGCCGTTGACGTGAACTTCCTTTGGCTCTTCGGCAAGTCACCCGGCATCAATGCCATTATGAACCCGGTGACAGCCGAGGCATCTGTCATCTATAGCGACGACGGACAACCCATAGGAAAGTTCTTTAGCGAGAACCGTACGCCGGTGAATTTCGAGGATGTCAACCCCGTTTTCTGGGATGCACTCATCTCGACTGAGGACGAGCGGTTCTACAGGCACTTCGGCATCGACTTCGAAGGTGTCATTGCTGCCGCCAAGGACTATATTGTTCACCACGATGCACGCGGCGCCTCTACTATTACCCAGCAGCTGGTCAAGAATATGTTCCGCGTGCGAACCCAGTATTCCACAGGACTGTTAGGCTATATTCCTGGAGTAAAGATGCTCATCATGAAGAGCAAAGAGTGGATTACCGCCGTAAAGATTGAGATGTTCTTCGATAAGAAAGAAATTCTCACCATGTATGCCAACACGGTTGATTTTGGTTCAAACGCCTTTGGCATCAAGACTGCCTGTAAGACGTATTTCGGCATCACACCCAAGCAGCTGACTGCTGACCAGGCAGCCATCCTGGTAGGAATGCTGAAAGCTACCACCTACTATAATCCTCGCATCAATCCCAAAAACTCGCTGAAGCGGCGTAACGTGGTGCTGAATAATATGCTGGAGCACGGACTGCTGACGCAAGCAGCCTTCGACACGCTCAAGCTGAAACCCATCAAGCTGGACTACAGCGTGGAGAGTAACTACGACGGTCAGGCCCTCTACTTCCGTGAGGCGGTAGCCAGCGAACTGAAGGAATGGTGTGTAGATAACGGCATGGACCTTTATACCAGCGGTCTGAAGATTTACACCTCTATCGACTCGCGTATGCAGAAATATGCTGAACAAGCCGCCGTTAAGCAGATGCGACAGGTGCAGCAGAACTTCAACAGCCACTGGAGCGGAATGAACCCTTGGCGCGACGAGCGTCAGCAGGAAATAGCCCACTTCATTGAGGACATTGCCAAACGACAGCCTTACTACAAGTTCCTGATGCAAAAGTACGAGAACGAGGACTCGGTCAACTACTACATGAACCAGCCCCATAAGGTGAAGCTGTTTGACTATGAGCACGGAACCATTGAACAGGAAATGAGCAGTATGGACTCCATCCGCTATATGGTGAAATTCATGCATTGCGGGTTCGTGGCCATAGAGCCGAAGACCGGACTGGTAAGGGCGTGGGTCGGTGACATCGACTTCAATCACTGGAAGTACGACAAGGTGACCGCCAAGCGCCAGCCTGGCTCTACATTCAAGCTCTTCGTCTATACCGAAGCTATGAATCAGGGAATGACTCCTTGTGATGTGCGCCGTGACGAACCCTTCACTATGAGAGTGTCTAATGGAGGCAAGATGACTACTTGGACACCCACCAATGCCAACGGCCGTTTCTCGGGAGCCATGATGCCCTTGAAAAGTGCCTTTGCCCAAAGCGTCAACTCTATTGCTGTAGCCTTAGGTCAGGAGGTAGGCATTGAGCGCATAGCACATACCGCTCATGAGATGGGCATTAACAGCGAGCTCACCCCCACCCCGTCATTAGCGTTAGGCTCCAGCGACGTCAACCTGCTGGAACTGGTTAACAGCTATGCTACCGTTGCCAATGACGGAAAGCGTCACCGTCCTATTCTGGTAACCCGCATTCTGGACCGCGAGGGCAACGAAATCTATAGTGCTCCCACCGAAGAGCGCCAGGCCATACCTTATAGGAGTGCTTATCTGATGCAGCAGATGCTGATGGGCGGCATGCGCGAACCTGGCGGCACAAGCATGAGCCTTTGGGGATATGTAGGAGCCTATCAAGATACAGAGTTTGGCGGTAAAACCGGAACATCAAACAACCATTCTGACGCATGGTTTGTAGGAGTAAGTCCAAACTTAGTTGCAGGAGCATGGGTTGGCGGCGAATACCGTAGCATACACTTCCGTACTGGAGCATTAGGACAAGGCTCGCGTACGGCACTCCCCATCTGCGGACTCTTCTTTCAGTCCGTATTGGGTGATCCAGCCTTTAAGAAGTATCATGGGAAGTTTGCCGCTCCTCGTGGCGATGTAAACGCAAGCCTATACAGTTGTCAGGGTGTATATTATCAGCCTAACGATTCAGATTCGCTGGCCATAGACAGCCTCGGCATCGTTGAACTGGAATATAAAGGCGAAGAGATTCCTGCCGAAGAGAGCGAGCAGCCTGCCACCGACGAACCGCAGGAGGAAACCACCAGCACTCCGCTGCCACAAGACAACGGTGATGCGAGAAAACCAGAATAAAAAGAAGGAGAGAACAGCATGAAGCTTATTCCACGAGCTTCATGCTTACATTTCCCTTGAAGGACACGGTGATTTCCACCATATAGCAACTGGCGGCATTCGGCGTACACAGCGTAGCACGGAAATGAAATCCCTCCGCATCGGCATTGTCATATTCCACATTGCTCAGAATTGATTTGTTCAGGAAATCTTCGGGAACGAAACTGGTGAACTCCTGTTTCTTGAAATTCTTACCGAAGAGACGCGCCTGACCATGAAAGACACTCAAGTGAGCAATGTTGTCATAATATACGTTGCTTACCTCAACCCCATCGTCATTATAGGCTGTTGAGAGCACCTTGTACTTAGTTGGGCTGATGGTAACATAGCAATGATATCGCTCATTATCATAGTTGACCACCGTGTCACGTTCGGTCTTTTCCGTCACCGTCAACACTTCGGTAGGCTTGGTGCTAAAGTTGAGGGAGTCGGACTCCTCGTCGCTTTTCACCAACTTGATAACGTCACCATTCTGATTCTCAAACCAGAAGTTATATTCCGTCTGCTTCACAAGGGCATACTTCGTGGCGGAATTTCCAAGAATCATGGTGTCGCCAACAATCTTGAAATAGGCCGGCTGACTGGTTGAATCGGGATAGAACACCGTATCACCTTGTACCTTAAACACCACATTTTCAGTCTCAGAATCCACCCAAATGCCCTGCAACAAGGCTTTTGCCTCCTTGCTCTCCTTCACTTCAGGCGATGCAATGTCTTTCTGCTTACACCCCACAAAGAGTGCAAACAGAAGACATATTATAAGATACAAAGTTTTTCTCATTTAATAATTAATACTTATCCTTATTTTCCGATGCAATGATACTCAAAGCCGTTTTCTTCCAACTCTTCGCTATCGAAGATGTTGCGTCCGTCGATGACCAGCGGCTGCTTCATCGCCTTCTTGATGACACCCCATGTGGGCAGACGGAACTCTTTCCACTCTGTCAACAGTAGCAAGACGTCAGCATCCAGCACAGCATCGTACATATCGTTGCAGTAAGTCACGTCATCACCTATACGACGCTTACACTCAGGCATTGCCACTGGGTCGTAGGCACGAATAGTGCAACCGGCTTCAAGCAGCAATCCTATCATGACAAGTGCGGTAGATTCACGCATGTCGTCAGTCTCCGGCTTGAACGAAAGTCCCCACATGGCAACTGTCTTGCCCTTCAGGGCTTCCTTTGAGCCAAAAGCCTTGATGAGCTTCTCAAAAAGTACGCTCTTCTGCTTTTCGTTCACACGTTCTACAGCCTTCAGCACCTCCATCGAGTAGCCGTTCTGGTCAGCCGTCTTGATAAGTGCCTTTACGTCCTTGGGGAAACAGCTGCCGCCATAACCGCAACCGGCATAGAGGAACTTGCGACCAATACGAGTATCGGCACCTATACCCTGACGCACCATATTAACATCAGCACCTACGCGTTCGCAAAGATTGGCAATATCGTTCATAAACGAGATACGCGTTGCCAGCATAGAGTTAGCTGCATATTTGGTCATCTCGGCAGATGGAATATCCATGAAGATAACGCGGAAGTTATTGATAAGGAACGGCTTGTAAAGCTTTGTGAGCACCTTCTTGGCCTGTTCGCTCTCAACACCTACCACCACACGGTCAGGTGACATAAAGTCTTTAATAGCGTTACCTTCCTTCAGGAACTCAGGGTTAGAAGCTACGTCGAAAGGTACGTTAACGCCACGCTTCACAAGTTCTTCCTCAATAGCCTTACGCACCTTCCGGGCTGTGCCAACGGGAACGGTTGACTTAGTCACCACTACCACATAATGATTCAGGTTCTGACCAATAGTGCGCGCCACTTGCAGCACGTATTTCAAGTCAGCACTACCGTCTTCATCGGGAGGTGTACCAACAGCCGAAAAGACAATCTGCACATCGTCAAGCACCGATGCCAGGTCGGTAGAGAACTTCAGACGGCCTGCCTTCACGTTCTTATTAACCAGTTCGTCAAGTCCAGGCTCATAAATGGGAATATCACCATTCTTCAGTCGTTCAATCTTTTTCTCATCTACATCGATACAGGTAACATTGGCACCCGTGTCGGCAAAACAGGTTCCAGAAACCAAACCAACGTAACCTGTTCCTACAATTGCAATATTCATACTAAAATAAAATGTATAAGTTATGTTAGAAATCTATATTCATTCAAAATAGACGGCATCAGCAAAAGCTGGCTGCCGGAGGTCTTTGTCGCTCGTTATCACCTTGACAGGATCAATGGGCCACTTGATGTCGAGCGTCTTGTCGTCCCAGCGAATGCCTGCCTCCGCCTGCGGCGCATAGACATTATCAACCTTATAAGTGAAAACAGCCTCTTCGCTTAAAACCAGGAAACCGTGGGCAAAACCACGTGGAATATAAAACTGACGCTTGTTGTCTTCATTGAGTTCCACCATCACATGCTTGCCAAAGGTAGGACTGCTTCGTCGAATGTCAACTGCAACGTCAAGCACGCTACCTTTAATAACACGTACAAGCTTGGCCTGCGAATACTCACCTTTTTGGTAATGAAGACCGCGCAAAACGCCAAAGCATGATTTCGACTCATTGTCCTGAATGAAGTCAACCTCTCCTATATATTGTTCAAACTCAGACTGTTTCCATGCTTCCATAAAGTAACCTCGAGCATCCTCAAACACCTTAGGTTCTATGATAAACACACCTTTTATGTCTGTTTCAATGTAGTTCATACTATAATATTTTTCAAATTTAAGTGCAAAATTAGTAATAATTCTTGGATAAAAAAAGTTTTTTTGCATTTTTGCTTGCATAAATCAAGAAAATAGCTTAATTTTGCATCCGTGATTGAAATAGCTCGACATATTGAGGTACTTTTATTGGAGAATGATTGTGTCATTATTCCCGATTTTGGAGGTTTCACAGCGCATCATATTGACGCACGCTATGATGCATCTGACGCATCCTTTATTCCCCCTCTCAGAACCTTAGGCTTTAACCCTCAGCTAAGAATGAACGACTCTTTATTAATTCATTCGTATGCAGAGTGTTATAATTTGAGCTATCCCGATGCTCAACAGCGTGTTAATGCCGAAGTAAACGAGCTCTGGAACACCCTTAGAGAGTGTGGTTTTTATGACCTGAATAACATAGGAACACTATCGCTCAACGAGAGTGGAAACATAGAGTTTGTTCCCAACGAAGCCGGCATTCTTACTCCCGAGTATTACGGACTCAGTTCGTTCGAAATGCGCCAACTGGCTCCCGAGTCCAAAGAGCAGCATGCGGTTGAGCAAGTTGTAACAGAAGCCAATAACCAGGAAGCTGAAGAAAACAAAGCCAGCGTACTTGCTATTGATGAGTCTGCTGACGATGAGGGCAAGACCATCAGCATTCGTGTAGCCTGGATTCGTAACGCCGTAGCAATAGCCGCTGCCATTATTGCTTACTTCCTTATCACGACGCCAGTCTCCACTAATTTTCCTTCTCAGACTGGTTTTGCCTCCATGCAACCTGTTCTGACGAATAACAGCGAATCGCAGCTTCAAGCCGATACCACACGTGTGGCAGCAACCGAGGCCGTGACTGACACCATGAACGTGAAAGCAACAGAAGAAGCGAAGGACACGACTGCCACTACTCCTGTGGTTCAGCAGCAGAAGAAGACCTATTATGTGGTGGTGTTGGCCAGCCAGACATCAATGGCTAACGCCCAGAATTTTGTACAGTTACTGCATAAACAAGGTTACGCGAGTGCGCGCGTACATACAAAAAATAAAGTAAACCGCGTGGTTTACGGTCATTATGCCAATGAGCGCGATGCCTATCAGATGGTCAACAAATTCCGCGACCACGAAGAATACGACCTCGCCTGGGTAATGAAGATAGAAGAATAACAAAATAATCACAAACTTGAAAAGAGTACGCTGTCCCAAATGTGATCATTACATCACCTTCGACGAGACGAAATACGAGTCTGGTCAGTCTTTGGTGTTCCAATGTACGGATTGCGGTAAGCAGTTCGGCATTCGCATCGGCGTATCAAAGCTGCGGGCTACCCAGCGCGAGGAAAATGCAGAGAACCGAGCCCAGTTCGATTCTCAGCCAACAGGCGAATACGGCAGCATCATCGTCATAGAGAACGTGTTCCACTACAAGCAGACCATTCCTCTGCGTATGGGCGATAACGTCATTGGGCGTTACCAGAAAGGCAACCCCATCAATACGCCTATTGAGACTGTTGACCCCAGCGTCGATTTAAACCATTGTGTCATCAACGTCAGCCGCGACAAGCACGGGAAGTTGAAATACTTGTTGCGCGACGGGAACAGCAATACAGGTACATTTGTTGACAATGTGGAGATACTGCCTCCAGAACGCCGTGTCATTACCGACGGTTCACTCTTTACCATTGGTGCTACCAGCATCATTCTCCGAGCAGGCGAAATTGACGACTGAAAGTGCCGTCTTGTAGCACGCAGAATAACGAATCGCACGGGGCGACAAAGTCCTTGTGCGATTTTCGTTGTTAAAAAGCGAAAAAATCTTTGGTAGTTTGGTATGATAATCGTAACTTTGCAATTCAATTGATGATAAACTTAACATATGGCAAAGAAAAAGAGCAGCACCGCCAAGAAGTCTTCGTTTATGGAGGCCTTGGGTGTCAACAATATATTTCAGAACGAAAAGATAAACTTTATACTGGGTATCATCTTGTTTGGCATCGCCATCTATATGATACTCTCGTTTGTGTCTTTCTTTACAACAGGAGCCGCCGACCAGACGCTCATAGAGTCACCACGCGACGGCGAACTGGCCAACCAGAACGGTGAGTTCCAGAACAGCTGCGGCTCGCTGGGTGCCTATACCGCCTACTTCTTCGTGAAGCAATGCTTTGGTTTCCCGGCGTTTCTTATTCCCGTATTCCTTATTCTGGTATCGCTACGTCTGATGAAGGCTTACACCAGCGTCAACCTGCTGAAATGGTTCATGGTGCTGATGCTGGTTATGGTGTGGCTCTCTGTGACGCTGGCCAAGTTCCTGAAGCCGCTGTTTGTCAACAGCACCTATAGTCCTGGCGGTGACCACGGACTGTATATATGCCAGCAAATTGAGGGCTACATGGGCTCACTCGGTCTGACTGCCGTATTGGCTCTGACGGCTATAGCGTTTCTCACCTACATTAGTGCAGAGACCATTTATTTCATTCGCAAGCTGCTGAACCCCAGCAAGATATTTGACAAGGTGAAGTTCACCATTCACGACCCGTCGAAGAAAGACCCTGAGGATGCAAATAATCCGCTGACCAACATAGTAGAAGACCCCACCACGTTTGACGACCCTTACACGGAAACCGTTGAATGGAAGAACCCCGCCAACTCCTCGCAAGACAGTGAAATTAATGATGCTACGCAAAGTTCAACACCTGCCACTCAACATACAGCAGCCAGCATCCAGCAACACACCCCCGAAATGGAAGTGGAAGTAGCTGAAAACGAGGAGAAAGCCAGCGGCGATGACATGCGCGGAAGCCTGGACACCCCCTATGACCCAAAGCTGGAACTGGAGAACTACCACTACCCCACGCTCGACCTGCTGAAGAAGTATGAGGACGACGGAAAGCCCTACATTGACATGAAGGAGCAAACCGCCAACAAGAACCGCATCGTCGAGGTGCTGCGCAACTTCGGCATAGGGATTGATGCCATCAAGGCTACTGTAGGTCCCACCATCACACTTTACGAAATCACCCCAGCCCAAGGTGTCCGTATCTCCAAGATTCGCAACCTGGAGGACGATATAGCCCTGAGCCTGAAGGCTATGGGCATACGTATCATTGCTCCTATTCCCGGCAAGGGTACCATCGGTATCGAGGTGCCTAACGCCAAGGCCAGCGTGGTGTCGATGGAGAGCGTGCTGAACTCAAAGAAGTTCCAGGAGACCACGATGGAACTGCCCTGCGCTATGGGCAAGACCATTACCAACGAGGTGTTCATGTTCGACCTCACCAAGGCTCCCCACCTGCTGGTGGCTGGTGCTACTGGTCAAGGTAAGTCGGTAGGTCTGAACGCCATCATCACATCGTTGCTCTACAAGAAACACCCAGCCGAGATGAAGATTGTGCTGGTTGACCCGAAGATGGTGGAATTCAGCATCTATGCCAAGATTGACAAGCACTTTCTGGCCAAGGTGCCCGACGAGTCGGCATCGCCCATTATCACCGACACCAGCAAGGTGGTGCGCACGCTGAACTCGCTCTGCGTGTTGATGGATGCCCGTTACGAGTTGCTGATGGCAGCCGGCGAACGTAACATCAAGGACTACAACAAGAAGTTCCTTGCCCGCAAGCTGAACCCCGAGAAAGGCCACAAGTTCATGCCTTATATCGTGGTCATCATCGACGAGTATGGTGACCTCATCATGACGGCAGGCAAAGAGATAGAGCTGCCCATAGCCCGTATAGCCCAGAAGGCCCGTGCCGTAGGCATCCACATGATTATAGCCACACAGCGCCCCACCACGAACATCATTACGGGTACCATTAAGGCCAACTTCCCCGCACGTATTGCCTTCAAGGTGGCACAGGGCATTGACTCCAAGACCATTCTCGACCGCATGGGAGCTAATCAACTTATTGGACGTGGTGACATGCTCTACCTGCAAGGTAATGAGCCCATCCGCGTGCAATGTGCCTTCGTCGATACGCCCGAGGTAGATGCCATCAACCAGTTTATAGCCGACCAGCAAGGCTATCCTGAGACTTACGAGTTGCCCGAGCCTATGGTTGAGGGCGACGCTGACGGAGGCAGTTCCAACGATGTCGATATGTCGCACCTTGACCCGCTCTTCGAGGAGGCAGCCCACCTTATTGTCATGTCACAAAGCGGAAGCACCAGCCTTATTCAGCGTAAGTTCGCCATTGGCTACAACCGCGCAGGCCGCTTGATGGACCAGCTCGAGAAAGCCGGCATTGTGGGTATGGCAATGGGGTCCAAGCCCCGCGAGGTGCTCATTCAAGACGAGATGAGCCTGGAGAGCTTGATATCAGCCCTTCATGGATGATGAATGAATGAATGGATAAACAAATAATAGATAATCAGTAAAAAACGAATGCGTATGAACAGATTACATAAGTGGGTAAAGTGGATATTACCTTTTTGCCTCTTCACGCTTTTGCCTTTAGCCGGATATGCACAAGACGCCAAGACGGTGCTCGACAAGGCTGCGCAGACCGTAAGTGCCAAGCAGGGCATCAGCGCCAAGTTCAAGATTTCAGGTCCAAACTTCAGTCCTACTGACGGAACCATTCTCGTGAAGGGCAAGAAGTTTCAAGCTACCACCGAAGTGGCCACCATCTGGTTCGACGGCAAGACCCAATGGACCTACATGAAAGCCAACGACGAAGTGAACGTCAGCAACCCCTCGGAAGCGGAGCTGCAGGCACTCAACCCCTACAACTTCATCAACCTTTACAAGAAAGGCTTTACCTACACCATGACTACCAAGGGCAACAGCTACGAGGTTCATCTGACGGCTACCGACAAGAAGCGCCAGATACAGGAAATGTACATCACGGTGAGCAAGTCGGGCTACGTTCCCACGCAGGTGAAGATGAAGCAGCGCAACGGCTGGACCACCATCAACATCAGCAACCTGAAGGCAGCCAAGCTTAACGACAACATGTTCCGTTTCAACGCTAAAGACTATCCTCACGCCGAGGTGATTGACCTGCGATGAACTTTCTGAAACTCTATCTTGCGCTGCGTCGCCACATCAAGCTGAGCAGCCGCCGCCACCCCATGTTCGAACAGAACCAGGTGGCCAAGGTGTTCGTCTATCTCGGCATGGGCTTCACCATTCTCTATCTCATCGTCATCGGTACCATGCTGGGCTGGGGCACCCGCGGGGGCGACTTCACGCTGCTGTTTACCGTCATGCCCTTCCTGCTCACGCTCGACTTCTTCATGCGTTTCGGCATGCAGCAGACACCAGCCATGCTCATCAAGCCCTACCTGCTCATGCCCTTGAACCGCATGCGCATCATAGACTGCTTCCTCGTATCGAACCTGCTGTCGGGGGGTAACTTCATCTGGATGGCGCTCTTCGTGCCCTACGTCTTCATCTGCGTCTGCAGCGGTCTGACCCTATTGGGCGGACTGGCCATGCTGGCCTTGCTGCATCTGCTCATCCTCGTCAACAGCCAGTGGTACCTGCTGGTGCGCACGCTGGTTAATCATAAAATATGGTGGTGGGCATTGCCCATAGTGGTTTATCTGGCCATGTACGGCTATGCCTTCATCGACATCGACAAATGGCTTGACACGCTTTTCAGCTTCTCTGAAGACTACTGGTTCACGTGGACAGGAGCCGCCGTCACCCTACTGGTAGGCATCGTCCTCTTCCTCATCAACCGCCGACTGCAGTCGCACTTTGTCATAGAAGAGGTGTCGCGCCACGAATCCACTAAGTTGCGCCACGTCTCCCAGTTCTCGTTCCTGAACCACTTCGGACAGGTGGGCGAATACCTGAAGCTGGAAGTGAAGAGCACCCTGCGCAACAAGACTGTCAAGCAACGCTTCATTCAGGGCATCGTCATCATCACCATGCTCAGCCTGTTGCTCTCACTGACCGACGTTTATGACGGGCGTTTCTCCACCAACATCTGGTGCCTCTACTGCTTCGTGTTCTTCGGAGCCGTTAACCTGGTCAAGATTATGGGCCCCGAGGGTAACTACATCGACCTGCTCATGGTGCACAAGGAGAACATTTACACGCTACTCAAGGCCAAGTACTTCTTCTACTGTGCCATACTCATACTCCCCACCCTGCTGCTTATTCCTACCGTCGTCTCAGGCCGTTACTCCATACTTATGATTCTGGCCTACCTCTTCCTGACGTCAGGCCCGGAGTACTGCCTGCTGTTCCAGCTGGCAGCCTACAACAAGCAGACGCTGCCCCTGAACGACAAGATAACGGGCAAGGGAAACTTCGAGAACACCCTCCAGCTGGTCGTTGAACTCATCGTGTTCTTCGTACCCGTAGCCCTCGCGCTGCTGGTTACCGGCATCTTTGGCGACACCATCGGCTACACCATATTAATAATAATAGGCCTGCTCTTCACGGCCACTCACAGCCTGTGGCTGAAGAACATCTACAGCCGCATGATGAAGCGCCGCTACGACAACCTCGACGGTTTCCACACAACGAGGTAACATCAACAATCGAAATCGAAAATCAGTAAATCGTAAATACCGAAGCCCTATGTATTTCACAGGAATCATCATAGCCGTCATCACGTTCCTCACCATCGGCATCTGGCACCCCATCGTCATCAAGACCGAGTACCACTTCGGCACCCGTCCCTGGGTGGTCTATCTGCTCATCGGCTTGGGCTGCATCGTAGCCGCCCTGTTTGTCGAGAACATCTACTTCTCCTCCTTCCTCGGAGTCTTCGGCGCATCGGCCCTCTGGGGCATCGGAGAACTGTTCTCACAAAAGAAACGCGTGCAGAAAGGCTGGTTTCCCAAGAATCCGAAACGGGCACACGAATATCAGCCTATTGACAAAAACGAAACGCTCTGCCCCGTACACCACGGACGCAGCATTTATGCCATCGACGACGAGGAACATGAAGACCATATTGATACAAGTCGGTAAGACGACGGGCAAGCACTTCGTGGCGGGCATCAGCGACTATGCAGAGCGCATCAGTCACTATATGCCGTTCGACATCCTGACCATTCCCGAACTGCGAAACACCAAGCATCTCAGCGAAGACCAACAAAAAACGGCCGAGGGCGAGCTCATACTGAAACAGCTGCAATCCTCCGACCATGTGGTGTTACTCGACGAGCACGGCCACGAATTCCGCAGCGTTGAGCTGGCCGGCTGGCTGCAGCAGAAGCAGCAGTCCGTTCGTCGTCTGGTCTTCGTCATTGGCGGTCCTTACGGTTTCTCACCCGCGGTCTGTCAGCGTGCCAACGAGCAGCTGTCACTCTCGCGCCTCACTTTCTCCCACCAGATGGTCCGTCTGGTCTTTACCGAGCAGCTCTATCGGGCCTGCACCATCATCAAGGGCGAACCTTATCACCACGAGTAAATTCCCTTTTAGCGTGAGAATTAAGCCCTTACCCTTCTTTTTTACTAATATTATTTTGTTTTATAAAAAATATTTATACATTTGCAGCCTAAATTAGGAAACAACATCTGCAATAATTATTCAAATCATTAAAAATAGTAATATGAAAAAGATTTTGTTAATGGTTGTAACTGCCATGATAGCTACAGTAAACGTGAACGCACAGACTGAGTATGACAACGAAATTGCCATAGCCTATGGTGGAGGTGCTAATACTGATATTGTCTCTTCTATAGCCAAGGGTATGTTTACCGGTAAGCAGACAAGCTACTGGGGCCCTATTAGTGCAGAGTATTTCCACCGTCTGAACAACAACCGCGTAGGCATCGGTGGTGTATTTGTCGTTGGCGGCTGTAAGTTTGACGACTCAAAGGATTCAAAATCTACATACTTTACCATTATGCCCGCCATCAAGTACAACTGGTCAGTCAAGAAGCATATCAGCTGGTACTCAAAGGGTGCCGTCGGTGTGACATTACGATCACAAAAAGGTGGAGCAAGCTCTAAGGACGATTCTTCAGCAACGTTCAATTTCCAGGCCTCATTAGTGGGTGTGGAATATGGTAGCGCCTTCCGTGTGTTTGGCGAACTTGGCGTCGGTGAGCAGGGCATCATCCTCGGCGGTTTCCGCTATAAGTTCTGAACTGGGGATTTCATTCCATACAATAAAACGAGCAATAGAGAGTGTCCATACGGCATTCTCTATTGTTTTTATGCATAATCCGAGCTTCTGGGGTGCAAGAATAATGACACTCCGCTTACGGCAAAATGGTAGTTTGATTACGGCAAAGTGCTACGTACGAAAAAATAGCGGTGAAAAGTTTGGTCGTTCAAAAATTTATTGTTACCTTTGCACCCGATTTCAACGGGAAGGAAGGTTAAAACTTCATTTTCACCTCCCTCACGCCCAGCAACGGGCAAGCTCGTTGGCATTCACTTAACTGGAAGGTTGGCAGAGTGATCGATCGCGCTGGACTCGAAATCCGGTATACCCCTTTCGGGTATCGGGGGTTTGAATCCCTCACCTTCCGCCAGTAACGTTTTAGGGGAACCCAATCGGGTTCCCCTTTCAAGAAAAATAGTTATCTTTGTAGCCGCATAGGTTCTGTGATGCAATTTAATTGAAAATGAAACAGGAGCAGATAAAGAAGCTA
>ONRS01000014.1 GCA_900320255.1 uncultured Prevotellaceae bacterium
GCCGTCGGGGTTAATGGCATTGTCAGCATTACCGTGGTCGGCAATGATGATGGCCTCGTAGTCGTTGGCCTTGGCAGCCTCGATGACATCGTGTACGCAGTGGTCAACGGCCCATATGGCCTTGGCAATAGCGTTATAGACGCCCGTGTGACCCACCATGTCGCCGTTAGCAAAGTTGACAACGATGAAGTCGTACTTGTTCTCATTGATGGCGGCAACGAGCTTGTCCTTCACCTCGTAGGCCGACATCTCGGGCTTCAGGTCGTAGGTAGCCACCTTCGGCGAGGGCACCAGGATGCGGTCCTCACCCTCGAAGGGCTGCTCGCGTCCACCGTTGAAGAAGAATGTAACGTGCGCATACTTTTCGGTCTCGGCGGTGTGCAGCTGCTTCTTGCCCAGCTTCGAGAGGTATTCGCCCAGCGTGTCCTCCACGTTCTCCTTGGGGAAGAGGATGTGCACGCCCGTGAACTTGGCGTCGTACGGCGTCATGCAGTAGTACTGCAGGTTGGGAATGGTCTTCATGCCCTGCTCGGTCAGGTCTTCCTGCGTCAGCGCAATGGTCAGTTCCTTGGCGCGGTCGTTACGGAAATTGATGAAGATGACGACGTCGCCCTCCTCAATAAGTCCGTTGACGGTGCTGTTGTGGATAGGCTTGATGAACTCGTCGGTCACGCCTTCGTCGTAGCTTTCCTGCATGGCCTGCACCATGTCGGTAGCCTGTTTGCCGATACCCTTCACAATGAGGTCGTAGCCTTCCTTCACGCGCTCCCAGCGCTTGTCGCGGTCCATCGCATAGAAGCGGCCCACGATGCTGGCAATGGCAGCGTCGTTCTTCTCACACTCGGCCTGCACCTGCTCAATAAATCCCTTGCCAGAGTGCGGGTCGGTGTCACGACCGTCCATGAAACAGTGTACGAAGGTCTGGTTCTTCAGGCCGTACTGCTTGCCCACCTCGATGAGCTTGAACAGGTGGTCGAGGCTGGAGTGTACGCCGCCGTCAGAGGTCAGTCCCATCAGGTGCAGCTTCTTGCCGTTCTCCTTGGCGTAGGTGTAGGCAGCCTTCACCTGCGGGTTCTCCACGATGCTGTTGTCCTTGCAGGCGCGGTTAATCTTCACGAGGTCCTGATAGACCACGCGGCCTGCGCCAATGTTGAGGTGGCCCACCTCAGAGTTACCCATCTGACCGTCGGGCAGACCCACGTCCTCACCCGAGGCAGCCAACTGAGCGTGTGCGCTCACTGCGTTTAAATAGTCCAGATACGGTGTCGGCGTGTTATAGATCACGTCGCCTTTTCCATGTTTTCCGATTCCCCATCCGTCGAGAATCATGAGTAATGCTTTCTTAGCCATCTTTTTAATTTACTATTTGACAATTATATTGTTTGACATTTATTTCGGTGTGCAAAGGTAAACAATAATTATCAATTAATCTATATCCATTATCAATTATTCACAAAAAAGCCACCCACGGGCCGATGTCATGCCAATACCATCAGCCGTGTGGGCGGTTTTTGCAGATAAACGTCTTAACACTTACGTCGGTGCAAAGATACGTACAAACATTGGGTTTTGCAATACCCCCCGGCACATTGACACAGCGTGCAACGACTAAAGGGCTGAAAGCCAAAGGCATAGTTTACGGCCGTGGAGGGACATTGACACAACGGGAGGGGCGGGAAACCGGCCGTTCGAAAGTAAAAAAGCAAAAAAAATCTTTTTTTCCTTTTGTACTTTCCTCACTTATTCGTATCTTTGTACACGAAATGAGAAAACTATTAATATTACTAACGTCAAGTTTGTTATTGGCAATGATTGCCTGCACACCTGAGAAACGCGTTACCACTGCCGAAAGCGCTGAATGGGAAGCACATCTTAGGCTTGACAGTGCTATTGAGTACATAGACCACCAACGATACGAACAAGCCATGATTCAGCTGAAGACGGCTGAAAAGCTGTTCCCCATCATGAAAAACGATTCCCTCTGCTATCGCGTCTGCCTCTACATAGGATGGCTTAACGAGCAGGCCGGTGCCCACGAAATGGCCCTGGACTACGAACAGAAGACCAAGGAGTATGCCGAGGCAACCCAGAACCAGCACTACATCGTGAATGCCATCATTCACCAGATTACCACCCTGAACAACATGGGAAGGACAGAAGAGGGAAACCGCCTGAACGAACAGACCATCAACCGATACGACAGCCTGGAGCAGAACCAGCAGTCAACGCTACTCTGCAACCGCGCCTACTACTTCATGCTCGACGACAGTCTGCAACAGGCCGAGAAGACTGCCTACAAGGCAGCCATGCTGGCCGAGGACTCTGCCAGTATGGGCAATGCGCTGAGCGTGCTGAGCCGCATCATGCTGCACAAAGGTGACGAGCACCAGGCCCAGATACTGATGTCGATGATTCCGAGGACCGAGAACCTGACACTGCGCTACAACCGCTTGATGACCGAAAGTGAGCTGCAGGAGAGCCGGGGTGACTACAAGGCAGCACTCGAAACCCAGAAGCTGCTGCGCCAGATGAGCGACTCCATAGCCCAGCAACGCGCCGCCCTTGACATTACGCGCCTGCAGGACCAGTTCGACTATCAGTGGCACGCCTGGCGTGACGTGCAGCGTAACTTCAAGCTCAGTCTGCTCATCATCTTCATGTTGCTGTTCATGGGCAGCATCATCTACATCTACTTCCGCAGGCAGCAGGTGCACCACCGCGAGTTCCAGCAACGCATCAGCAACGTGCGGGCCGACATGAACCAGCTGCTGGCCATGCGTAACACCCACATTGAAGACCTGAAAATGGCCCTCAGCGACCGCATGGAGGAGATTGAGCAGATGAAGAAGAAACTGACTGGTGCCTTTGCCGAAGACGAGATGTACCTGCAGATCAAGAACGTGAAGTTAGGACTCGACGTGCTGGATGCCATCATTAACAAGCAGAACATCAGCCAGTACGGACGTAACGAGCAACAGGCCGTGGTGAGTGCCCTGTGGATGACCAACAGCCAGTTGGCTGCCATACTGGACAATCCCGACATACAGCTGACACCCAAGGAGACCTTCTTCTGCATCATGGAGCACTACAACATCATCGACGACGAGAAGATTGACCTCTTCTGCTGTACGGAGCAGGCCCTGCGCTCCACTAAGAGCCGCCTGAACAAGAAAATGAACCTGAAACTTTTACATTATAATCATCGTAATTAATAATTAAGACCTATGAAAAAATTACTTATCTTCCTGCTCCTCGCTATGGGAGCCGGCATGATACATGCCCAGGAAACCATTGCCCTGAACACAGGCGACATCACTTCACCGGAGCTTAACGCACAGACCCGACAGGCTACTTTCCGCATGGCTGCACCCAACGCACAGAAAGTAGAGCTGGAGGCTTCGTTCCTGCCCCCGATGAAAGTGCAGACACCCTTTGGCGAGATGGAACAGACGGGCCGCGTCACCTTGACGAAGGGAGCCGACGGCGTATGGACCTACACCTCGGAGCCGCTGCCCAGCGAGATGCACACTTACTGCTTCTACGTTGACGGAGTGCGCATGCTCGACCCTAACAACGTGTATCAGCTGCGCGACATTGCCACTTACACGAATTACCTGCTGGTAGATGGTGAATGCACCAACTACCTGGTACACAACGTCAAACACGGAACACTGGCCAAGGTGTGGTACCCCGCACCCAAGCTCGGCATGGAGGAGCGCCGCATGACGGTCTATACCCCGGCTGGCTATGAGGACAACCCCACCCGACGCTATCCCGTGCTCTACCTGCTGCACGGTGCCGGGGGCGACGAGAACGCCTGGACCGAACTGGGACGCGCACAGCACATTCTGGACAACCTCATTGCACAAGGCAAGGCAGAGCCGATGATTGTCGTCATGCCTAACGGCAACGGCGGACAGAAGGCTATGCCCGGCGAATATGAGGATGCCATGTACAAACCATCGTTCAGGAATGCCAAAACTATGGAGGGCAGCATCGAGGTGGCCTTCCCCGACCTCGTGCAATGGGTGGATGCCCACTACCGCACACTCCCCGACAAGCAGCACCGCGCCATTGCCGGACTATCCATGGGCGGTTTCCACTCACTCTACATCTCGGCCAACAACCCGCAGCTCTTCGGTTACGTGGGACTCTTCTCGGCTGCCGTTAACCGCATGGCACAGGGAGAGAACGGACACATCTACGAGAACCTCGACCAGAAGCTGGCCGCACAGTTCAGCCCTGCACCTTATTTATATTATATAGCCATCGGCAAGACCGACTTCCTCTACAAGGACAACGTTGACTACCGCCAACGACTCGACCAGAAGGGCTACAAGTACGAATACTTAGAGACCGACGGCGGCCACATCTGGAAGAATTGGCGCATCTACCTGAACCAATTTGCCCCGAAACTATTTAAATAAAAACACTATGAAAAAGAAACTGTTATTACTCGGCTTCGTAGCAAGCCTAACTGTAACCACTATGAATGCTCAACCCCAACTGAGAGCTGACAACATCGATGAGGTGCTGAAGGCCATGACACTTGAAGAGAAAGCAAAACTGCTCGTCGGAGGAGCCAACAACTTCTTTAGCACAGGTGCCGTAGTAGGCGGCGAGGCAGACCTCGTGGCCGGTGCTGCCGGAACAACTGCTGCCATTCCCCGACTGGGCATACCTGCCACCGTGCTGACCGACGGCCCTGCCGGCGTACGCATCAACCCGACCCGCGAGGGTACAGACCAGACATTCTATGCCACGGCCTTCCCCATCGGCACGTGCTTAGCCTCTACCTGGAACACCCAACTGGTGGGTGAAGTAGGTAAGGCTATAGGTAACGAGACCAAGGAGTACCGCTGCGACGTCATTCTCGGTCCGGGCATGAACCTGCACCGTAACCCGCTCTGCGGACGTAACTTCGAATATTACAGCGAGGACCCGCTGCTTACCGGATGGATTGCCGCTGCCTACATCAACGGCGTGCAGAGTCAGGGAGCCGGCGTCAGTGCCAAGCACTTCGCCGTCAACTCACAGGAGACCAACCGTACCGGCGTAGATGAGCGTCTGAGCCAGCGTGCCGCACGCGAACTATACCTGCGTGGCTTCGAGATTGCTGTTCGCGAGAGCAACCCCTGGACCATCATGGCCTCCTATAATCAGGTCAACGGTCTGTTCTCTATGGGCAACCACGACCTGCTCACCAGCATTCTGCGTGACGACTGGGGCTACAAAGGCATCGTCATGACCGACTGGTGTGGCATTCGCAACGGACTGACCACCGTCAGCGAGGTACATGCCGGCAACGACCTCATGGAACCAGGACAGCAGGCACAGATTGACGAGATTATAGCTGGTGTGAAGAACGGCACCCTCAGCATTGCCGATGTTGACCGTAACGTGCGCCGCATGCTGGAATATATCGTTAAGACACCCAGCTTCTTCAAGTATCCCGCAACGAACAAGCCTGACTTCAAGGCTCACGCTGCCATTACCCGCCAGAGTGCCAACGAGGGTATTGTGCTGCTGAAGAACAACGGCACACTGCCTTGGAACACCCAGCAAATCAAGACCGTTGCCCTCTTCGGTGAGAACTCTTACGACTTCTTCTCCGGCGGTACCGGTTCTGGCTGCGTTCACCCGCCTTACATCGTCGATATGCTGGAAGGTCTGAAGAATGCTGGCATCAGTTCGTCAGAAACCCTGACCGACATCTATCGCAAGTACATTGCATTTGCCCGTGCGAAGTTCCAGGCCGAGCGTCACCCTGCCAAGTGGTTCCAGAGCGAGGTAATGGGTCAGCAGAAATATCCTGAAATCAGCATCAACAACATTTGCATCAATAACGAGGTAAAGACGGCTGATGCTGCCATCATCACCATTGGCCGTCAGGCCGGCGAGGGTGTTGACCGCGACATTGACACTGAGTTCTGCCTCACGCCCGACGAGCACCAGCTCGTTCTCAACACCTGCAACGCCTTCCACGCAGCAGGCAAGCCCGTCATTGTCATCATTAACTCGGGCTCTGTCATTGAGACTGTTTCGTGGAGAGACTATCCTGATGCCATTATCTGCGCTTGGCAGCCTGGCATGGAGGGTGGTAACAGCATTGCCGACCTGCTGACCGGCAAGGTGAACCCCAGTGGTAAGCTCACGATGACATGGCCCATTGCTGCCACCGACCATGCATCGACAGCCAACTATCCTGGCACCATGGATCTCTACACCTACGAGACCCTGAGGACATACGGAGCAGGAGTGCCTAACCACGACTTCACCAACCACGATGAGGACATCTACGTGGGCTACCGCTACTTTGACACGTTCCAGAAGGAAGTGGCTTACCCCTTCGGCTTCGGCCTGAGCTACACCACTTTTGCCTTCAGCGGTTTAAAGGTTAAGAAGGCAAATGCTGAGAGCGTGGAGGTACAGGTTACGGTTAAGAACACGGGTAGCATAAGCGGCAAGGAGGTGGCACAGGTCTATGTACGTGCACCGAAGGGCCAGCTGGAGAAGCCTGCACAGGAGCTGAAAGGCTTTGCCAAGACACGCGAGCTGAAACCCGGTGAGAGTCAGACGCTGACCATTCAGATTCCCGTACGCCTGCTTGCCTCGTTCGACGAAGCCGGCAGCCGCTGGCTGACAGAGGCTGGCGACTACACATTTGCGGTAGGAAACTCAAGCCGCGACATTGCGCTGACCGCACAAATAAAGCTCGGCGAATACACCGAGCCTGTTAATAATGTGCTGAAGCCAAACGCTGAGCTTAAGCTTCTTCGCCACCAATAACTGCCTGCATGAACGACAGATTCCGTGCCCTTCTCAACAAACTTTCAGCAAGGGCATGGTTTCTTTCTTGTTCACCGTTTATCGTATCAAAGATATACTTCAGGCCTGCAATGCCACCGCCTTGTTTCAACATAAAGACGAGACAGAGGTTTTGCAGGCCAACTGTCTCTGACATAATGTCAAGGTCGGTCATTGCCAGCTGCGACAACGCTAACTGGTAGGCATCATCCGAATTATCGTTAATGAACCGCTGCACGTCTTCAAGCGTCTGCAATTTGAATCTCATCAGAATAGGCAGGAAGGGCATGAGCGACGAAGGGAAGATCTCTGCCTGATTGACTGCCGCTATTCGCCTGTTCAGACGGTCGAAGGGGCGCAGTTCAAGATAGCTTCGGAACGAATCGGTAGATAACGACACCTCGCTGAGCTTGCCCGAGGCCACCAGTGTCTGCACGCTTCGGCGATAGGACGCCATCACCGTACGCAGGCGGCTGAACTCGTCGTCAGCCAGCTCCAGCATTCCCGCCAGCCTGCTGAACTGCCGCTGGAACTCAGCGGGCAACTTGACGGGTCCCTTGTAGCCGATGTCGTGCTCAATGGCTGACCACACATGCTGCAAGGCGGTGCGTATCTGCACTTCAAAGGGCATGCTGCCTTCCTTCAGCCGGCAAATGTAGTGCAGCGAGTTGTAGCCGAAGCTGTTCAGCTCGTGCAGTTTACGCTTATCCTCAGAATTTTTCCAGTCAATGTCGAAGAGTGACTTTATCACCACGGCCACCTTATCAACATCGTCGGTGTAGAATGTTACAATGCGCAGACCCAACAGGTCTGTCACGTCGTCAATACTCTTGTATTTATTCCCCTTACGCTCCAACTTACCCCTTAAGGATTCTTCGCCCTTAATGCGATACTCTATGGAGTTCAGTTCAATGGCCTGCTCTGCCAAAGCTGCCTTGATAAGGTTCAAGACTTCTTCGGACAAGGACTGCAACTTGGGCAACCGCTGACGGAACTGTTCCATCAGTGATTCCCCGTGTGGATTAAGAACTATCATTTGAACTCTAACAAAATTTCTTACTATATAATTAAGAGTTGCAAAGTTACAAAAAAATTGTGATACAAAAGACGTTTAACGTTATTTAACCCCCACTATAGACTATAATCTACCAAATTTTCATAATTTTGCACACATTATTAATGCAAAGAGTTGAGAAAGAAAATAAATGACAGACATCATACTTTCAAGCTTCATAAGCCTATTCGCCCTGTTCGGAAAGGTAGAACAGGTTGACCAGCAGCGTGCCATCGAAATGCTTGTCAGTTATCTGCGCCATCACTTCGGCATCCGCAATACTGAGCAATACCTCGAACTCTACAGCGACATGCGCACCGCATACGAGATGACCGATGAGTTGGACACCGAAGCCACCGTCAGTTCCATCTGTAGCGGACTGCACGGTCGCATCCGCCATAGCGAGGGCGCCATGTTGCTGCTCCGCCTGCTCGAGTTCTGCGGAAGCAACAGGACCCATGCCGAAAGTATATTCGACACTATGGCCCGCCACTTCGACATTACCCCCGAGCAGCTTGCCACGTATAAAGACTTCGTTGAAGGCAAGCCGACTGAGCACGTCAAGCTGCACGCCATCGACGGGCAGGACGGTGCTCTGAAGACCCTGCTCGACCCCACTACCGGACTGCTGCTCTTTACCTATACCGGCTCTGACACTGTCAAACTCAACGATGTCCCCGTGCTGTCAGGCACCAACCAGGTGTGGCTCCAGAGCAGCGTGCTCAAAGGCCCCAGCGGACAGCCCCTCTACTACTCTACCGTCATTGCCGCCCACACACAAGATGCCGCCCAAGACAGCATCCTGCAACAGCAGACCGTCAGTTTCGCCGGACGCGACATCAACTTCCGCTTCCCAAACAGTGATAACGGCATGCACAACTTCAGCTTCACCCTGCACAGCGGCGAGTTGCTGGCCATCATGGGAGGTTCCGGAACCGGCAAAACAACCCTTCTCTCTTTGCTCAACGGTACTCTGCATCCCCAGCAAGGTGCCATCACCATCAACGGACACGACATCACGGAGCCAGCGGCAAAGGCACTTATCGGATACGTGCCGCAGGACGACCTCCTCATCGAAGAGCTCACCGTCTATCAGAACCTGTGGTACAACGCACGCCTATGCTTCGAGGGCATGACACCCGAAGAACTCGACCGACGCGTCATGAAAACCCTCAAAGATCTCGGACTCGATGCCACCAAAGACCTCAAAGTAGGCTCACCTATAAATAAATACATCTCCGGCGGACAGCGCAAGCGCCTCAACATCGCGCTCGAACTCATTCGCGAGCCCGCCGTGCTCTTCCTTGACGAACCCACGTCGGGACTCTCGTCGGCCGACACCGAGAAAGTCATCAACCTGCTGAAAGAGCAGACCCTGAAGGGGAAACTCATCGTTGTCAACATCCACCAGCCTTCCAGCGACGTATATAAGCTCTTCGACCGCCTATGGCTGCTCGACCGTGGCGGATACCCCGTGTTCGACGGTAACCCCATCGATGCCATCACCTACTTCAAGGAAGCTGCCAACTATGCTGACGCTGAGACCAGCGCATGTCCCACCTGCGGCAACGTCAACCCGGAAATCGTACTCAACATCATCGACGAGAAAGCTCTCAACAACCTCGGTGAGCCCACCGACGACCGCAAGATGAGCCCTCAGGACTGGCACGAACTCTACCTTAAGAACCGTCCGCAACAACCTGAGACAGAGCGCACTGCCATACCGGCCACCGCACAGAAGCGCCCCAACGCCCTGAAGCAGTTCGGCATCTTCCTCGAGCGCAACATCAAGACAAAAGCCACCAACCTGCAGTATCTCTCCATCACGCTACTCGTAGCGCCGCTGCTCGCCGTCATCTGCGCACTGCTCACCCGCTACGCCCCGCCCGAAGGATATACACTGATGGACAACAAGAACCTCGTCAGCTACTTCTTCATGGCCATCATTGTGGCCACCTTCACCGGCATGAGCGGCTCAGCCGAGGAGATCATACGCGACCGCTCACTGCTCAAGCGCGAGCACTTTCTCAACCTCTCCTACAAGAGCTACATCTGGTCGAAAATTGTCTATATGGCAGCCGTGTCACTTGTGCAAACGCTGCTCTTCATCCTCATAGGCAACACCATCATGGGCCTCCACGGGCTGTTTATGACCTGGTGGGTCATCCTTTTCGTCACCGCCCTCGTGGCCAGCCTCACCGGACTGCTGCTCTCACAGTGCCTCAGCTCCGTCGTCGCCATCTACATCAGCATCCCCATTCTGCTCATCCCGCAAATCCTGCTCTGCGGACTCGTTGTCAGTTTTAACGACCTCAACCCCAAGAGCACCACGGGTAACGTGCCACTCATTGGCGACCTTATCCCCTCGCGATGGGCCTACGAGGCGCTCGCCGTCACCTCCTTCACCGACAATGCCTACGAAGCGCCCTTCTTCCAGGCCGACAAGGAAGCCCAGGAGACACAATACTATAACTTAGGTTTCCTCTACGAACTGCAGTCACAACTGGAGACGCTACGCACCGAGCAAGACCGCGACGGCAAAGCCAACCCCGAACACATGGAAATCATCAAGACCAACCTGCCCACCATCACCGACTATTGCGCCATGCAGCCCTACAGCGGCGACTATGACTACGCATCGCTAAAAGCCTATATGAATGAAGCCGAGCGCCTGTTGTCGGAACGCGGCAACCGCATAACCCTCAAGAAAGACGCTCAAGTGGCTGCCTACGTCCGCGAACACGGAAAAGACGCCCTGCTACAGCTCAAGCGCGACAACTATAATACCAAGCTCGAAGACTGCGTCGTAGGTGCCGACCAGACCAACACGGTCGAAGTAGTGGACCGCCACCTCGTACCCCGTATGGCCATCATCTACCTACAGCCGCAAAGCCGCATCGGACGCGCACCTTTCTATAGCTCCGAGAAGATAATCGGTTCCTGGCATGTGAAGACCCTGTGGTTCAACATTGCCGTCCTGCTCCTCATGGGCATCGTGCTCACCCTGCTGCTACTCACCGACTGCCCCGGCCGCTACATACGGAAGGAACAGCAGTAAGACAAAGAAACAATAGATATCAACATTATTAATAACTTTAAATTTTTAAACACAATGAAGAAATTAACAGTTTTAGCTATCGCATTCTTAGCTATCACCTTCGCAGCTTGCGGGGGCAAGAAGACAGAGACCGCTGCCAACGAGGCAGACTCAACGGTTAGTTTTGAACAGCAGCAGATTGAAGCCGCCATCAAGGTGCAGTTCGACAGCATTGCAGCCGAAATCGGCAAGCTGCCACAGCTGCCCTTCGTACAGGAAGGCAACGGCGGTCTGACGCTCACCAAGGAAGAGAAGCAGGTGAAGCCCGAGTATCTGCTGAACGCCAGCGTAGCTGACGAAGCCACCACACTGGCCGAGAAATATCGCACCCTGAGCATACTGTCAGTTGACAGGAAGATTGCCGCCCTGTATGACCTGCCCGTTGAGGACTACGACAAAGCCATTGCCAAGCTCGCTGCTGACATCAACGACCCGTCGTTCAAGGCTGTCGAGAATACCAACACTCTCTTCGAGACAACCAGTACACTCTACAACGAGATGGAGAAGAACGGTCGCATCAACTACTTCTGGCAGATGGCATCAGCAGCCCTTGTTGAGCAGCTCTACATAACCAACCAGAACTCCGACAAGTTCCTCAGCATATTCAACGACGAGGCAGCCTCTAACGTTACTTACCGCATCGTGCTCATCCTCGACGCCATCAACCGTCTGTCAGAGTACGATCCTGAAGTGAAGGGCATTGCCACCGCACTGGCTCCGCTCGAGGTGCTCAATGCTACCACTGTTACTGAACTGAAAGAACAGCTAAGCACCGCTAAGGACAAGATTAACACCGCCCGTCAGGCACTGATTAAGTAATACGACACCCTATCAGCAGTAGGGATGGAACCAAGTGTCCATCCCTACTGCTTTTTTCAACCCCAGGAAATCATCTACCACATGACAGAGAAAGAGCATCAGTTCGTTGGCGATGCCGAGGACACGCTGAAGCGTACTCTGACGCTCCCAAACGACATTAACACTATTCCCCAGCTGAGTGAGTTCATCGACAACATCTGCGAGGATTTGGGCATTGACATGTCTGTCACGATGAGCCTGAACCTGGCCATAGAGGAAGCCGTTGTCAATGTCATGAACTACGCCTATCCTGTAGGAACATCCGGTGAAGTCAGCATTACTGTCGTAGCCAACGAGAGACGGATACAATTCGTCATCGCTGACTCCGGTAAGCCGTTCGATCCTACAGCCAAGGGCGAAGTAGATACCACACTCTCAGCCGAAGACCGCCCCATTGGCGGACTGGGAATCCATCTGGTCAGGCAAATCATGGATTCCGTTAACTACGAATATGCAAACCACAGGAATATCCTGACCCTTTGCAAGTTACTCGCTCCAAACAAAGAATAAAAAAACAAGTAAATACATAAAAAGTTATGATTTTTAACATTCAAGAACAACCTACAGGCATGTTGGCCATGGTCAGCGGACGCCTCGACACACCCGCTGCAGCCAAGGCTCAGCAGGAGATTGCACCCTTATTAGAAGCAGCCGACAAGGAAATCACCCTCGACTGTACGAACCTGGAATACATCAGCAGTTCCGGACTACGTCTCTTCCTCACCATCCGCAAGGAGACCGCAGCCAAAGGCGGCAAGGTCATCATCAAAAACATCAACGAAGAAATCCGCAAGGTGTTCATGATGACCGGATTCTTAAACCTCTTTGAAATCAAATAAAGGAAAGGTGCCGTCCCCCATCTGCGATTCTTATTACTGTTACTCTCCCTTGTGGCTCTGGCTGTTTCGGCAGAAGTGACGGTTACCGACCTACGCGTTGAAAACATGGCGAGTCCGCTGGGGCTCGACACCAACCAGCCACGTCACTTTCCAACCTTCTTTGGGCCACTTTCCACTCTTCTTTGGGCCACTTTCCAACCTTCTTCGGGCCAAACAAGGGTGGAGAGAGGCTTGCGTTAGGGTGTAGTTTGGTGCAAACCACGGCTCTCTGCAGTTCTCCACCAATCATGCGCAGCCAAAAACGCAGGGAAAAACTCTTTCTACTCTGCGCCTCTGCGCGAGACAAAACTACATTACC
>ONRS01000010.1 GCA_900320255.1 uncultured Prevotellaceae bacterium
AATCCTTTTTTTGACAACGAATTTAACGAATTACACGAATTGCTGCGCGTAGCATTAATTAGTGAAATTCGTTAAATTCGTTGTTTAATAAGATAATTGTGTTTTAAGTTCTGTCGTCCGTTGCTAAAACAACCCCAAAAGCAGACAAAACGCCCCAATTTACGTTTTTTTAACTAAAATCTGGCAATTTCTTACATGCGGCCCTGCATTTTGTTAGAAATTGTCAACAACTATTTCAAATAATCTTCGTATCTTTGCACCGACAATCATACTTGACGAAACATATTTATTCATTCATATAAGTTTAACAATTAAAAAATTAAGATTATGAAAAAACTATTTACTTCGTTAATCCTCCTCATGGCGGGAGTGATGGCAACCTATGCAGAGAACTATGGTCTGTATGTTTGCGGTACACAGGTTACTTCGAGTAATGCCAGCAACATTAAGCCTGGCGTGCAGTACAACGCTGCTTCCAAGAAGTTGACGCTGACGAATGCTAACCTGGATGGTGGTAACAGCGTTGTAATCAAAAACGAGAACATCGAAGACCTTAAAATTAATATTATTGGTACTTGTACCCTTAAGGCAAATACAGATGTTTTGATCTTTAAGAAAAAGACCCTTATTGATGGTGTCTATGGCACTTGCGGCACTTTGAAATTGGAGACAACTAAAAGTTCTGGAGCTACCATTTGGGTGCAAGATGGTTCAGAGTTAAATATTTATAATTTGTGGTTGACAGCCAAAGGAATTAATTATAGTATTTATGCAGACGGTAATGAAAAAGTTTGGTTGTCTTGCTGTGTCTTGAATGCAACGGTTACCTCTGGCACAAATGGTGCATTTACTGGTTTTGCTTCAGCCAGTTTCGATGGCGGTGATGCCTATTTAACAACCGGTGCATATAATTCGAGTCAAAAGGCTGTGTGTGAAAGCAGCAGCAGCTCAACAAGGCTGATGACTGTTGAGACAACCGGCAGTCTGATTGTTGGTTCAGACATTGTACGTGTTGGAACCAGTTCTAATGTGACACCTGTTGAAATGACTGCAGGCTCTGCAGTATATGACGATCCAACCAAGACGCTGACCCTGAACGGGGCAAAGATTAGCACAACCAAAAATAATATTGTACGAAATAACAAGATTAACGGACTGAAAATTAAGCTTGTTGGAGCAAATGAGCTCAAAGGCGCAACAGGCTCATGTATCAGGACCGAAAAGAACATGACCATTGAGGGTGACGGTCACCTGCTTTTAGGCAATGCTTCTCTTAGTATAGAAAATGTATGGTCTGGAATTGCCTTTTCTGGTGGTTCTACTCTGACCTTCAACAACGCTACAGTCATGGTAGATGCTAATGGCTTTGGTATTAGTGGAGGCAATGGTCTTTCATATACTACTGAGACCGCTGTAGTGAAGAATTCACTGATTGCGGCAAGAGGAAAGGGAAGCATAGCTTTTGGAAACTTCAAGACGCTCACACTTGAAGGTTCATGCCTAAATACAGGGCTTAGTGCAGAAGGTGTTTGCTGGCGTCAGGCTCTGGGCGGCTTTGGCACGGCAACCGAATTATATAAAGGTGAGGACGTTGTTGTATTGGCAGTTCCCACAGAGACTTACGATGTCTCTGTGCTGGGAGAGCAGCTGAATGATGCCAATTGTTATAAATTTGTTACCGACGGCATGACAGCAGGAATCATTGGCTATGACAACAGCAGCAAGAAGCTGACGCTGAACAATGTAACGCTGGCAGCTCCGGAAGGAGTAGGGGATGTAGGCATTGAATCAAAAAATCATGCTGTTGAAACCATTACATTGACAGGCAGCAATACTGTCACTACAAAAAGCGATGCTTTCGTTCTTTACGGTGACGTCACCATAGAGGGTGATGGTTCACTTACTGCCACATCTACTGAGGAGTCAGGTATCAGCATGACTAAATACGGCAGCAGTTGTACGCTGACGCTGAACGTTAACAATAAAGTGAAGTTCCTTGGAGCCATCCGAGGCATCTGGGGCCACTCAGGATATACCAGCGACCTGGTGCTGAAGAAGGCAGGTGATAAATCTGACTATTATTTCAAGGGAACCAGCTACGGTGCAGTCTATGAAGTTTCCGACCTGAAACTGACTGATATGGACTTCTATTCAGGCTCTGACGGTACTCCAGGCTGTTATTTCGATGGAGGTTATGTCCGCCAGAACGGTGGTGCAACGGTAAAGGGTGATAACGTGGTGAACTTCTATCAGCTCGGTAGCTCTGACCGCTACGGCATTAAAGTTGGTGGTGTCGAGGTTACTTATTGCAACCGTTATGGTGTAGGCTCAAAGTACATCACCGCAGGCGGTGGCACGGCTGTGACCTATGACGATGGCAGCAAGACGCTGACGCTGAACGGTGCTACGATTGACAATTTTGGTGGGGATTTGAACTGCATCCGAAACGAGAGCGTGGAAAACCTGACCATCAACGTGGTCTCTAACAACACGCTGACTTCGACTTCTTCAAGCAATTGGGGAACCATCTATACCAATAAGGCAACAACGATTACTGGTAACGGTAAACTGACGGTTGACGGAACCAAGGGTAACATCAGCGTCTCAGGCGGTTCGCTGACGTTTAAGGATGTCAATGTGAGCATGAGCGGCGAGCTGAAGGGCTATGCCTCTGACCTGCTTTATGTTGACCTGGCCCAGGGCAGCGGCAAGCGTGTAGAGGTTGCCGGTAAGGTTTACAACTTCAGTGACGTGACCCTGCGCAACGGTTCGAAGATTCTTCTGCCCGAGGGCGCATGGTACGACAATACCAATAAGTATATCACCACTGGCTCGGGTGCTGCTACGGGCATCGTCTTCGCCGACCATGATGCTACGGGCATCGAGGGCGTGCTGATGAATGCAGACGCTGAGATTCAGAACATCTTCGACGC
Source organism: uncultured Prevotellaceae bacterium (assembly GCA_900320255.1). GTDB lineage: Bacteria > Bacteroidota > Bacteroidia > Bacteroidales > Bacteroidaceae > Prevotella. The sequence continues at coordinate 2,934 of ONRS01000010.1, forward strand.
TCAGGGCCGCCAGGTTGACGAGCTGCAGCAGGGTGTGAACATCATCCGCATGAGTGACGGAACGACCCGCAAGGTCATTAAAAAGTAAAAAGCCTTTATAAAGTTAAAAGGTTAAAAGGTTAAAAAGTTAACATGCTATCATGGGCGCCGTAGGCTTTGCTGCTTACGGCGCCTTTTTTCTTGGTTTTATTTGGCTGTTTCACTCTTTTGTGTTAACTTTGCAGCGGAAATAACTTAATGAGCATTTGCTGCGGCACTTTAACCCTTTGTACCCAAAGTTAAAAACCATAATAAAAAGAGCCTATGAAAAGATCATTACTCCATTTGGCTTGGCTGCTGACCGTGGCGGTGGCAGCACAGGCGCAAGGTCCCAACGGGACAGAGAACTACTACAGCCGTGCTAACGGCAAGCACGGTGAGGAGCTGAAGACAGCCTTCTACGAAATCATAAAGAACCCGTCGGTACTGACGTATAACGACCTGTGGGATGCCTACGCCATCTCCGACGTACACGAAGTAGAGGGCCAGACGCTCATCTGGGACATTTACTCCAACATTACGGCCTACACGCCGGAGAGTCCCCACAAGAACAGCTACGAGGGCAGCGGCCTGAACCGTGAGCACTCGTTTCCGAAGAGCTGGTTCGCCGAGGTGAAACCAGCCTACAGCGACTTGGTGCATGTCATTCCTACTGACGGCTACATCAACAACATGCGCAGCGACCTGCCCTACGGTGAGACGGACGCTCCCTTCAAGGGTTCGAAGATGGAGGCTGGCGTTGACGGTCCTCCTTATTATAGTAAGGTGGGCAAGTGCTCCATTGAAGGCTACTCGAAGAATGTGTTTGAGCCGGCTGATGAGTGGAAGGGTGACCTGGCCCGCATCTATTTCTACATGGCTACCTGTTACGAGTCACTCATGCCCGGCTGGATCAGTCTTAAAAAGACCGACATGCTTGGCGGCAATGCCTATCAGCCTTTTGCCTCGTGGTGCTTCCCCATGCTGTTGCAATGGGCGGCCGACGACCCCGTCAGCGAGAAGGAGCTGTTGCGCAACGAGGCCGTCTGGCGCCTGCAGGGCAACCGTAACCCGTTTGTTGACTACCCGGGACTGGAGGACTACCTGTGGGGCGACCTGTCGGAGGTTGACTTCAGCTACTTGGGCAGCGGTGCTCCTGCCGACTTGGAGCCGGTAGTGGCCACGTCGGGTGACATCAGTCTGAACAAGAGTACCTTTGGCGTTGACTGGACGGGTAACAACCCGAAGAACACCCGCAGCTACTGGGAGCGTTACCCGCTGATGACAGAGCAAAACGGCGTCACCGTGACCTATAATTACGGCATAGAGGGCCAGAACATGTATGCCAACGACTCGCAGATACGTCTGTATAAGTACAACACGCTGACCTTCCGCACTGATGCGAACGAAATGACCAGCATCACGTTCACCGTGGTGAAGAACGACAGCGGAAAGGAGTTCATCCCCTCGACGGGCACTATGGAGGGCAACACCTGGACGGGTAATGCCCACGAGGTACAGTTTACGGTAACCGAGGGTAACGGCAATGTCCAGATTTCGAAGGCCCATGTGGAAGTAGGCGACGCTACCGACATAGAGCTGGTACAGCGTGACCCGCAGAACGGGCAGGAGGCCATTTACGGCATTGATGGCCGTCAGTATGACACGCTGCAGCCCGGTCTGAACATCATCCGCATGAAGAACGGTACGGTGAAGAAAGTGTGGGTGAGACGATGAACGAAGCGACAAGGGAGTTTATTCTTCGACATCGGGAAGACGATGTCAGGCGGCTCGCCCTGAAAGGGGCGGGCCGTGCTGACGTTGATATGCCGTTGGCGCTGCAGCAGATAGCCGGGTGGCAGACCGCCCGTAAGAAGCTGCCGACGTGGGCCGCCGTTGACGGCATTCTCTATCCGCCCCACCTGAACATGGAGCAATGCTCCAGCGAGCAGACGGCAAGGTATAAGGCCCGAATAGCAGCAAGGCCCCCCATAAATCCCCCCGAGGGGGGACTTACCGAGGGTGAGTGGGGACTGGTTGACCTGACGGGCGGCTTTGGCGTTGACTTCTACTTTATGGCCCATGGGGCCAATAGGCCGCCGCTCTACGTAGAGCAGAACCCGGAGCTGTGCGAGATAGCCCGCCATAACTTCCAGGTCCTCGGCCTGGAGTGTTCGGTGGTCTGCGGCACTGCCGCTGACGTGCTGCAGCGCATCGGCCACGCCGCCTGCATCTACTTAGACCCGGCCCGCCGCGACGAGCACGGTGGCCGTACCTACGCACTCGAAGACTGTACCCCCAACGTGCTTGAGCTGCTGCCCCTCTTGTGCCAGAAGGCTGACCGCATCATCATCAAGCTCTCGCCCATGCTCGACTGGCATTGTCTTGATCTTAACGTCAACGTCAACGATAACGTCAACGTCAACCTTAACGCTAACCCTAACGTTAACCTTAACGCTATCAGCCGCGAAGTCCACATCGTCAGTGTGGGTAACGAGTGTAAGGAGCTGTTGCTGGTGTTGGGCGTGGTAGAGCCTCCCCCAGTCGGGGGAGGTTGGAGTGGGCTTTTCTGCGTGAACGATGACCAGGTATGGCAGGTGCCCCAGCGTAAAGCCTCCCCCAGTCGGGGGAGGTTGGAGGGGGCTCTCTATCTCTACGAGCCGAATGCCAGCATCATGAAGGCCGGTTGCTTCGATGAACTCGCCGATTATTACCAAGTGGGTGAACTCTCGGCCAACTCCCACCTCTTTGTGTCTGACAGGCTCGTCAGCGACTTCCCCGGGCGCAGCTTCCGCATAGAGCGCACCACGTCGCTAAACAAGAAGGAGCTGAAGCAGGCGTTGCAGGACATTGACCGTGCCAACATCAGCGTGAGGAACTTTCCCATGAGCGTGGAAGCACTACGTCAGCGGCTCCGCCTGAAGGACGGCGGTGACGTCTATATCTTTGCCACCACCACAGCCGATGGCAGCCGTCAGCTTTTTATTTGTCGCAAAATAGCAAAATAGCTTAAAAAACCATTAGTTTTTTTGTCGTTCTGCCTATTTTTATTATTTTTGCACGGTATTAAAGCTTTAAACACTTAAACAGATGTCATCAGTAGAAATCAGGAGAGTCACCGACAAGAAGGGTCTGGAGGCTTTCATCCAGTTTCATTACGACTTGTACAGGGGGAACAAGTATGATGCTCCTAACCTGCACAGCGACGAAGTCCACACGCTGAGCAAGGACAAGAATGCCGCTTTTGAGTTCTGTGAAGCCGAGTATTTCCTTGCCTATAAGGACGGAAAGGTGGCGGGCCGCATAGCCGGCATCATCAATAAGCGGGCCAACGAGGCCTGGCAGCGCAAGAGCGTTCGCTTCGGCTGGCTGGACTTTGTGGATGACCTGGAGGTCTCACGGGCGCTGTTTGAGGCCGTTGAAGACTGGGGCCGTTCCAAGGAGATGACGGAGATTATCGGTCCGTTGGGCTTCACCGATATGGACCCCGAGGGCATGCTCATTGAAGGCTTTGAGGAGTTAGGCACCATGGCCACCATCTATAATTACCCCTATTACCCGAAGCACATGGAGCAGCTGGGTGGCTGGGAGAAGGATAACGACTATGTGGAGTACAAGCTCATCGTGCCCAAGGAGGGCATGCCCGAGAAGTACAGGAAGGTGTCAGAGCTCGTCATGAAGCGCTACAACCTGCACCCCATGCACCCCAAGCGCAGTCAGGTGCTTGGCAAGGAGCAGTACGGCCGTAAGGTGCTCAACGTGGTGAACAAGTCGTTTGGCAACCTGTATGGCTATTCGCAGATGACGGAGCGGCAGATTGACGAGTACCTGAAGATGTATTTCCCCATGCTCGACATGGACATGCTCTGTCTCATTGAAGACTGGAACACGCCCGACCACGATGTCATAGCCGTTGGCATCAGCATCACCAACATGACGCGTGCCCTGCAGAAATGCCGTAACGGGCGCCTGTGGCCCTTTGGCTGGTGGCACTGTCTGCGCGCCTTGAAGTTCCATAAGGCCGAGTGCCTGGACCTGATGCTCATTGGCGTGCTGCCCGAGTATCAGCAGAAGGGTGTCAATGCGCTGCTGTTCTACGACCTCATCCCCTGGTATCAGAAGTTCGGCTTCAAGTGGGGTGAGACCAATGTGGAAATGGAAACCAACGAGAAAGTACAAAGCCAGTGGCAATACCTGGAACACATCCAGCATAAGCGGCGTAGGTGTTATCGTAAGGTGATAGGTGATAGGTGATAGGTGATGGGTGATGGGTGATGGGTGATGGGTGATGGCTAAATGTTTTTAAATCATGGAATTATTTTATTACAGAACATTAGACGTTTATAATAATGCCAAGCAATTGGCAATAGAAACAAGGGAACAATTAAAAAAGTTTCCTGCCGAAGAGAGATATGCTTTAACTGACCAACTTAGAAGAGCCTCAACTTCGATTATGTTCAATATTGCAGAAGGTTTTGGAAGATACTCTAATAAGGAAAGAATCAGATTCTTAGATATTGCTAACGGTTCTGCTATGGAAGTCTCAAGTGAGTTTGAATTAGCTGAGACTTATGGCTATATATCTGCCGAGGAATTGATGCACTTTGACGAACTTATTCTTATTATTGTTCGCCAATTGTCCAAACTTCGTTCTACAATGATGCAAAAATGATTAATTATGGAAGAGCAAACCACTATCACCCAACACCCAACACCCAACACCCATCACCCAACACCCAACACCCAACACCCATCACCCAACACCCAACACCCATCACCCATCACCCCTGATTATACCGACGACAACATCCGGCACTTGTCGGACATGGAGCATGTCAGAACCCGACCAGGCATGTATATTGGTAGGTTGGGCGACGGCTCACTGCCTGAGGACGGCATTTATGTGTTGTTGAAAGAAGTCATTGACAACTCCATTGACGAGTTTAAGATGAAGGCCGGTGACCGTATTGAGATAACCGTTGAAGACAATTTGAGGGTCAGCGTGCGTGACTATGGCCGAGGCATTCCCCAGGGAAAACTCATTGAGGCGGTCAGCGTGCTGAACACCGGCGGTAAGTATGACTCGAAGGCCTTTAAGAAGAGCGTCGGACTGAACGGCGTGGGCGTGAAGGCCGTAAACGCGCTGAGCGCTCATTTCGAGGTACGCTCGTTCCGCGACGGTAAGGTGCGCAAGGCAGCCTTCGAGCAAGGCATCATGAAGAGTGACGTGACCGAAAACACCACCGACGAGAACGGCACGTACATATATTTTGAACCTGACAACACGCTGTTCCAGAACTATCAGTTCCATGACGACATTGTGGAGGTCATGCTGCGCAACTATACCTACCTGAACACCGGTCTTACCATCATGTACAACGGCCGGCGCATCCTTTCGCGCCACGGACTGGAAGACCTGCTGAGCGACCGCATGACCAACGATGCCCTCTATCCCATTATCCACCTGAAGGGCGAGGACATTGAGGTGGCCTTTACGCATGCCAACCAGTATGGTGAGGAATACTATTCGTTCGTCAACGGTCAGCACACCACGCAGGGCGGCACCCACCAGAGTGCCTTTAAGGAACACATAGCCAAGACCATCAAGGAGTTCTTTGGCAAATACGAGTATGGTGACATCCGTACGGGTATCGTGGCAGCTATTGCCATCAATGTGGAGGAGCCGGTCTTCGAGAGTCAGACGAAGATCAAGCTTGGCTCAACGGTGATGGCACCCGGTGGTGATACCATTAATAAATATGTGGGTGACTTCATCAAGCAGCAAGTGGATAACTACCTGCACATTCATCAGGACGTGGCAGAGGTCATAGAACAAAAGGTGAAGGAGAGCGAACGCGAGCGCAAGGCCATGGCCGGTGTGACCAAGCTGGCCCGCGAGCGTGCCAAGAAGGCCAACCTGCACAACCGCAAGCTGCGCGACTGCCGCATTCACTTCAGCGATTCGAAGAACGAGCGCAAGGAGGAGTCGAGCATCTTCATTACCGAGGGTGACTCAGCCAGCGGAAGCATCACCAAGAGCCGTGATGTGAACACGCAGGCCGTCTTCTCTTTGAGGGGAAAGCCCCTTAACACGTTTGGGCTGACGAAGAAGGTGGTCTATGAGAACGAAGAGTTCAACCTCTTGCAGGCAGCCCTCGACATTGAGGAAGGACTGGACACGCTGCGCTACAACAAGGTCATCGTGGCTACCGATGCCGATGTCGATGGCATGCACATCCGTCTGCTCATCATTACGTTCTTCCTGCAGTTCTTCCCCGACCTCATCAAGAAGGGACATGTCTATGTGTTGCAGACTCCGCTGTTCCGTGTCAGGAACCGTAGGACAAAAATCAAGAACAAGCAAATGCTCAATGACGGCAAGAAGGGTGATTTCGTCACCCGTTACTGCTACAGCGACGAGGAACGCCTGAAGGCCATACAGGAACTGGGACCCGACCCGGAGATTACCCGGTTCAAGGGACTCGGTGAGATATCGCCCGAGGAATTTGCCGGTTTCATCGGTCCCGACATGCGGTTAGAGCAGGTGACGCTGCACAAGACTGACCAGGTGCAGAAGCTATTGGAGTACTACATGGGCAAGAACACGATGGAGCGCCAGAACTTCATCATTGATAATCTGGTGATTGAGGAAGACCGGCCCGAGGAAGAGGAGTAGGCGAGCACGGTGTGCTAATTGATAATTAATTGATCATGGAAAGAAAGACAAAAAATATCATGAAAGGGAGATGGATGATGCTGATGGTTCTGTCGGCCATCATTTGCCATTTGTCATGTAGTCCGGCAGGGGCACAAATCAGGATGAACCTTGGGCGTAACGCTCCCATGCAGAAGCTGGTGAATGCCGAAATGGCCATCATGAACATGTATGTGGATAGTGTTGACGAGCAAAAGCTGGTGGAAGAGGGCATCCGTGGTATGCTGAAAAGCCTTGACCCTCATTCGTCGTATGCCACCAAGGAAGAGGTGAAGGCCATGCAGGAGTCGCTTGTCGGCAACTTTGAAGGCATTGGCGTGGAGTTTAACATCATCGACGATACGCTGCTGGTGATACAGCCCGTCATGGGAGGCCCGTCGGAGAAGGTCGGCATACAGCCTGGAGACCGTATTGTCAGCGTCGATGGCGACCCTATTGCCGGTGTCAAGAAGTCGAAGGAAGAGATTATGCGTCGTCTGCGTGGGCCTAAAGGTACCAAGGTGGTGCTGGGTGTCGTCCGTCAAGGTATCAGTGAACAACTGTCGTTCCGTGTAACCCGCGACAAGATTCCTGTTAAGACCGTAGCAGCCAGTTATATGTTGCGGCCTGGTGTCGGCTATATCCGCATCAGCAGTTTCGGTGCTACCACGCACGATGAGTTTGCCAGCAGCATGGACAAGCTGCTGAAGGAAGGCATGAAGAGTTTGGTGCTTGACCTGCAGGAGAACGGAGGCGGCCTGCTGTCGGCAGCCGTTGAGATAGCCAATGAATTCCTGCAGAAGGGTGACCTCATTGTCTATACCGACGGTCGTGACCGTAGTGAGTACCGCGCCAGGGGCAACGGACGTTTTCTGAAGGGACAGGTTATCGTGCTCGTTGACGGTTACTCTGCCTCTGCCTCAGAAATCGTTACAGGAGCCATTCAAGACCAGGACCGTGGTGTCGTGGTGGGACGCCGCACCTTTGGCAAGGGGCTGGTCCAGCGTCAGATCACGCTGCCCGACACGTCGATGATACGGCTCACTATAGCCCACTACTATACACCTGCAGGCCGCTGCATCCAGAAGCCCTACGAGAAAGGCAAGGGCGAGGACTATGCCATGGATATGCAGAACCGCTTATTAAGTGGTGAGCTGACCAATGCCGACAGCATACATTTTGCCGACTCCCTGCGCTACTATACCCTGCGTAAGCATCGCGTGGTATATGGCGGCGGCGGTATCATGCCCGACCATTTCGTCCCCCTGGACACTACGCTCTTCACCCGTTTTCACCGGGCGCTGCAGGCCAAGAGCATTGTGCTGAATGCCAATTTGCGCTATGTCGATGAGCACCGCAGTGAGCTGAAGCAGCGTTTCAACAGTTTTACTGTTTATCAGAAGACCTTCGAGATTCCCCAGTCGCTCATTGACACCATCGTGGCAGAAGGAGAGCGTCAGGACATCAAGCCGAAAGACAATGAGGAGTTGGAACGAACCCTGCCTTACCTGAAACAGCAGCTCAAGGCGTTGGTTGCCCGTGACCTATGGGGCATGGACGAGTACTTTGCTATCATGAACGAGAGTAACACCATCGTTCGGGAAGCGGTGAAACTGCTGGAGTAAATACTGAAGAAGAAAACAAATAAGGCATTAGCGCAACGCTAATGCCTTATTTTCTGCTGCTTCCATCAGTTCCCGTTCGCCGGGCCCTTTGTCGTTGAGGCCGCAGAGATGCAGGATTCCGTGAATAATGACGCGGTGCAGCTCCTCGTCGTAGTCTTTTTTGAATAGTTCGGCATTAGAGCGAACCGTGTCCAAAGAGATGACGAGGTCACCATTAATCTGGTTGCCCTCATCATAGTCGAAGGTAATGATGTCGGTGTAGTAGTCGTGTCCGAGGTACTCACGGTTCACTTCGAGAATGTGCTCATCGTCGCAAAACAGGTAGCCCACCTCGCCGACCTTCTTGCCGTAGGTGGCTGCAACGCGACGTATCCATGCCGTTGTTTCGCGGCGTTTGATGTTGGGGAAGCGGACATTTTCCGCATGGTATGTTATCATAGGGCTTATATGACTTATGGGGCTTATCACCCCTTATTTGGCAGAAAGGCGCTGACATCCTGGCCGAAGTGCTGCAGTTCGCGCACCATGCTGCTGCTGATGCTGGCCAGTTGAGGCTCGGCAAAGAGGAGCAGCGTCTCTATGCCGCCGCTTATCTGGCGGTTGATGTCGGCCTGCTCGCGCTCATATTCAAAGTCTTTGACCGAGCGTACACCTTTTATAATATAATGGGCACCTTCGGCTTTGGCAAAGTCAACGGCCAGTCCGTAGTAGGGCTTCACCTCAATGCGCGGCTCGTCCTGGTAGAGTGCTTTGATGGGCGCCATGCGCTCTTCGGCAGTCGGCATGCCGGGTTTGTTTACTTGGTCGCCCACCACGCCGATGACCAGTCGGTCGAAGAGTGGAAGGGCTCTGGTTACGATGGAGTCATGACCCACGGTGAAGGGGTTAAAGCTTCCGACAAATATTCCTGTTCTCATCTATCCAAACAAATTAGGTTCCATGATGTTACCACTATAAGGATTACGCCCGAAATGCTTGTAGGCGAGCTCCGTCACCATGCGGCCTCGGGGGGTGCGCTTAATAAAGCCCTCCATGATGAGGAACGGCTCATAGACCTCCTCCACGGTGCCGGCATCCTCGCCAATAGCTGTGGCAATGGTGGTGATACCCACGGGGCCACCCTTGAACTTGTCAATGATGGTCAGCAGAATCTTGTTGTCTATCTCATCCAGACCGTATTGGTCAATGTTCAGGGCCGTCAGTGACAGCTTCGTGATGTCGATGTTGATGCTGCCGTTGCCCTTCACCTGGGCGAAGTCACGCACACGTCGCAGCAGCGCATTGGCAATACGGGGCGTGCCACGACTGCGGCGGGCAATCTCGATGGCTGCCTCGTCGCTGATGGGAACGGCCAGGATGGCAGCCGAGCGCTTGATAATCTTCTGAAGTGTCTCAGGCTCGTAGTACTGCAGGTGCATGTTGATGCCGAAACGGGCGCGGAGCGGGGCCGTCAGCAGACCACTGCGCGTGGTGGCGCCCACCAGCGTAAACGGGTTGAGGTCTATCTGGATGCTACGTGCCGACGGGCCCTTGTCAATCATGATGTCGATGCGGTAGTCCTCCATGGCCGAGTACAGGTACTCTTCCACTACCGGCGACAGACGGTGTATCTCGTCAATGAACAGCACGTCGTTCTTTTCTAACGACGTCAGAATGCCCGCCAGGTCGCCTGGCTTGTCGAGCACAGGGCCACTGGTAATCTTAAAACCCACGCCCAGTTCGTTGGCAATGATGTTCGACAGCGTTGTCTTTCCCAGTCCCGGAGGGCCGTGCAGCAGCGTGTGGTCAAGCGGTTCGCCGCGATATTTCGCAGCTTCTACGAATACTTCGAGGTTTTCTACCACCTTCTTTTGTCCGCTGAAATCGCGGAAACTCAAAGGGCGCAGCGCATTCTCAAAGTCCCGTTCCGAAGCAGAAATCTGCTCTTGTCTGATGTCAAAGTCTTCGTTCATGTGGGCAAAGGTACAAAATAATTGACAATTGGCAGCTGATAATTGATAATTATTTTGTAATTTTGCACGGAAAATCTAAAATTACTTATTACGAATACAGGCATGATGAGCAAGAAGAGACTATGGGCATTGGCCTTATTGCTGGGTGTGATGTGTACAAGCATGCAGGCCCTGAGTGTAGCGAAGAACTGGCAAATCTCGTCGCCAGACGGGAAGTTGAAAGTCAATGTGATGAATTGTGACGCCGACCGGACTACCTGGGAAGTGGCTTATGACGGTGTGACCGTTCTTGCGCCGTCGGAGCTGAACGTCACCATTGACGGTCAGCCGCTGAAGGGCATCAGCAAGAAGGTGAAGGAGGAGGTGGTCAACACCTCGTTTGCTACTCCTTTTTATAAGAAAGCACAGGTGACTGACCACTATCGCCGTATGGTGCTTCGCTTTAAGAATGGTGTTGATGTGGAGTTCCGGGCCTATAATGACGGGGCGGCCTATCGCTTCTTAGTCAATAAAAAGGCTAAACTGGTAGATCAGGAAAAGGCGGAGTTTAACTTTAACCAGGACTATCAGGCGTTTATTCCCTACGTGAACGACAACCGGGGCGGTGAGCGTTACTGCTACTCCTTCGAGAGCTATTATGACGAGGTGCCCCTGAGCCGGATGTATGCCGACTCATTAGCCATTACCCCGTTGGCCGTCTGCGAGCAGAACGGGCTGAAGGCCATTGTGATGGATGCCGGCGTGGAGGACTATCCCGGCATGATGCTCAAGAAGAACGGTCAGCATGGCCTTACGGCGGAGTTTGCGCCTTATCCGAAAACGGCCGTTGTCGGAGGCTACGACCGTCTGAACCTCGTGCCGACGGAGCGCGAGTCGTACATTGCGAAGCTCTGTGGTCCGCGGTCGTTGCCTTGGCGAGCCGTGGTGGTTACCACCCGCGATGCGGACATCCTGAACTGCGACATGGCGCAACGGCTGGCTCCGGCGTGCCGCATCAGTGACACGTCGTGGATCAAGCCCGGCAAGGTGGCTTGGGACTGGTGGAACAACCTGAACCTGACGGGTGTGGATTTCAAGACGGGCATGACCACGCCGACCTATAAATACTACATTGACTTTGCCGCGAAGAACCATTTGGAATACATCATCATTGATGAGGGCTGGAGCGGCAAAGAGTCATTGATGGAACAGCTGAACCCCGACATTGACCTGAAGGAGCTGATTGCGTACGGCAAGGAGCGCGGCGTGGACATCATCCTGTGGTCCAGCTGGCGTAACCTGATTGGCAACGACACCCAACGCTCAGCACTCAACGCTCAACCCATCTTCCAGCACTATGCCGCGATGGGCATCAAGGGCTTTAAGGTGGATTTCTTCGACCGCGACGACCAGCAGGTTATCAGTTCGGCCTACGAGATTGCCGAGTGTGCCGCCCAGCACCACTTGTTGCTCGACCTGCATGGCCTGAAGCCCTTTGGCATTCAGCGGGCCTATCCTAACGTCGTGAACTTTGAGGGTGTGAAGGGACTGGAGAACTCCAAGTGGGAGCCACGTGTGGGTGACGGTCCGCTGCATAACCAGCCGCGCTACGACGTGACGGCACCTTATCTGCGTATGCTCTGCGGTCCGATGGACTATACCCCCGGCGCGATGACCAATGCAATGCGTGACAATTTCTTCGGCAACAACGACCACCCCATGAGTCAGGGCACCCGTGTGCACCAGATGGCTATGTACGTTGCCTTCGAGGCTCCGCTGCAGATGCTGGCCGATGCTCCGACCCAGTATGAGCGTAACCAGGAGTGCACCGACTTTATAGCCCGCATTCCCACCACGTTCGACGAGACGGTGGTCATTGACGGACAGCTGGGCGAGTATCTCGTCATTGCCCGCCGCAAGGGAACGACGTGGTACGTGGCCGCCCTGACCGACTGGACACCGCGACAGCTCACCCTGCCGCTGACGTTCCTCGGTTCCGGTGAGCACCGTGCCGTCATCTTCTGCGACGGCATCAATGCAGCGAAGGATGCCTCAGACTATCGGCGCAGCGAGGCAACGCTCTCGTCGGCCGACACCTTGACGCTCCAGCTGAGCAGTGGCGGTGGATGGGCAGCCTTGCTCCTTGCACCTTGAGTTGACGTGAAAACGTGAAAATGTGAAAACGTGAAAATGTGAAAACGTGAAAATATGAAACAGACAGTATTTCGTTTGCTAAAAGGGCTTCTGCCTTTTTACTTATTTACCTTTTTGCCTTTAACAGGTAGTGCTTCAACCACCCTGCCCATACAGGGAAAAGTGATTCCGGCAGATAACCCCAACATTCAGTATGTGGGCCGTATTTGCTTCGACAACCCCAAACAGCCACGGTTTACCTTCCCCGGTGTGCAGATTAACGCCCGCTTTACCGGTACGTCGCTCAAAATGATTGCCAAGCCGCAAAGTGGCTACTTTATGGTCAGGATTGACGAGGCAGAACCCTTCAAGGTGGCCTTCCGCGGTGAGCGCGACTCGGTGGTCACGTTGGCTACCGCGCTGCCGAAGGGTGAGCACTTGGTACGTGTCATGTATATCATTGAGGGCTACGAGCTGAAACCTGACTTCCGTGGCTTTGTGCTTGACAAGGACGGTGAGCTGCTTGATGCTCCTGCACTGCCCGAACGCCGCATAGAATTCATCGGCAACAGCATTACTTGCGGCTACGGTAACGAGAGCATAGAGAAGACTGACCCCTTCGAGTACGAGACGGAGAACCACTACTACACCTACGCTCAGCTGACGGCCCGCAACCTTGAGGCGATGGCCCATGTGGTGGCCCGCAGCGGCATTGGCGTATATCGCTCGTACGACGGCCCGAAAACCGGCACGCCCGACAACGTGATGACCACGGAGTATGAATACACTAACCTGTATGACCGTTCGGAGCGCTGGGACTTCTCGCGCTACCAGCCGCAGGTGGTGTGCATCAACTTAGGGACGAACGACCTTTCCACAAACAACTACGACGTGAAGCTGCTGAAGCAGGCCTACAAGCAGTTCCTCAAGCAGGTGCGCAGTCATAACTCGCAGGCAAAGATTGTCTATCTCTGTGGTTCCATGCTGAACGGAAAGGAACTCGACATTGCCAAGAAGACGCTCAACGAAGTGGTGGAGGAAGCCCACAAGGACGGGGACAAGGAAGTTTATCGCTTCGACTTCACGCCTCAGAATGGCGACCTTTATTACGGAGCCTCGTGGCACCCCTCGCTGTGGCAGCACCAGAAGATGGCTGCTGAGCTGACGGCCTACCTGCGAACGCTGATGCACTGGTTTTAACATGAAACATTAAACACATACAATATGAAACGACAAGTATTGATTTTATCAGTTTTCATTTTCCTTGGCTCATTCAGCCATGTAGTGGCACAGACGGGCTATCCGATTACCCAAGTGCCGTTCACGTCAGTGAAAGTAACGCCCAACACCTTCTGGGGCGACCGCATCAAGGCTGCCCGCGAGGTGACGATTCCGCTGGCTTTCTCGAAGTGTGAGAGTGAGCACCGTTACAAGAACTTTGAAATGGCAGCCTACACGCTGCAGCACCCGGGTCACGCAGGACTGGAAACGCCGGAGTGGGATGTCTCGAAGTTCATGGGTTTCTCGTTCGACGATACCGATGTGTATAAGACCATTGAGGGAGCCAGCTACGTGCTGCAGACCTATCCTGACGACAAGTTGAAGGCCTACATCGACTCCGTACTCGACGTGGTGGGTGCTGCCCAGGAGCCTGACGGCTACCTCTATACCGCCCGTACCATTAACCCTAAGCATCCGCACCAATGGGCTGGCCCGAAGCGCTGGGTGTCGGAAGACTTCCTGAGCCACGAGCTGTACAACCTGGGCCACATGGTGGATGCAGCCTGCGCCCACTATCAGGCTACGGGTTCCGACAAGTTCCTGAACATTGCCAAGCGCTATGCCGACTGTGTCATCCGTGAGGTAGGCCCCAATGCCGGTCAGGCCTGCATCGTGCCCGGTCACCAGATTGCCGAGATGGCACTGGCACGCCTCTCCGTGCTGACGGGTGAGAAGAAATATTTGGATGAGGCCAAGTTCCTGCTGGACTATCGTGGCAAGACGGGCCGTCGTGATATTTATTCGCAGAGCGACAAGCCCGTCATTGAGCAGACTGAGGCATGGGGGCACGCCGTACGTGCCGGTTATATGTATGCCGGAATGGCCGATGTGGCTGCGCTGACGGGTGACTCGTCGTACATCAAGGCCATCGACAAGATTACGGAGAACATTATTTCTCGGAAATATTACATCACAGGCGGTGTCGGGGCACGCCATGAGGGTGAGGCCTTCGGTGCCGACTATGAGCTGCCGAACCTGACGGCCTACAACGAGACGTGCGCCGCCATCTCGATGGTCTATCTCTTCCAGCGCATGTTCCTGCTGCACGGTGATGCCAAGTATATTGACTGCATGGAGCGCACGCTCTATAACGGAGTTATCAGCGGCATGTCCATTGACGGCGGCCGTTTCTTCTATCCCAATCCGCTGAGTGCCGACGGCGAGTACAAGTTCAATGCCGACAATACCAACACGCGCCAGCCGTGGTTCGGCTGTGCCTGCTGCCCGTCGAACTTATGCCGTTTCATCCCTTCGTTCCCTGGCTACATGTATGCCGTGAAGGACAGTAAGGTGTATGTGAACCTCTTTGCCGGCAACACCGCAACCATACAGGTGGGTGGCAAGGACGTGGAACTGGAGCAGGTGACGAATTATCCGTGGGATGGTGACATTGCTATCCGTGTGCTGAAGAACAAGGCCAAGGCCTTCAGCCTTGCCATCCGCATTCCCGGTTGGCTGAAGGAACCCGTGCCCAGCGACCTTTATGAGTTTGCCAATGAGGCCGACGATGCCCAGTCATGCATGGTGAAGGTCAACGGCGAACTGGCTCATGGCCAGATGGATAAAGGCTACTTAGTCATCAACCGACAGTGGAAGAAAGGCGACATAGTAACCATTCACTTTGCCATGCCCGTGCGCACCGTCAAGGCCAACGACCATGTGGCTGCCGACCGTGGACGCTTGGCAGTAGAGCGCGGTCCGCTGGTCTATTGTGCCGAGTCGTTCGACCAGTCGTTCGACCTGTTCAGCTTCGTGCTGAGCGACAAGCCACAGTTCCAGGTTGAGCCCTTCACGCTCGACACCCCACACATGACGTTCAATGCCATTACTGCGGTCGGACAGTCAGTGAGCCGCATGCCCAGCGGACAGTTAAGCATGAAGGACACGCGCATAAAACTGATTCCCTATTATGCCTGGAACCACCGCGGGGCAGGCAAAATGGACGTTTGGCTGCTCAACGACCTTTCGAAAATAGGTAGATAAAACCTAATAAATCGTAATTTGTAAATCGTAAATCGTAAATTCTTTATACCTTTGCAGCGGTTTAAAACGTAAAAGACATGAAGATAGCATTAATCGGTTACGGTAAGATGGGCAAGATGATTGAGCAAATAGCCCTCGACCGTGGTCATGAAATTGTGAGTATCATCGACATTGACAACCAGCAGGACTTCGACAGTCCGGCCTTTGCATCGGCCGATGTGGCCATTGAGTTCACGGCCCCGCAGGCAGCCTATGGCAACTACCTGAAGGCATGGGCCAAGGGCGTGAAGGTGGTCAGCGGCTCGACGGGCTGGATGAAGGAACACGGCGACGACGTGCGCAAGGCCTGTACCCCCTCAGCCCTCAACCCTCAGCCCTCCACCCTCTTCTGGGCCTCTAACTTCTCCATCGGCGTCGCCATTTTCTCTGCCGTCAATCGTTACCTGGCAAAGATTATGAATGAGTTTCCCCAGTACGACGTGGAGATGGAGGAGACGCACCATGTACATAAGCTCGACCACCCCAGTGGCACGGCCATTACGCTGGCAGAGGAAATTGTGAAAAACCTTGACCGTAAGACTGACTGGGCTGAGGATACTACCGACCCTCAGTTGCTGCGCATTGACCACATTCGTCGTGGCGAGGTGCCAGGCATCCATACGGTGCGTTACGACTCGGAGGCCGACCTCATCACTATTACTCACGATGCCCACTCGCGCAAGGGATTTGCACTGGGTGCCGTCTTGGCTGCCGAATATACAGCGCAGCATCAGGGATTACTAACCATTAGTGACATGTTTAAATTTTAAGTCATGCAAGTAAAGAATGAATTGAATATGAAGAAGCAATGGACGAAGTTCATCATCGTCCTCGTGCTTTATCTGCTGTTTCTCTTTTGGGTGAAGTCATGGTGGGGACTGTTGGTGGTGCCCTTCATCTTCGACATCTATATCACGAAGAAAATCAAGTGGCAGTGGTGGCGTGAGTCGGAAGGCCCTGTGCGCTTCGTCATGTCGTGGGTCGATGCACTGGTGTTTGCACTGGTTGCCGTCTATTTCATCAACCTGTTCTTCTTCCAGAACTACGTGATTCCATCCAGCTCTTTGGAGAAGTCGTTGCTGACGGGCGACTACCTCTTCGTGTCGAAGGTGTCATACGGGCCGCGTATTCCCGAGACACCCCTCACCATGCCCCTGACACAGCACACACTGCCCGTCATTGAGTGTAAGAGCTACATTGAATGGCCACACTGGGACTATCGCCGTGTGAAGGGCTTTGGTAAGGTGGAGCTGAACGACATCGTGGTGTTCAACTATCCTTCGGGTGATACGCTCTGCTCTAATCCGGCCTATCAGGCAGACGACTTCTACCGCCTGTGCTACGGACTGGGCTATCAGGTCTATCCTAACCGTCCCAATCCCAACACGCTCAGCCCTGAGGAGCGTCTGAAGTTCTATCAGCAAGTCTATCACCTGGGGCGTCAGCAGATAGAGCAGAACCCCGGCATCTATGGCAGCATCATGACCCGTCCTACTGACCGCCGCGAGAATTACGTCAAGCGTTGTGTGGGACTGCCCGGCCAGACGCTCGAAATCAAGAACCGCGTGGTATATCTGGACGGCAAGCCCAACAAGGAGCCCGACAACGTGCAATACACCTATTGGGTGAAGCCGCAGAGTGCACAGTTCCCTGAGGACCTGATTGAGGAGCTGGGCATCACCAACGAGGAAATCGGTATTCTGCGTGCCACGGGTTACATGCCCATGACGCAGCGTACGGTGGCTGAGCTTTCCAAGCGAAAGGACATCGTGGAGAGCTTAGAGGTGAACACCGAGGCTGACGAGTGGGACATCTATCCGCTGAACGGCAACAAGCACTGGACGCGCGACAACTACGGCCCCGTCTGGATTCCCAACAAGGGCGAGACGCTCATGCTGAACCTCGACATCCTGCCCATCTACGAACGCTGCATACGTGCCTACGAGGGCAATAAGCTGGAGGTGAAGAACGGAAAGATCTACATCAACGACAAGCTGACTGACCGATACACGTTTAAGATGGACTACTACTGGATGATGGGTGACAACCGTCACAACTCGGCCGACTCCCGCTACTGGGGCTTCGTGCCTGAAGACCACATCGTGGGCAAGCCCATCTTCATCTGGTGGA
This sequence comes from uncultured Prevotellaceae bacterium, assembly GCA_900320255.1. GTDB lineage: Bacteria > Bacteroidota > Bacteroidia > Bacteroidales > Bacteroidaceae > Prevotella. Next base: position 20,768 of record ONRS01000010.1, read on the forward strand.
GCTCAGACCCTGACCGTGGAGGATTCTCGGGCATACGGTGGAGCCGCCTCTTCCGCTTTGTTGACAATATTAAGTAAGCCCCCCCTTCCGTCCCCCCTTGGGGGGAAACTGCTGACCCGTTATGAAAAGCCAAAAGCTAAAACCCTGTCATCAACTGCTGAAATCAATCGCCGCCCTGGCCGTAGCACTTCTCGTTATGCTATTGGTCAGGACGGTGGTCGTGACCGTTTGCAGCGTTGAGGGTGATGCTTGGCAACCTGTGTTCGTGAATGGTGACAGAGTCATGGTGAACCGTTGGAGCTACGGGTTGCGTGTTGGCGGGTCTGGCATGTTGAGCTATAACCGCTTGTGGCGCAAGCCCGTTATGCGTGGCGACATAGTGGCCGTTAACGACCCCACCGACTCACTGCTTGCCGTTGACGAGCGTCGAGTGTTGTTCTTATGCTGCAGGCACGTGCCTGGTGATAACGTCAGCCAGGGAGGAAAGACCTATCAAGTGCCTGGCCGCTATTCCTGTGCCGACATGGACTATTACCTCATGGAACCAATATCATCCCCCCAAGGGGGAAAGCCGCTGCGCCAAAAGTCTCCCCACGGGGAGATTTGGAGGGGGCTCGGGGGACTGTCTCTTATTCCTGAAGACCACATCATAGGTCGCGCGTTCCTTATTATATATAGCCATGACCCCAACCAGCCGTTATGGGATGGCTGGCGTTCTGACCGTCTCTTTCTTATTCCATGACCCTTCTTACCACCACATACTTCGGCCCCATTGACTGGTACCGGCAGCTCAACCGCAGCGACCGCGTGCTGCTTGAGGCCTGCGAGTCGTACATCAAGCAAACCTACCGCAACCGCTGCATCATTGCCACTGCCAACGGCCCGCAGGCACTCACCGTGCCCGTAGAGCACGGCGGCAGCCGACTCATACGTGACATTCGTATCAGCCAGCACGGCTCCTGGCGCCGCCAGCACTGGAATGCCCTGCAGTCAGCCTACAGCGAGAGCCCCTTCTTCGAGTACTACGCTGACGACATCCGTCCCTTCTTCGACCGTGACTACGAGTTCCTTTACGACTTCAACTACAGCATTATGCAGAAGATGTGTGAACTGCTCGACCTCCATCCCGACATAGCCGAAACGACGGAGTGGAAACAGGGGTCAAAGGTCGAAGGTCAAAGGTCAAAGGGAGTTCCCTACTACCAAGTCTTCGCCCATAAGCACGGCTTTCTGCCGAACCTCAGCATCCTCGACCTCCTGTTCAACATGGGCCCCGAGGGCATTTTCTGGCTGTGAAACGATAGAATTCGTAATAAATAATTTCCCTGAAAACTTGGTTTTTTGTTGGAAATGTATTACCTTTGCAAAAGGAAAACAACAACTTGAACTATGCCACGTAAGGCGAGTTCCGTAAC
>ONRS01000042.1 GCA_900320255.1 uncultured Prevotellaceae bacterium
GTGAAGAAGAACCTGCTGCAGCCCATCGTCATCTTCGGTCAGGGCAAGAGCACCATCGATGCTGCCCAGTATGCCAGCGTAGAGATGGTAGCCAAGTACATGCGCAACCACCCCGAGGCCAAGGTGCTCATCAAGGGTTATGCTTCGCCCGAGGGTGACCCCGAAAAGAACATGAAGCTCTCACTGGCTCGTGCCGAGTCGGTTCGTACCGCTCTCATCAACCGCTACAAGATTGCTGCAAGCCGCCTCACTACCGAGGGTATGGGCGCTACCAGCGAACTGTCGGAAGAGAACGACTTCAACCGCGTCGCCATGTTCTTCGACACTACTGTTGAGTAACATCGTTTTTCCAATAAGTCTAATGTTTTCGCCATCTCCGGAGCCTCTGGAGGTGGCGATTTTCTGTTAAATAAGGGTCTTTTAGCAATAAAAACGCAGAAAAACTTTCATAATTCGGAAAATATTCGTAACTTGCGACGCTTTATGAAGCAAAAACCTAAGACTACATGAGACTGCGTCTCCGTTTGAAGCGACTATTGATGGTCGTAACCGTCATGCTGATGTGCTGCACTCCCGCCAGGAGTCAGCAGTTGCAGGCTGCCCTCTCGCACTATTCTGCCGACGAGGGAATGACCAGCAATACCATTAGCGATATTATTATTGACGGCTACGGCTACATCTGGATTGCCTCGTGGAACGGACTGTCGCGCTTTGACGGGTTCAACTTCTTCAACTACACTACGGGCAACACCAGCGGCATACCCCTGCTGCATAACCGCATCAAAGACCTCTATACCGACAAGGCGCAGAACGTCTGGCTGCGCATGTACGACGGGCGCGTCTTTGTGCTCAACCGCCATACCGACACCATTATGAATCCGCTGAAGGGCATCGAGGGCTACGAGGACTTCAAGACCAAGTACCCCATGATGGTCAGTTCGGATGGTGACGTCTATGCCATCATCGACGGAAAGGGCGTCTACAAAATGCGGCTGGAAAACAACACGGTGAAGACAGAGTTCATCAATACCGGAAACTTCAGGCCGCACGTCATGACCGAGGGGTACAAGGGAGCCATCTGGGTAGGTACCGACCGGGGCGTCTGCCACCTCTTCCAGTCGAAGAACACGCTGGAGAGTGACGTCATGCTGAAGGACGAGAACATCAGCTGCATGCACTCCAACGGTCACGAAATAGCCATTGGCACCAAGTCAGGCAAGCTCTTTCTGTATGCACCCGGACAAGAGCCGCGACAGGTGGGCAGCGCCAATGCCCCCATTTCCAGCATCTTCCTCGACAGCCAGAAGCTCATCTGGTTCTCAGAGGACGTTCAGGGCATTTCGCGGCTAAACACCACTACGGGCAACATCAAGAGCTTTACGCAGAACGTCCTGGTTCCGCAGTTCGATGTCAAGGGTGCCACCATCAAAGAAACCAACGGCACGGTCTGGATGATGATGAATCACGGCGGCTTCGGCTACTATAACCGTGAGGCTGACGAGGTGGAGTACTTCCATAACGACCCGTCGAACACATGGAACCTGTCTAACACCGTACATGCCTTCGTGCCCCTACCCGAGGGCGTTATCTGGGAATCGACCAGCAGACAGGGACTGGAGAAACTGGAGATACTGAAAAACACCATCGAACGCCGCCGGCTCTTCGAGCAAGGAAAGGGATTTACCAACGAGATTCGCGCCATCTACTATGACAGGAAGCGCAAGAAGCTGCTCATTGGCAACAAGGACCATGCGCTCGCCATATTCCATGCCGACGGCAGCCGTACTGACATCAGGGACGACGGCAACGGCCACCGGTTAGGGCGCATCTACGGCATTAACCAGGACCACGCAGGCAACTACTGGCTGAGCTGCAAGGGCGACGGCGTCATCAAGATGACCCCTACGGACAACAGCTACAGTTTTACGTTCTTCAGAAATCAGCCCGGCAACCCCAACAGCCTGAGCAGCGACAATGCCTACTATACCGTCGAGGACCCCGAGGGCAACATCTGGGTGGGCACCTACGGCGGCGGCATCAACATCATTATTCCTCAGCCCAACGGCACCTATCGCATTCTGAACAACAAGAACGGACTGACCAAATATCCGCAGGACACCCATCAGAACATCCGAACCATTGCGCTCGACAAGCTGGGCAACGTCTGGGCTGGCAGTACCGACGGAATCATCACCATGTCGCTCAGGCAGAACAAGTTCGCCATCGACATACTGAAGAACGGCAAGGACCACCACTACATGATAGGCAGCAACGACGTGGTCTGCATGGTGTGCGATGCTGACAGCTCCATGTGGATAGGAACCAACGGCGGCGGACTGAGCCACACCATAGGACGCGACGACGAGGGCAACTGGATGTTCGAGAACTTCAGCTCGAAGGACGGACTGCCCTCTGACGAGCTGAAGAGCCTGACACTCGACTCCAAGGGGCACGTCTGGTTTGCGACGGACCGCGTAATCTGCTCGTTCGACAAGGACCGACACCTGCTGGGCACCTTCACCATTCAGGACGGCGTTGACAACACAACCTGCTCAGAGTGCGGAGCCTACACCATGCCGAACGACGACATATTCTTCGGAACGGTGGACGGCTACTACTACATTGACCACAGGAAGCTGACCTCTACCCACGGCTCGCTGCTCAAGCTGCAAATAACTGACTTCTTCCTGAACGACGCCATCTGTACCCCGCGCAATTCCGACAGCTTCAGCTACTACGTGCCCGACAGCACTTACGTCAAACTGCCAAACCACAGCGACAACTTCGCCTTCCGCTTCTGCTCGCTCAACTATCAGCTGCAGCACCGCGTGCACTACCAGTTCATGCTGGAAGGCTACGACCAGGAATGGCGTAATGCCGACAAATCGCGCATGGCCTTCTATAACCACCTGCCCGCCGGAACCTACCAGTTCAAGGTGAAGGCTTTCCTGCTCGAATCGCCCGACAAGTTCGACCTGCGCACCATTACCGTTGAAGTGCCGCCACACGTACTGCTCTCCACTACCGCCATCAGCATCTACCTGCTCCTCATTGCCGCCATCGTGCTCTTTGCACTCTTCTGGTATCATCGTCAGAAGAAAGAAAGAGAGAGAGCAGGAGGCCACGACGATGACAAAGCGTTCCTGCAGAAACAGCTCGCCTGGCTCGAAGCCAACTACACCAATACAGAACTGACGTACGACGACCTCATTGCCCAGTCAACACTTGGCAAGGCTGCTTACTTCAACCGGCTGGAGTCGCTAACAGGGTTGTCGCCAAAAGATTTTATTACTGACTTCCGTCTGAAGAAGGCGTTACAGATCATCAACAGGAACCCCAATCTGTCGGTTCCCGACGTCGCCCTACAGGTAGGATTCGCAGACCCCATCTATTTCACCCGCGCCTTCAAGCAGAAGAAAGGCCTCTCCCCCATCAAGTATAAAGAGGAACTGAAGGGCAAAACGCATCAAGCCCAACAGGCATAACGTTAAAAAATAACAAGCGGCAGCAAATTCTTCATTCTTCATTCTTCATTTTTCATTTTTCTTTGTATCTTTGCATCCAGAAAGAAACAGGTCGTATCGGTTCGATCGGGATACTCATCAAATTAAATCGAAAACCGGGCTCACTTCTCTGGCCAATGGCGGGCCACATGCCGCAAGGCAGCTTTATTGCCGGTGGATTACAAAGGCAGAGGACACCCAAATCTTAGCAATAGGAGTTTTCATCACATCACCGGTACGACCCTTTTTTTTAATCTATAATCAGGATCCGAGCTTGCTCGCCTGAGTACCTATAAAAAGAATAATTATCACGAAGAAATCGAAAATCTCACTATGTTTTCCGGAATCATCGAAGAATTTGCAACCGTTACCGCTATCAAGCACGACCGCGAGAATATTGACTTCACGCTCACCTGCTCGTTCGTTGGCGAACTGAAGATTGACCAAAGCATTGCACACAACGGTGTCTGCCTGACCGTAGTAGATATCTCAACACCAGACACCTACACCGTTACGGCCATGAAGGAAACCCTCGACCGCACCAACCTCGGACTGCTGCGCGTGGGCGACAAGGTGAACGTAGAGCGCTCCATGCTCATGAACGGACGATTAGACGGCCACATCGTGCAGGGACACGTTGACCAGACAGCCCGCTGCACAGCCGTTGAAGATGCTGACGGCAGCAAGTACTTCACCTTCGAGTATCCCGAGAACCGCGAAATGGCACGACGTGGTTACTTCACCGTCGATAAGGGTTCCGTAACGGTCAACGGCGTATCGCTCACCGTCTGCAATCCCACCAACAACACCTTCCAGGTGGCCATCATCCCCTACACCTTCGAGCACACCAACTTCTGCGACATCAAGGTAGGCTCCGTCGTCAACCTCGAGTTCGACATCCTCGGCAAATACATCGCCCGGCTGCAACAGCTGTAAAATCCTACACTCCAGAAAATCGTCCAACGAAAGCTGTATCAGTTGGGCTACGGTCGGTTGCCAATGGGAAAGTGCTCCTTCTCATAGTCTATAACTACATCCGACATCATTGTCAACTCCACAGCATTGCGGTCGTTGGCAGGCGTGTTGTCATCTACCATCGGCAACAGTTCCTCAATCCGTGCCAGTGCGAATTCATATTGCTCTTTTGTAATCTTTGCCATATTCGTACCTCCTTTATATTATATCGTTAAAACGTCTATCTTATCGTATTCACTATGCGTACCCACAAATCGGATGAAAATATGTCCGATTGTGAATATCACGACCACCACAAGTCGATATTTGTTGCCCCTGATGTCAAAGACCTCATACCGAGTGCAAAATTACATAGTTATTTTGAATTTCAAAAGAAAACTAATAATTAATTCCGATTTTTAGAACTTTTCTTTTGTTTTTCTTTGCAATCGCGTGGTTTTTCATTATCCTTGCAGCACAAGCGTGCAGAACAGATAATGATACCGTTTTAAACCGTTTACGTAAGTTTTTCAAGTTTTTCCGTTAAACGTTTGGTCAGTTCATTAATTCTTTTTACCGTTTGCAACGGAGTTTGTGCGCTCCGTGCCCTTTTAGGGCATTGCGAGCGGCAAGGGCTGGAGAACCCATCGCTCCTAACATATTGAAAATGAAGCGTTGTGCTTCTGTCTTGAGCTTTGAAACCTAGGAAATTTCACAGATAAACAAGATGGAATATAACAACGGTTCACGTGTATGCGTGGATCTGTTATACCTGTATCTTTTTATCATGGTTATCCTAGGACCTCGAAGCTGAGATGTAGAGCATTTCAGTTCCACGCTTCTCATGTATATATATAATTAATGTTCGCGCGAGGGACGGCAAGAACCTAAGTAATGAATATTCTCATCCTATGAACGAACGAGAAAAGACCGAATGGATCGCACATAACGAGTTGTTACAATCTGCATACAGAAAATGGCTTCATGGCAATCAAAAAGAAAAAGAGGCTGCTTGCTCTGCTATGCAAAGAGAATTAGAATGGCCACCATTTACTGATTATGTCTCTTCAAACTCCATGGCTAATCCTTCTGGAATATCAAGATATGGAAATCCTGTGACGTGATTCAATGTTGCGAAGAAATACGCCGTGAGGCGGATGTTAGTAAATTTTGTTTTAATTAGTTCCGCTCTGATTGCGGGATTATTATTAGTTAAAGTAATAATTAGTTTTGTTGCCGCTGGCCCGAGAGGGTCGGCGGTTTTCAATATACTGTAATTAAAAGAAGTTACAACCCTGCTACTTTGAGGCCATATCGTGCTACTTTCTGAGTAACTGCGGACGCATCTATTGCGTATATGACCTGATTTTCTCCAGCATCTTGTCGCACCATGCTTTAGAGCCTGGCTTCTGGTAGCGATGATTGCCTGTGGCTGACGGTGTGAAACTGGTTCCGATTTTAGAGGTGAGGCTGACGATGCCGCGCTCAGAAAGTGAGAACATAGCGTCGCCCTCTACAGCCTGGATCAGGGTCATCGGATCCCACATCTTCTGTCCCGTGTCGCAGTTGTAGTTCATATAGACCTGCTTAATGGGATGAATATCTGTCCTGCTGATGTCGCTGATTACGGTTTCGGGCTTGTACTCAATCTCGTTGCCCACCTCCATGGGTGAGAATACTGCATCGATATCGCGAGGCCACAGCTCAAAGAATTTCTTCGCAAATTCCGGAGCCTGAAGGAAATTATATTCGGGCTCCTCGGAGGATGTGAATATACCGGCCATGAGGTAGAGGCATTTCACCTTCTGACGTACCAATTCCACACCCGATAGCGGCGAGAGGTCGTCGGGTTCCGAAGCCAGCAGCTGAGTCAGGCAAGAGACAAAGCCCAAAGAGCAGATGCTCACCGAATGGTCGGGCTGTGAGGCCAGCAACTGCCGGTAGAGTTTCCATCCGTCGGGTAGTGTGGAATAGTCACTGACGGTCTGCTTAAACATAGGTTCGCCTTTGCCGGTCGTTAACTTATAGAGATTCCTGTAGTCGATAAACACACGTGGGGTCTTGATGCCGTTGCGCTCCAGTCCGATGGGAACATTGGCATGACCGAAGTAAGTATTCATCACGTCTGCCAGAGCTGCATAGTCTTCCCCCTCGCGGTCCACCACTATGCCGAGCAGCTTGCAGCGGCCTTCGTCTTCATAGCGATAAGCCATCTCCATGGTGAAGAGGTCATCGGTAGAGGAACCGATATCCGTGTCAAGTATCACCAGTGGCACACCCTTGTATTCTTTTTGTTCTGACTGTGCAGGGTTATCCTCATTGTCTGTGGTACAAGAGGAGAGTAAAGATGAGCCGCAAATAAGGATGGCGACCATCATCCATTTCACAATTCTTTTCATTATCATTCTTATATAACGACTTCCAAGCGGCTACAAAAATACAAATTAAATTTGTATATCGCGTTCAGAAACAGAAAAAAGTAACAAAAAGTTTGGGAAGATGCTGGGAAATAGCCAGGAAATATGCCAATGTTTAGGATAAAGAGGACGACTTTAGAACGGGAAGTGGCCGAGTTTAAGGTACAAAGGTGCCGAGTTGAGGGTGTAAAGGTGCCGACTTCGGGGTGCAAAGGTGCCGAGTTCAGAAACTGCAGCGGGCGGTGCACTTGATTGCACCGCCCGCCGCAATTGATTGTACCGCCCGCTCAAGTTAAGTTGACCGCCCGCTCAACTCCCCTTTCTGTCCGTGTTGCTAAAACTTCAGCAAACGGAATAGCTGTGACGGGCTAACGGAACGTCAATGCAAAGATACAAAATTTTCTTGACAAATGCAAGGAAAACGGCAAGAATTTTCGTTACAAAAAGATACAAAAAGAGAGGCTCACCTTTTCAGATGAACCTCTTTTGGTAGTCGGTAAGGGAATCGAACCCTTATGCCAAGATTGAGAATCTTGTATCCTAACCGTTAGATGAACCGACCGAGTTAGCGAGTGCCATCAAACTTGTTTGAATGGCCGAGTCTCGATGGAGGAAGAGCGAAGCTCAACCGACCAGTTAGTGCATTTTTAATGTCGAGCGGAAGCTGGGGGATTCGAACCCCCGGTACGGTAACCCGCACGGCAGTTTAGCAAACTGCTGGTTTCAGCCACTCACCCAAAC
>ONRS01000134.1 GCA_900320255.1 uncultured Prevotellaceae bacterium
CCATGCCATGAGTTACGAACAGGCACGTAACGAGGCACTCTTCCTGACGGACAAGATGGCTTACGAGCTGAACCTGACGGACGAGCAATATGAAGCTGCCTACGAGATTAACCTCGACTACCTGATGGGTGTCACCAGCGTTGATGATGTTTATGGAACTTATTGGGAGCGCCGTAACCTCGACATGAGTTACATCCTGCTGGAAGCACAGTGGAACGCATTTATTGCTGCCTCTTACTTCTACCGCCCCCTCTACTGGGACGCAGGCTACTGGCACTTCGGTGTCTATGCACGTTATCCGCACCGTGACTACTTCTACTTCGGCCGTCCTCACTTCTACGCCACCTATCGTGGAGGTCACGCCTGGCACCGCATCGGCGGACACGGTTACTACTACGGTCATCGTGACCACTTCCGCCATCATCACGGCGACCGCCATTTCGGAATGCGTGACGGTTGGAATCGCGGAGACTATCGCCACGGACGCAACCACGGCTCAACCCATGTAGGCAGACATCATGGAAATGACGGACGCTACAATGGTGGCGGTCACCACGGGAACTATGGAAATCATGGGAACTATGGGAATCACGGGAACTATGGAAATCATGGGAACTATGGAAATCATGGGAACTATGGAAATCACGGGAACTATGGAAATCATGGGAATCACGGGAATCATGGAACAGGTACTCGTCCCGGAACAGGGACACGCCGTGACCCAGGTAACAGCAGACATCACGGAACAGTCAGCGGTACAACACCGAGAATTGGTCACACCCCGAACGGTAGTCTGACTCCTAACAGAGGCACCGTAAGAACAGAGACTTCTCCCAGCACCCGTAGCCACGGTTCATTCGGCGGTGGCAGCCACATCGGAGGCAGCGGCACCCGTAGCGGTGGTGGCTTCAGCGGCACCCGTCCTGGTGGTAGCCACGGCGGAGGCGGACACTTCGGAGGTGGAAGCCACGGTGGAGGAAGCCACGGTGGTGGTGGAGGTCACTTCGGCGGACGTCGATAAACAGAGCATACGCACTTCAGCATTCGCCATACGCTGCACCTGGTTCATCGGCTTGCGGAAAAAGACTGCCTGAATCGCTTTGTTCACAATGCCATGACCAACGGCAACAACGGTTTGCCCCTTGTAATTTGTCACAATATATTCCAGAAAACGCTGGGCTCGCTGTAAAAGGCAGTCCAGCGTTTCTATGTCGTCGGGCCAAACCTCGTCCTTCAAATCGGGAATGTAACGGCCGGTAAAGCTGCCCCAGTCGCGTTCACGAAGCAGCGGTGTGGAAACTACAGGCAGCCCGTGTGGCTCCGCAATGATGGTCGCAGTCTGTATGGAACGACGCAAATCGCTGGCCACAACGGCATCAACAGCTAATTGGCGCATTTGGTCACGCACTTCTGCTGCCTGCTGCCTACCATGCTCCGTCAGGCAGCCTTGCGTCTGCCCTTGCATAATCTGCCGCACATTATCCTCCGTTTCACCGTGGCGAACCAGATAAAGAGTTGTACCCACAGGTTTTATGAGTTATTATACGTTCGTTACGATACCCTCAATATAGGTTTTGAGGATGTGTATGCCGTTCTTGTTGTCACCGCCCCAGGGGATAATCAGGTCGGCAAATTTCTTGGTGGGCTCAATAAACTGCTCGTGCATCGGCTTGAGAATCTTCTCGTAACGGTCGAGCACCATGTCAACAGTACGTCCACGCTCTACGACGTCACGGCGGATGTTACGAATCAGACGGACGTCGCTGTCAGTATCTACAAAGATCTTCAGGTCCATCATGTCGCGCAGCTTTTTATAGTGCAGTGTCATGATACCCTCAAGAATAATGACCGGCTTCGGCTCTACATGCACGGTTTCGGGCAGACGGTTGGAGAGCACATAAGAATAGGTGGGCTGCTCAACGGCCTGACCGTTCTTCAGCATCTTAATGTGTTCACTTAGCAGCTTCCAGTCGAAAGCGTCCGGATGGTCGAAGTTGATTTGCTTACGCTCTTCGTCGGTCATTCCCGTGGTGTCGTTGTAATAAGAGTCCAACGGAATGATGGCTGCACAATGTGGTGGCAGTACTTTTGCAATTTTCTTGACGACGGTGGTCTTTCCAGAACCAGTTCCGCCTGCGATACCAATGATGTACATCTCTTTTTATATTTACGATTTACTAATTTTCGATTTACGATTTACCATTTAAATACTTCGTCGAACACCGTCTGATAGGCAATGGCCTTCTGTTCCACGGGCATGGGATAGGCACGTGATGAGGAGGGCATGCGGTAGAGCCGCAGTGTGCGGCCGTCAAGCTGAAACTCACTAAAGTCCCCTACCCTCGGTTCGCTTATAGCAAACTGACGGCAGGCGATGGCCGTAGCCAACTGGCCTGCCGTCAGTACGGCGGTGCATTGCGGCAACTGACGCAGCATCTGCCTGAGGTCAGTCTCTTCAACGACCTGCAAGTCCTTGTCAGAAGCGGTATTCTTGGTACGGACCACACGTGTAGCCGTATCGAACAGGGCTATTCCCCTTTCCTTGAGGAAAGCAATGATTCCTTCAAGGTCATAGGTTTTCTGCTCCTGCCTGACAAAGTGCATCTTATCACCAAAGAAGCAAAGACCGAAAATGCGCCACATGTCGTTGGTGAAGTTAGGATAATAGAACTTCATGGCCCATCGTTTCTCTGCCGGAGGAAACGTGCCAAGCATCAGCATTCTGGCATTCTCCGGCAGAAAGGGTACGAAGGGATGTGCTTCCATATTACTTAATGCTGTTCCTTAATCAGATAGACAACAGTAGGCAGGTGGTCACTATAGCCATTGAGCCACTGGCCTCCGGCATGGGTGCGCAGGGTGTTACCCTTGTACTTTCCCTCCTGCTGGAACAGGTAGTCACGACGGAACACCTGATGCTTCCAGTACATCAGCTTCGAGCAGTCAAGCTTTTTCAAATCGACTTTGTCATCCTTCATGCTGGCAGCATCCAGCATTCTGTCGCTGAGGATAATCTGGTCAAACAGGTTCCACGCACCGTTATACTGCAGCGTTCCTGTACCTGATGCCAACACGTTCCACCAGGGGTTCCACAGTCCGCCGGGCTCCACTTCGCTGATTTCGCGACGGGCACCCAGCTCAACAGCCATCGAGCGGTCCTGCGGGTCGTCGTTCATGTCGCCCATAATGAAAATCTTGATGTCGGGGTCTTCACGTTGCAGCAGCTCCTTCACCTCACGTATCTGACGGCCGCCCTCCTCACGATAGAACGAACCGGCAAAACGGCTGGGCAGATGGTTGACGATGACAGCCACATTCTCGCCTGCCAGCTGACCCTTCACGGTCAGGAAGCCACGCGTTGCACGCAGGCTGTCTTCGGGTAACCTATATATATAAGGATATAGCTTCACGTCGGTAACGGTGAAGAGACTGGGGTTATAGAGCAGTCCGCAGTCAACGCCACGCTGGTCGGGGCCCTCTATATGGCAGAACTGCATGTTGCGTGCCTTCAGCGGCTCCTGGTTACACAGGTCGGTCAGGCAGTGGGCATTTTCCACCTCAGAAACACCGATAAAGGCACAGCCAATAGACTTCGGCAGCACGTCGGTACCCATTTCGCTGAGCACACGGGCCATGTTACGGAGTTTGTTCGTGTATTTCACCTCCGTCCACTTGTTCCGGCCTTCGGGCAGGTACTCATAGTCATTGTGTCCCTCATCATGCTCGATGTCGAAAAGATTCTCTAGGTTGTAGAAACCAACAGCATAGACTGAATATTTCTTCTGCTGTGCTTGCACTGTAGCTACTCCCAACAGGAAAGCAAGTGCCATAAGGATTGATAGTTTTTTCATATAGTTTTAAGTTTTATGCGACAAAGTTACAAAATATTTCAGATTAATACTTCATATTTCATAATTTTTTTTTATCTTTGCACCAAATTATATTACTAAATCAAATAATTAACTATGAAGAAAAAGCTGAAACTTGTTGTGATGGCACTGTGTATGGCGTCAGCAGCAATTGCGCAAAACGTGGAGACAACAGACACTCTAACGGCTACGCAAGGCGGACTGCAGGACGAACAGGCCTTCACTTTCACCGAAGCTCAGCTGGGCGAGGATGACGACATGTCGCAGAACGTGACCATCATCTCTTCGAACAACAACATCTATGCCTCTCAGGTAGGATACTTGTTCAGCCCGGTACGCTTCAGGTATCGTGCTTTTAACCAGAAGTACAACGAGATTTACATCAACGGTGTCCAGATGAACGACATGGAGTCAGGACAGTTCCGTTATTCTCTCGTTGGCGGTCTGAACAATCAGACCCGTGGTGTTGAGCACTCGTTGCCTTTCGAGGCTAACAACTTCTCCATGTCGGCCATGGGCGGCTCCAACAACTACGACTTCCGCCCCAGCCACTTCGCCGCAGGCCACCGTGCCACGGTGACACTGGCCAACCGTAACTACACGGCTCGTGCCATGTACACCTACAACACGGGACTCTTGGAGAACGGGTGGGCCTTCTCGGCAAGCCTTACCTACCGCTGGGCCAACATGAGCACCGCCTACGTGGAGGGTACGTTCTACAACTCACTCTCTTATTTCCTGGGAGCTGAGAAGAAGCTGAACGACCATCACTCCATTTCGCTCGTCACTTTTGGCAACCCCACAGAACGTGCCTCACAAGGTGCATCGACCGACGAAATGTACTGGCTGGCCAACAACTACCTCTACAACCCCTACTGGGGCTATCAGGACGGAAAGAAACGTAACTCACGCGTCATCAACGACTTCGCACCCACGGTGGTACTCACTTGGGACTGGGACATTAACATGAAGTCGAAGCTGACCACCACGCTGACCGGACGCTACTCTATGTATAAAGGTACGCGCCTGAACTACAACGACACAGAGAAGCCGCAGGCCGACTACTGGAAGAACCTGCCGTCAAGCTACTACGACGTGTGGTACTCTGACGACGCTGCAGGCCGCACGCTGGCAGGCTTCTACGATTTCTACCGTGCACAGGCTTACCTGATGGGCAGCAAGGAGGCCCGTCAGATTAACTGGGACCGCCTGTACTATGCCAACCAGCAGCGTACAGCAGCAGGCGGCGATGCCATGTACTTTGTTCAGGCTAAGCACAACAACAACCTGAACATCGCCCTGGCCTCAACCTTCAAGACCGAACTGAACAAGCGTACCACCTGGACCACTGGTGTGCAACTGGCCACCAACAAAGGCATGCACTACCAGACCATGGATGACCTCCTGGGAGCTAACATGTTCCATAACTACAACACCTACGCACTGGGCAACTACCCCATGGGCGACAGCCATGTGTATTACGACATGAACAACCCCAACGGCGAGGTGAAGGTGGGCGACCGCTTCGGCTACGACTACAACATTCTCGTGCAGAAGGCACTACTCTGGAGCACGCTGAAATACACCAAGGGACGTATGTTCACATTCGTCTCTGGCCGCATCAGCGAAGTCACCTATCAGCGTGACGGTAAGATGCGCAATGGTGTGGCAGAGGCTCTCGGCGTCAGCTCGTTCGGAAAAAGCGAGAAAGCCAAGTTCCTCGACGGAGGCGTGAAAGCCGGACTGACCTACAACCTGGGGGCAGGCAACACCGTCTCGCTGGGAGCCGGTTACGAGCTGCGTGCCCCGCAGGCTCAGGCATCCTTCGTGTCACCTGAGGTGAACAACGACTTCGTACACAACCTGAAGAACGAGCGCGTCTTCAGCAGCGAGCTGGGCTACAGCTACCAGAACTCCTGGATGAAGGCCAATGTCAGCGGCTATTACACCCACATGGACCACGTCACGGAGTGGCAGAACTTCTTCTACGACGACATCAACTCGTTCTCATACGTCTCCATGACCAACATCAAGAAGGCCTACTACGGCGTTGAAGTGGGAGCACGCTTCAAGCTCACCTCCGACCTCGACCTGAAGGCCATCGGCACATGGAGCGAAGCCAAGAACACCAACAATGCCGACGTTATCTACATGAACTCTACCGAAGGCAAGTACTACGGTGACATAGTATATAATAAGAACATGCGCGAGGCCGGTACACCACTCTCTGCCTACAGTCTTGGACTGAGCTACCACAAGAGCGGATGGTACATCGACCTGAACGGCAACTACTACGACCGCATCTACCTCTCCTACTCACCCAGCTACCGCTACGGCGCCACACTGGAGAACCGCCAGAAGATGTACGAGAACAGCGGCATTGCTGCCGAGCAGGTGTTTACCACCAACAGCAACGGCGACAAGGTGCTGATGGGTGACGCCATTGCACAGGAGAAGGGCAAGGGCGGCTTCATGCTCGACCTCTCCATCGGCAAGAGCATCCGTCTCAAGCAAGGCCGTCAGCTGTCAGTCAACCTCATGGTGACTAACCTGCTGAACAACACCAAGATGGTGACCGGCGGTTACGAGCAGAGCCGAAGCAACTACTCGGTGAACACTACTTCTGGAGAGGTGGGCAACGCCCGCGTCTATAAGTTCGACCGTAACCCCATGAAGTTCTATGCCTACGGCATCAACGGCATGCTGAACGTCACTTACAGGTTTTAACTGAGAATGGATAATTGACAATTGATAATAAATGATTACCGATATGAAACAGAATATATTATCCAGCATAAAGAAGGCTGCACCGCTGTGTCTTCTTACCGTTCTGTCCCTTCTGGCTGCATCATGCATGAACGACGATGAATGGAAAGCACCCAGCAGTGAGACAGGCATGAACGCCTACGGCAACACAAACATTCAGGCCACCAACCTGAAAACCATTGCCGAACTGAAAGCTCTCTTCAGCAACGAGATTAACAACAACAGCCTGCGCCAGGTTAAGGAACCCATGCAGATCCAGGGTGTTGTCTCAGGTAATGACGAGGGCGGCAACATCTATAACAGCATCTACATTCAGGACCATACGGGTGCCATTGCCATCAGCATCTCGCAGAGCGGACTCTATGGCGCATTCAGCATTGGCCAGTGGGTGCTCATTGAACTGCAGGACCTCTACGTAGGCGGCTACGGCAAGCAGGCACAGATTGGTACTACCTATACCAACCCCAACAAGGCTGACGCCACACCGCAGGTGGGACGCATGAGCCGCTACATCTGGCAGCAGCACTACCGCCTCATCAGCAACACCGAGAGCTCGTGGACGCTGGCTCCTACGGAGGTGAAGTGGAACTTCAACACGCTCGACATTGCCAACGACTGCGCTAAGCTCATCACACTGAAGGGTGTTGAACTGGCCGAGGCTAATGGCACAGCGGTGTTTGCTCCTTCCGACGGCAGCGTGTCACTGACAGCCAACTGCGCCAACCGCGTCATTACGGGTCTGAGCAACGTTGTGCTGCGCACCAGCACCTACGCTGACTTTGCTAACCAGGTAATGCCTACCGGTCGTGTTGACATTACCGGCGTAGCCACCCGTTACAACGATACTTGGCAGATCCTGATGCGTACGGTTAACGACATCAAGGAGTCCACCACCGAAGCTGCTCCCGTGGCAACACCAACAGGAACAGGCACGGCTAATGACCCGTTCAACGTGGCTGGCGTAGCTGCTTACACTAAGAAATTAGCAGCCGACCAGCAGTCATCTACCGACATCTATGCCAAGGGCATCATCGTTACCGTTTCCGACATCGACACAGAAGGAAACTTCGGCAATGCCACCTACCTGATTTCCGACCAGCGCGACGGCTCAACAGGAACCTTCCAGATTTACCGTGGCTACGGTCTGAACGGCGAGAAGTTCAACAAAGCCGGGGCCACCATCATCAAGCCCGGCGACGTGGTTCTCATCAAGGGTAAGGTTGTGAACTACAAGGGCAACACCCCGCAGTTCGCACAGGGCAGCTCCATTGTCACACTCAATTAAACATCTCCAATAACGAACAAATAAAAACAAAAAGAATATGAAAAAATTAGCTTATTCATTGATTGCAATGGCCATTGCGGCCTTTACATTCACCAGCTGCGAGGACGTTCCCTCACCGTTTGGGGAAATCGTCAAGCCAGAAACCGGTGGCGGAAGCGCGGTTATTGAACCCACTGGCGACGGAACGGAAGCCAGCCCCTACAACGTGGCTGCCGTCATTGAGTACGTATCAGGAC
This sequence comes from uncultured Prevotellaceae bacterium, assembly GCA_900320255.1. GTDB lineage: Bacteria > Bacteroidota > Bacteroidia > Bacteroidales > Bacteroidaceae > Prevotella. Next base: position 8,157 of record ONRS01000134.1, read on the forward strand.
TCGGTGCTGACGTAACATCTGACAAGGAGGTCTATATTAAAGGTATTGTAACTGAAGTTACTGAGAAGTTCGGTACACAGTATGGTAATGCCACCTTCGTCATCTCTGACGTGGAGAGCGGCGGTAACAAGTTCACCTTCTACCGTGGACTGTATCTTGGCAATACCAAGTATTCAAAGGACACTGACACCAATATCAAGGACGGCGACGTAGTTGTCATCTGCGGCAAGGTGGTCAACTACAAGGGCAACACGCCTGAAACCTCGCAGGGCAACGCCTATGTCGTATCTATTAACGGACAGGGCGGCGGCACCACACCTACCCCAGGCGGTGAAGATGAGATCAAGACCGTCACCATTGCCGACTTTAATGCAGCAGCTGAGAGCACCAGCGTATGGTATCAGCTCACCGGTACCGTAAAGGGACTTAAAGATAACGACAAGTACGGCAACTTCGACCTTGAAGATGCTACAGGTTCTGTCTATGTATATGGTCTGCTCGCAGAAAAGGGCGGCGAAAAGCAGAAGTTCCAGGAACTTGCTGCAGCCAAGGGCATCAAGAACGGCTGTAAACTCACCATCATTGGTAACCGCGGCTCGTTTGGCGATAAGATTGAAGTTGTCAACGCTTACTTTGTCAGCGTAGAAGCTGGCAGTGAGCCTGATACGCCTACACCAAGTGGCACGGGCGACGGCACAGAGGCAAACCCCTACAGCGTGTCGGCAGCCATTGCAAAGGCAGAACAGGCTGGTGTCTTCGTGAAAGCTTACATCGTTGGCTGGGTAGAAGGCCAGGTTTATACTTCTGGTGCTCATTTCGACGGCACATCGTCTTCAGCAACCAATATTCTTATTGCAGAATCAGCTTCCGAGACTGATCCCGCTAAGTGTATGCCCGTACAACTTCCCAATGGTAATATCCGCACAGGCCTGAACCTCATGGACAATTCCGGCAATTACAAGAAGGAGGTCATTCTCTATGGAGACATCGCCAAGTACTTTGGTGTTCCCGGCCTGAAGAACACTTCGTATGCCAAGATAGGTACTACAGAAATTGGCACTAAGCCTGGTAGCAGTTCTGGTGGTGGTGACACACCCAGTGGTGCGACAACTCTTGACACAAACTTCAAGGCAAATGGACAAGGCGATTGGACTATTTCTAATGTAAAAGCCTTACCTGATGGAGTCAATTATATCTGGAGCTTTGACGACAGATACGGCATGAAGGCATCGGCTTATGTAAGCGGAACACGCTACAATTCAGACAGTTGGTTAGTTAGCCCGGAAATCAGTCTTGCCAATGGTGGAACCATGACCTTTAAGCAGGCTCTTAACTATGCAACAAGTGAGTATGTACACGTAATGTACACCACAACAAGTAAGAGCGGCGAAGTAAATGCTAATGACTGGAAAGAAGCCACTGTAGATACTTGGCCTGCTGGCAATAACTGGACATTTATTGAAAGTAAGGCCACCCTACCAGCTGGTACTGTACGAGTGGCATTCCGCTATACCAGCACAAACAGCATTGCTGCCACATGGGAAATTGAATCGGCTAACATTAAATAATCGATTCTCTTGTTATTCCCGACAAAATACCAAAAGAGCCGCACCCCCACAGGTCGCGGCTCTTTTTATTGAATACAAGTGTCGTTTCTCTGGCAGAGAAGTGGCGTTTCTCTGTTGCAAAAGTGCCACTTTGGCCTGCCAAGTGTGGCACTTAGGTTCCTAAGTGGCCTACTTCTTGTCTTAAATATGCCATTTAACGAAACATAGCCAACACCTACCTCCAAACGTCTGAAAGGCCGATGTACACTGGGTTTCAAATGAGGTAGGTGTTGCCCAAACACCTACCTGACACCTACCTGACACCTACCTGTCACCCACCTTATGTGGGAATAAAGGCAACACCTACCGCGCCTCAAACGCTTTGTACATCGGGGTTTCAGCGCGTTAGAGGTAGGTGGTAGGTGTTTTCTTGAATCTCACGCTTTTTGTCTAAATAACCCCAAATCTGCTTTTTTTGACCTGCGTCAACAAATGGGCTGTTTTCGCGCACAAAAGTTACGTAAACTTTGCGTAAACCGAAAAGTCGCCGTACTTTTGCACCGTCAAAAAGAGCCAAAAGGGCTCAATATATTAGGATAACATTAAATAATTAAAAGTAGGTGCCGGACCAACACACCGCACCGAGTAAAGAAAAAGAAAGGGTAAAAAGATGAAAAAAATGATTTTAACCGTTGTAGCAGTACTGAGTATGACCACAGCATTTGCCGGAAACGACCCCATTGAGGGTAACGACATGAACATTTACGAGCTGAATGTCAACATGAACAAGCTCTCTGAGACGCTGAAACTGACCGACGGACAGCAGTTTGAAGTAGAGGGTATCATGGATACCTTTGCCAAGGAGCTGAAAGAGGCCGGTGAGGCTGACGAGACCTTCCGTCAGGAAAAGGTGAACATGGCCATCAAGAAGGATATTCAGAAGATGCGCCGCGTGCTGAACAGCAAGCAGATGCGTACTTACCTGAGAGTACTGAACATGACCGTGTACAATCGTGGACTGAACAAATAAGTTAAGCATTTCTTAGGTTATTTGTTCGCTATGAGTACCTTCGAGGCCATGCTTCGAAGGTACTTTTATTTGAAAAAACAAAAAAATAATTAATTTCTTTTGGTTTTTTGCTCACTTCTTTGTACCTTTGCACCCGCTTTATGCGCAAATGACATTTAACAATTAATAATAACAAGTAAAAATGAAAAAAGGTATTCATCCAGAAAACTATCGCCCCGTCGTGTTCAAGGACATGTCCAACGG
>ONRS01000132.1 GCA_900320255.1 uncultured Prevotellaceae bacterium
AATCCTTTTTTTGACAACGAATTTAACGAATTACACGAATTGCTGCGCGTAGCATTAATTAGTGAAATTCGTTAAATTCGTTGTTTATATAAGATAATTGTGTCCATCTACTTACCCGCTGAACAAATCCCGCTGAACAGGTACCGCTGAACAGGTACCGCTGAACGGTGGCCGCATAAATTTGGCGTATAGGTCATAAATTCTGACAATCGGCTTTTGGGCTGGCCTTTTGGGGCTCAGCCCTTTTTGCCGATTGTCACAATTTATGCTCTTTTTGTTCTTCTTTTTGGGGAACTCAAAAAACGAGGCGCAAGCCAAGGTTGTAGTAGCGGTCCGACGGCGAGCTGTAGCTCCGATCCGAGACGCGGCAGTTCCTGGCGTTGTACCAGCCGCCCCCACGAAACACGCGATAGGAGCCCGAAGCGGCACCAGTTGGATTCGTCTGACTGCCCGAGCTGTATGAGCCATACCAGTCCTGACACCATTCCCATACGTTGCCAGACATGTCATAAAGCCCTAACTCGTTGGCACGCTTCGTAGCTACGTCATGCGTCTGGTTGCCGCTGTTGTCCCTATACCAAGCCACGTTGTCTATAGAACTACTGCCAGCGTATTTATGCCCGTTAGCCTTCCTGCCGCCACGGGCTGCATATTCCCATTCGGCCTCAGTAGGCAGACGGAAATGCCGGCCCGTCAGTGAGTTCAACTCACGGATGAAGTTCTGGCAGTCCTCCCAGCTAACGTTCTCTACTGGGCAGCGAGGACCCTTGAAACTTGACGGGTTACAGCCCATCACCGCCTGCCAAAGCTCCTGCGTCACCTCCGTCTCACCAATCGAGAACGTGGATACTGTTACTTGGTGGGCAGGTTCCTCGTCGCTTCCGGTGTCAGAACCTTGCTCACTGGTGGCTCCCATCGTGAACGTGCCGCCCTGAACGCCTATCATCTTGAACGACACACCCTTCACCGTAATGACCTCATCAGCACGGGGGAGAGTATCAAGAGAAGCTACTTCCTGCTCAGATTCTTCCATAACAGGCATTTGTCCTTCAGGACCTTTTAACAAAAATAACGTCACCACAATAGCAGCCACTATTGCAGCTACGACACCGGCACCTATGCCCAACCACATTTTACTATTACCCGACTCCTCACCTTCAGGCTCTTCATAAACAGGGGTTGGAACAGGCGGCTCTGGTTCTGGCTTTGGCTGCGGCTGCGGTTTTGGCTGCGGTTTTGGCTGCGGTTTCTCGATGACCACCGTTTCTTCCTTCACCGGTTCCGGTTCAACAGGCCGCGTCTCCTCTTCGGCAGGCTGAGTTGCCGTGAGGAACTGCTTAACGGCACTGACGCTCTGCGGACGCTCGTCGAGGCGGGGCTTCATCATCCAGACAATAAGCTGCTGCATCTTGGTGCTGACGGGCGTGGGGAACAAGAGTGGCGTGTTCGTCATCAGAATCTCACTGGCTGAAGGAGGAGTCTGGTTGGTGAGCAGCTTATAGAGCGTGGCACCGAGAGCATAGAGGTCGGTCCAAGGGCCAAAGGCTTTCATGTTCTGCTCGGTCTGCTCCAAGGGGGCGTAGCCCGGAGTGAAGGCCAAGGCCGACGAGGTGCTGACGCTGTAGCCGTCACCGGCCGACATCTGCTTGGAGGCTCCGAAGTCAATGAGCAGCGCACGCCCCGTCTGGTCCACCATGATGTTGGCTGGCTTCAGGTCGAGATGATAGAGTCCCTGCGCATGAACCACGGAGAGCGCATCGAGCACCTGGTCAAGGATCTGCAGCACCTCGGCCTCGCCGAGTGGCTGCCCGGTACGCTTCATGCGCTCGCTGAGTGACTCACCCTTGATGAGGTCCATCTCGTAATAGGCCGTGCCGTTCTCCTCAAACAGGTCGTGCACGGCCACGATGTGCGGGTTACGCAACTTACGCAGCCGGCGGGCCTCCTTGCGGAACTTCTCCTTCTGGCTCGTAAACTGCTCCACGTTCGTCTTGTTGCTCACGCTGACGGAAACGGAATCACCATTACGGTCGCTGATGCCACGCATGAAGAACTCCTTGATGGCCACCTGCTCCTCGAACTCCGTGTTAGTAGCCACATACGTATTACCAAAACCTCCCGACGAGAGGTAACGCTCTATGCGATATTTACCGTCCTGCAGCAAGGTGCCCACAGGCAGCATCGCACTATTATCAAAACCATTTGTTTCAGGCATAACGTCACTTGTATTTATAATAATGGTGCAAATTAAGAAATTTTTCCGATATAGCAATATTTGTCTCTAATTTTTCACCACTATCCCCAACAAAACAATTTCGACTGGTCACATGAAACGGGGTATATGTAACAAAAAGTGGGGGGATAAACCATTAATACTTAAAAAAATTTGCTTTTGTTCACTATTCTTTGTACCTTTGCAATGCAGACAAGGAAAAAATCATTAACTAAAAACATATAAGCAATGGAAGCAAAAAACATTCATCAAAGTGCAGAAAATGCAGAGAAAAGAAACAACAGTCAGGAACTGAAGCGAACTTTGTTTGCAACAGTTGCAGCCGTTCTCAGCGGAGCGGGTGCCGGTGTAGGGACATCGGCTATAGCCGACGCCATCAACCACAAGCCTGACATACCTGAAGTGACACCTACGGAACCCGAAAAGCCCGAAGCTGAGGTACACGAAGTGCATCACCACCACTATCATAACAACACACAAGTACGCCCTGACAAGACGACGAAGCCAGATGAGCACGTTAAGCCTGATGATCCTGTTAAGCCAGAAGATCCCTACAAGATTGAGCAGATGAGCGACGAAGTGGAGGTTATCGACTGGAATGGCGGAAAGGCCACATCAGTAGAAGCCACAGTCAATGGTCATGATGCTTTACTAATAGACGAGAATCAGGACGGCAAGGCTGATTACATTATTTTAGACGTGAACGACAACCACGCCCTGGACGAACAGGACCAATTAGTCAGCCTGCATGACGTCGGCATGAACAATGTCGTCATGCCAGAGGCTACGGTTGTAAATAACGTGGAAGGATTTGAGAAAGTGGGAGAACCAATGGTTACGGAAGATGGCATGACAACTGTACTGGCTGTTTATACCGATGCCAACGGACAAAAATTTGACGCTATACTCATAGATTACGACTCAGACGGAACAAACGACCTGGCCTATATTGACTACGACCGCAACGGTGAACCTACTGATATCAGTGAGTTTAAGCCCCTGACGCCGCTGGGCGAAGAGATTTTGGTAGCTATGAGTGGCGGTGACGACCCCGATAATCAGATTAACACAGAAGAGTTGCAAGGTGCAGAAATCACCGTGGTCAGCTATGAGCATGTAGAGGAAGAAGGACAAGAGATAGACGTGGTCGATGCAGTCATCAATGGTCATCAGGCGCAGCTGCAGGATGTCAACCACGACGGCTATGCAGACCTCATGTGGTATGACGTCAACGATGACTCAAAAACTCAGCGAGAAGAGTGGATTGACCTCAGAGATAAGGAAATAGAAATCAGCCTTCGCGACACTGGTGTCTATGAAGCCATGCACAATGGAGGCCAGCAAAACCAACCTACAGATGACCTTATTATTGCCCAAAACACTGGTACGAAACTTCCCCGCTACAACAATGATGTAGTAATGGACAGTACAGAAGAACCAGCAGCCGAGACGCTGGAAGACACTGTTGACGGAACACCGAATGTGGATGAAAGTCAACCACTTATTGCCGACAACACTGACATAAGCGACTCAAGCGACGACACAGTAACAGAAGGAAACGTAGTTGAAGATATTGACCCCATGGTATGAACAACAAGATAAAGACATTACTGACGGTGCTGCTGCTGACATGCTTGGCAGCAGCACCTGCTACGGCAAAGAAGGGCAAAACCTATATTGTCTGTGTAGGCATCAGCGAATATAAGACCCAGCCACTGCGCACACCTGCCCATAATGCTGAGACCATCATGAAAGTGTTTCAGAAAGCCGGCAAAACCGAAGCACGACTCGTCACCAACAGCCAGGCGACATCGGCTAACGTGCTGGCCGCCATGAAACAGCTTTATGCTAAGGCCGGGAAAGACGACGCCATCGTTTTTTTCTATTCGGGCCACGGTTCACCTGGCAGCTTTGACGCCTATGACAACACGAACTTGATGCACAGCGATGTGCTTCAGGTAATGAAGGACAGCAAGGCAGGACGGAAAATCATGTTAGTGGAAGCCTGTTTCAGCGGCAGCATGAGACGTGAGACCCGCGAAGGTCGCCAAGCCACCCTCGTCAAGAAAATGGGGGCAACCACCATGAAGAAGGCTAAGAAAGCTGGCATCATGATGTTCCTGTCGAGCCTTGACAATGAAACTTCCATGGAATACAATTCCTGGAATAATGCAGTGTTCACAGCACATCTGCAGTATGGGCTGAGAGGCGGTGCCGACAAGAACGAAGACAAGGTTATCACAGCCAAGGAGCTCTATGACTTTGTAACTCCTGCCGTAGAGAAAGTTACTAACCAGGAAATGCATCCTGTGATGTGGGGTAACTTCGAAAACAACATGCCCGTCATTTCGTGGAAATAGCAATGTCTGGTTAAAGATTCTCATCTTTTATACATTCCATCAGTGGTAAGCGTATCTTTTGTGTGATTTGCAATTTTCCAAGAAAAAGTTGAAAAAATGACGTCACACTGCACTAAACCTTGAAATCGTCTGCTAACACACTGATATTCAGCAATATATTTTAGTGTAGTGTTGTGCTTTTCATGGAGTGCACACTACACTAACATAAAGTGAATGTCACTCTTCCAGAGAAACGGCACTTCTACATTGTGAAAACGGCATATTTAAACGATGGAAATGTAGTTTGCACCAAACTTCAGCCTTGTTTGCACTAAACAGCAGTGTAACAATGGCTTAACTTCACCCTTGTTTGGTCCAAACCCGGGTGGAGAGAAGGCCAAACAAGGATGAGAATCGGCCGTAATTAGAGTGGAAAGTGGCCCAAAGAAGAGTGGCGGGAAGGCCAAATTAGGCAGTGTGCTGCAATTTCTCGTATAGTGTAGTGTTGGTGTAGTGATGTCAACAACACTACACTAAAATTATGTACTGAATATCAATATGTTATCGTGCATTTTTAAGGTTTAGTGTAGTGTGCTGTCATTTTTTATATTTTGTATGTAGTAATTTCTCAGTTGCTTGGCGTTCTTGGCATCGTCGGCCCTTTGTTCCAGCAGTTTGCCGGCAAGCCACCCCTCCTTCCCTCCTCCCCCCCTTCGTCGGAAAAGCCTCAAATTATTCAATTTGAATTATTTAATTTGCATAATTCAAAATAAATAATTATCTTTGCAACGTCAAACAAAGAAACTGTATGGAAAATCCGTTTGTTATAGTAGGCAAGATAAAGCCCGAGTACTTCTGCGACCGAGAGGAAGAGAGCGCACGACTGGTGCGCCAAGTGACGAACCAGGGGAATGTGGTGCTGATGTCACCGAGGCGACTCGGCAAAACAGGACTCATTGATTTCTGCTTTGAGAAACCGGCCGTCAAGAACCATTACATTACCATTTCCATCGACATACTGCGCACATCCAGCCTCAACGAGTTCACTTATTTATTAGGCCGCGCCGTATTCGAAAGCATCGGTCGGCACAGTCAGAAAGTAATGAAGCAGGTAGTGGCTACTCTGAAGTCGCTCAGCGGGAGTTTTGGCTACGATCCTGTTACCAACATGCCAACCTTCGACATCAAGTTAGGCGACATCACCAACCCGGCATACACACTCGAAGAAATCTTCACCTGCATAGAGCAAGCCCCAAAGCGCTGCATCATAGCCATCGACGAGTTTCAGCAGATAACCAGCTACCCAGAGAAGAACATTGAAGCACTGCTGCGTACCCATGTCCAACACTCAGCAAATGCCAATTTCATCTTTTCCGGCAGTGAGCGCCACCTGATGAACGAAATGTTCCTGGATGCTGCCCGTCCGTTCTATAACAGTGCTGACATCATGGTATTAGCCCCCATCAATGAAGACAAGTACCTGCCGTTTGTCAAGAAACATTTTGAGAACAGCAAAAGACTGGTGGATGTCCAAGCCGTCCACAACATCTACCAAGCGGTAGAAGGAAACACTTACTACCTGCAAAAGATATTCCATGATCTGTATGCAGAACTTGAAGCCGGTGCCACATGTGGTATCGCCCAGACAGGCGCAGCCCTTCAGCGGCTCATTGAGGAAAATCACCAGAAATACAGCGAAGTATTGTCACGACTCACACTTCCGCAAAAGGAACTGCTCTATGCCGTTGCAGCCGAGAAGCGTGCCACCCAGATTACCTCCGGTGCTTTCATCCGCAAACACCATCTGAAGTCAGCCAGCAGTGTCCAGGCTGCCACCAAGAAGCTGGTGGAATACCACTTCCTGTCAACAGAAAACGGAGCCTACTACATTGACGACCAGCTACTGCGCCTCTGGCTGCTTAGGTAAGGAGCTATATGTTGTGACCCTATGATTTCAACTTTGCAATAAAATCGCGTAATGACAAAAACCAAAAAAATTATGAAAAGAATAGCAATTATACTCTTGGCGCTGATGCTGACAGGAACAGCGCAGACCGTTATGGCACAGAATGCTGGGGAAAAACTGTTTGATATCATCTACGACATCAATAAGCATGGGGATTATGCCTATGCCAAGAAAGTGATGAAGGACCAAGGATTTACCCTC
>ONRS01000096.1 GCA_900320255.1 uncultured Prevotellaceae bacterium
ATGTGTTCGGCCATCTTCCTGAGTCCCAGGGTCTCAAGGCTTTTCACCTGGGCGAACCAGCGTCCGAAGTTGTCGCTCTTCTCGTTCATGTTCTTCTTCAATACGTACATAATCTTTGCCATAATTCTAAAGTGTTTTTCGTAGTATTAGACTCTTGTTGCAGCAATCTACACCGGCCCGCCGCTTACCGCTGTCTTCAAATTAGGAATTAGGAATTAGAAATTAGAATTTTGATTACCTCCCGGGCGGCAGCAAATTCTTCACTCTTCATTCTTCATTCTTCATTCTTCATTTTCAACACTGCAAAGGTACTACATTTTTCGCGCAGCTCCAAATTCCTGCGTTCGATTTGGGGCGATTTTGATGAAGAATTCATCGAATTTGCTCACGCTCGGCAGAGCTCATGCAAGCATAGCTTTGCTCTCGCTTAATCGCAATTTTCAGCACGAATTGGGGCAAAATTTGCGAGCCGTAATTTCTGGCCCCCGATGCCCTAATTGCCGGGCTTCGAAGACTACGGTTCGCCGCGGGCGGGCAGGATTTATACTATTACCGAAAAATTGTGTTAAGGACATCCGGATAGTGACAATGACATCGTGACAAAGTGACATTAAGCACTTTCTAAGATGCATAGATGCAATTAATAAATAATATAATATTATAATATTATATTATTTATTATAATTAAATCCTCTCATTTTTCAGACCAGTTTCTGCATGTTCAAACCTCCTTAATGTCACGATGTCACTTTGTCATTGTCACTTGTCACCAGAGACATGCTACAGCGCATGACAGAGATTTATGGAGGACTTGGCAACGTTATGGCTCCTGCATTTCCATCTTGTCTTCCGGACTGAAGCCACACTCCTTTTGCCTAAATACATTTAAATATGTGGACAAAAGTTGTAATAAATGCGGAATAATCAGTATCTTTGCCGGTAAAGTCGGACTAAAAACAATTTCATGATGGAATTCAGAGAGATGAGGCGCAAGCGACAGCAGCTTGCAGAAAAAGAGAGTATTGGCATATTGCAGAAAGCAACGGCAGGCACACTGGCATTACTGGGTGACGATGATTATCCGTATGCCGTTCCTATCAGCTATGTTTATCATGAGCGTAAGTTGTACTTCCACAGTGCCTTGGCTGGCCATAAAGTTGATGCTATCCGTAAGTGTGACAAGGCATCCTTTTGTGTCATCGAGCAGGATGATGTCCAGCCAGAGAAGTACACCACGTTCTTCCGTAGTGTGATAGCTTTCGGCAGAATCCACATCATTGAGGATGAGCAGGAGAAACTGCAGACGGCCCGCATGCTTGGCAACCGCTACAATCCGAATCAGGATGAAGCCCTGCAGCGGGAGATTGAAGGCGGATTATCGCGCATGCTGATGATTCGTTTTGACATTGAGCATCTGACGGGAAAAGAAGCAATAGAGTTAGTAAGACAGCATCAGCAATAACTGCCATCATGGTCATCCAGTTGGCATTAGCTGTTTTTTTCTTATATAATTGATTCCCTTGTGACCCCCTCTGACTCCCCCTGTAGGGGGAGGACAGAATGTGTGCATGTCCTTGCGTGGTAATAAAAAACATAAGCGCTATGAATAAGAAAGTGATAATTGCCATTGACTCGTTCAAGGGGTGCCTGACTTCTCGCGAAGCTAATGAGGCCGCGGCTGAGGGCATTCTGGGGGTGATGGCTGATGCTGAGGTCATTCAGATTCCCGTGAGCGACGGTGGCGAAGGATGGTTGGAGGCTTTCCGTGCTGCTACAGGCGGTGAGTTGGTGGCTTTGACGGTTGCTGACCCGTTACTGCGCCCCGTTACGGCCCACTACTTAGTGAGTGGTGAAACGGCGGTGATAGAGATTGCCGAGGCCAGCGGATTGACGCTGTTGGCTCCTGATGAGCGTAACCCGCTGCGGGCTACCAGCTACGGCACGGGGCAGCTCGTTGTTGACGCTGTGCGGCGGGGGTGCCGTAAGGTTATTGTGGGGCTGGGCGGCAGTGCCACGAGTGACTGTGGCATAGGCATGCTGCGTGCCGTCATTGACGGTTTTGCCAGACACGGAACGTGGGACGACGTACGCGAACTAAGGGACGTGCAGTTTACTATTGCCACCGATGTCACTAATCCGCTCTGTGGCCCGCAGGGTGCTGCCTGTGTGTTTGCTCCGCAGAAGGGGGCCACAGCAGAGATGGTTGACGTGCTTGACGGTCGTGCCAGACGGTTTGCCGAGGTTTCTGCCCGTCACTTCGGCTTTGATCGTCAGGACTTGCCTGGTGCTGGTGCAGCCGGTGGGCTTGGGTATGCCTTTCTGCAATACCTGAATGCCTCCTGCCAGCCAGGTGTTGACGTCCTGCTGAATGCTGTGGGCTTCGATGAGGTGCTGCATGGGGCGTCGCTGGCCATTACTGGTGAAGGGTCGGCTGACCGTCAGACGCTGATGGGCAAGCTGCCCAGCGGTTTGCTCCGTAGGGCCAGTGCGCAGGGTGTTCCCGTGGTGCTGATAGCGGGTTGCGTCTCCGACCGCCAGGCACTGCTTGATGCCGGTTTTGCTGAGGTGGCGTGCATTAATCCGCCTGGCTTGTCCAAAGAAGAGGCCATGAAGCCTGCCGTGGCCAGACGGAACATTTCAAATGTGATGGCAAAACTGCCGGCAATCAGCGTCAAGGCATGATGTTTGTACCAAGTTAAGTCTCTTTTTTTTTACTGCAGCACCTGACGGAGCAATTCTGCCTGGTGGCCGGGCACGATGATGTGGTGGTTGCCTATGGGGTTGGTGAGGAAGTAGGAGGCCTGCTCCTTGTGGTCAAGCTGAATGACCTGCTGTGTGCGGCAGAGGTCGGCCTTTGACTGGTTACGCAATAGCTGGCCTTCGGCAATAAAGCAGCGCTGAAGGTCGGCTGATGCCTTGAAGATGGTGACGGGCCCAGTGGCCATGTAGCCCCTGATGCCTACGCCGATGCCCGACTCGTAGTGGGTGTCAAGCTCGTAGCTTTCCACCATGTTGAACGGAATGGTGCAATGAGCAAAGAGCAGCTGGCCGCTTTCGGGGTCAATGGTGGCAGGGTTAGCCTGAAAGCCCGACACACCAGTCAGCGAGCGTATTATCATCATGGAAAGCATGGCGGGCACATCGCCTTCGCAGCCTGCCACGTAGCCCTCGGCATTGAGCTTGGCCAGTGCCAGACAGCCCGTGTTCCTGACGGCTGTCAGCAGGTCGAAGCAGCGCAGGGTGAACCCTTGCAGCCGGTGCTTGCCGATGAGAGCCTTCAGTGCCTCGTAGATGCGCTGTGCGCCGGGCAGTGCCTCTTGGATTTGGGTGATGGGTGATGGGTGTTGGGTGTTGGGTGATGGGTGTTGGGTGTTGGGTGATGGGTGTTGGGTGTTGGGTGATGGGTGTTGGGTGATGGGTGTCTGGCTAATGCCGTCGAGCAGTTCCTGCATGGAAATGTTGACGAGCTCCACGCCCAGTCGTTCTTTCACCACAGCGGGGTCAGTGTGGCTGGAAATGAGCCAGTCTGACGGTTCACCGATGATGCCCAGGCGGCAGCCTTGCAGTTGCCGGCGTGCCTCGGCAGCTTTCTGGAGCAGGTTGATGCGGCGGCTGACGTAAGCTGCCGAGCCGTGAATAATCTCCCCCTGCAGCTGTTGCTGGCGCAGGTAGGAGAGAATCTCCATGGATGCGGCTAACGAATTACTCTTGCCCGAGGTGAGCAGGTAGATGGGGTGATGGGCGTTGGGCAGCTGTGGCAGCAGTCGGCGGAAAATGCCCTCGGTGCCGCCTGTGCGCACATAGATGAGCGAGAGTGGGGCAGTGCCGTAGTCACTATAGTCGTCAGCCTTGAAGTCGTAACTGATGTCAAGACTGCCCAGAAACTCCTGTGTGACGGCGTTCACCGACTGCTCGTCGTGCAGCTCCGATGTCAGCGTATAGATGCTTGTCTTCATAACCCTTCAGCCTTTTTTTAGTCTTTCTCGTAATGACAGTAGCCCGTGCCGTCGAAGCAATGGGTGCAGAGGTCGCACTTCTGCTTGCCGATGCTCTCAATGAGGTTCTCCAGCTTGGCAAACTTCACGGAGGTAAGCCCCAGTCGCTTGCCAATCTCCTTCACCAAGCGCTGGTATTCGGGTGAGTCGGTGGTGGCGTACTTCTGCAGCACTTCGGGCTTGTCGGCATTGTCGCCTTCGAAGTCACGGATAATGCGGCGTGAAATGAGCTCGTAGTCGCTCTTCGAGGTGGTGAAGCCTATGAAGGGACAGCCATAGACCAGCGGCGGGCACGAAATGCGCACATGAACCTCCTTGGCTCCGTAGTCAAAGAAGGTGCGCACGTTGTCGCGCAGCTGGGTGCCGCGCACGATGCTGTCGTCGCAGAACACGATGCGGCGGTCTTTCAGTATGACGGGGTTGGGCACCAGTTTCATGCGTGCCACCAGTTCGCGGCGCGTCTGGCTGCCCGGTGTGAACGAGCGCGGCCAGGTGGGGGTATATTTCGTCACGGCGCGCTTGTAGGCTATGTTGTGACCCTTCGAGTAGCCTAAGGCCATGCCTACGCCAGAGTCGGGAATGCCGCACACGATGTCGGCTTCCACGTCGTCTTCGGCTCCCACTATCTCGCCGTTCTTCTCGCGCACGTCTTCCACGTTGATGCCCTCGTAGTCGCTCGACGGGAAACCGTAATACACCCAGAGGAACGAGCAGATCTGCTCGCGCTTCATGGGTTCCTGCATTACCTCGATGCCCGTGGCCCTGAGCTTCACTATTTCACCGGGCCCTACGTCGCGCACGGTCAGGTAGTCCAGGTTGGGGAAGGCCGTGGTCTCGCTGGTGGCAGCGTAGGCTCCTTCTTTCTTGCCTATGACAATGGGGGTGCGGCCCAGAAAGTCACGCGCACAGATAATGCCGTCTTCCGTCAGTATGAGCATGGAGCAGGAGCCCTCTATCTTGCGATATACCAGGTTGATGCCGTCAACGAACGTCTGCCCCATGTTGATGAGCAGGGCCACCAGCTCGGTCTGGTTGATGCGGTTGGCTGAGAGCTCGCTGAAGTGCATGCGCTGCTGCAGCAGTTCTTGGGCTATTTCGTCAAGGTTGTTGATTTTGGCAACGGTCACCACGGCGTAGCGTCCCAAGTGTGAGTTGACAATGATGGGCTGTGGGTCAGTGTCGCTGATGACACCCAGGCCCTGGCGTCCCGTAAACTTGTCAAGCTCGTCTTCGAAACGGGAGCGGAAGTAGTTGCGCTCAAGGCTGTGAATGGAACGGTTAAACCCTTTTTCTTCGTCGTAGGTTACCAAACCGGCCCGTTTGGTACCGAGATGTGAGTTGTAGTCAGTTCCGTAGAACAAGTCGTTAATGCAATCTTTTGTCGCAATAGTGCCGAAAAATCCACCCATTGTTGTTATCTATGAAAAAATTTGGTGCAAAGATATAAAAAAAACATAATTAATACTCCATAATTCGTAATTATTTTTTAAATTTGTTGCGGAAATTGATTTAAATATATGCGCTATAGTCTGACCATACTGCTGTCGTTGTTGGCTGTCGTCATGTTTGCACAGGGTGAACTGACGGTGGTGAGCGGTCGTGTGGTAAGCCGTCAGGACGGGGCGGCACTGGCTCATGTCAGCGTCTCGGCCCTGCAGGGAGCGGTGAGCACGGTGACCAACGACGACGGTGAGTTTACCCTCAAGGTTCCTAAGCGGCCGGCCTATATCACGCTCTCACACTTAGGCTACCACACCCAGCGCGTCAACCTCAGTACGGCCACCGAAGGGCTGAAGATTCGCATGGTGCCCAGTGCTATCATGCTGGACGATGTGGTGGTGTCGGCTAACGACCCGTTGGAGATTGTGCTGGCAGCCATCAAGAAGATTCCCGATAACTACCTGAACAGCGCGTCGCTCATGCATTGCTTCTACCGCGAAACGGCGCGCAAGGGCTCGCGCTTCATCGCCGTGAGCGAGGCTGTCACCGATATGTACAAGACCACCTACAACCGCCGTACCACTTACGGCGACGCGGTGAGCATCGTTCGCGGGCGCAGGCTGCTGAGCACCAGGGCTAAGGACACGCTGGGCATCAAGGTGATGGGCGGCCCCATTATTCCCATCATGCTCGATGCCGTGAAGAATGCCGAACTGCTGCTCAACGAGGAGGAGCTGAAGCTGTACAGCCTGAAGTCGGAAATGCCCGAGCGCATAGGGGAGCGTCCGCAGTACGTCATCAGCCTGCGTCCGCTGTACAGGGTAGAGCGTCCGTTGTATTATGCCCGCCTCTACATTGACCAGCAGTCGCTGACGTTCACCCGCGTGGAGCTTGAACTGGACATGGACGATCGTGGAAAAGCCACCGAATTCATGCTGGTCAAGAAGCCCCGTGGCTTGCGTTTTAACCCGAAGGAACTCAATACGGTCATCAACTACACCACGTCTGACGTTGACGGCATGACGCGCATCAACTATGTACGCAACGAGATGCGCTTCAAGTGTGACTGGAAACGGCGCCTCTTCTCGTCGGCCTATACCGTGGTGAGCGAGATGGTGGTCACCGAACAGGTAGCGGGTGACTCCGTCCGTCGCATTCGCGGACGTGACACCTTCGGACCGCGTGACTACCTGTATGACCAGGCAGGCTACTTTGACGACCCCGACTTCTGGGGTAACTATAACATCATTGAACCCACCGAGAGTTTGGAACATGCCATTGACAAACTGAAGAAGAATCGTTGATTTTAGTTATAAAATGAAAGCTGACGGCAAAAAACTCGGCTTTTTTGTTGGCTATTATTATAAAAAGGTGTAACTTTGCAGCTTTAAACAGCTAAAAAGTATGAAACATCCATTACGTAGTGCGGTTTGCACGGAAGGCAGAAGAATGGCCGGAGCCCGCGCGCTTTGGGTTGCCACGGGAATGAAGCAGGAGCAGTTCGGCAAACCCATTATTGCCATTGTCAATTCGTTTACACAGTTTGTGCCTGGTCACACTCATTTGCACGAGATAGGCCAGATAGTCCGTCAGGAGATTGAGAACATGGGTTGTTATGCAGCCGAGTTCAACACCATAGCCATCGACGACGGCATCGCCATGGGCCACGACGGCATGCTCTATTCGCTGCCCTCGCGTGACATCATTGCCGACTCGGTGGAGTACATGGTCAATGCCCACAAGGCTGATGCCATGATCTGTATCTCCAATTGCGACAAGGTGACCCCGGGTATGCTCATGGCTGCCATGCGCCTGAACATTCCCGCCGTGTTCTGCTCTGGTGGCCCTATGGAGGCTGGCCGTTGGCGTGGTGAGAATGCAGACCTTATTACCGCTATGGTGAAGGGTGCTGACCCCAGCGTGACTGATGAGGAGATGCGGCAGATAGAGCAGTGTGCCTGTCCGGGCTGCGGCTCCTGCTCAGGCATGTTTACCGCCAACTCCATGAACTCGCTGACTGAGGCCATTGGACTATCCCTGCCTGGCAACGGCACCATCCTGGCTACTCACACCAACCGCATAGAACTCTTCAGGCAGGCTGCCCGTCAGATTGTGAAGAACGCGCTGGCCTACTACGAAGACGGCGATGACTCTGTCTTGCCGAGGAACATTGCCACGCGGCAGGCTTTCCTCAACGCTATGTCGCTCGACATTGCTATGGGCGGCAGTACCAATACCGTGCTCCACCTGCTGGCTGTGGCACAGGAGGCTGGTGCCGACTTCACCATGAAGGATATTGACGCCTTGAGCCGTAAGGTGCCTTGCTTGTGTAAGCTGGCACCTAACACGCAGAAATACAGCGTGCAGGAGTGCAACCGTGCAGGCGGCATTCTTGGTATTCTGAACGAGCTGGACAAGGGCGGACTCATTGACGGTTCGGCCAAGCGTGTGGATGGCATGACGCTGAAGGAGGCCATGCAGAAGTACGATATAACGAGTAAGGAGGAAGGAGCAGGTAGTAAGGAGGATGCCGTCTCCATCTACTTCTCTGCTCCCGGTAACCGCTTCTCTACGAAGATGGGCTCGCAGTCAGAGATGTATCCCTCGTTGGACACCGACCGTGCTGAAGGTTGCATACGCGACATTGCGCATGCTTACACCAAGGACGGCGGACTGGCCGTTCTCTTCGGCAACATTGCCCAGGACGGCTGTGTGGTGAAGACGGCAGGCGTTGACGAGAGCCTCTGGCACTTTGAGGGTCCGGCTGTGGTGTTCGACTCGCAGGAAGATGCCTGTGAGGGCATTCTCGGCGGAAAGGTGAAGAAGGGCGACTGTGTCGTCATAACCCACGAAGGTCCGAAGGGAGGCCCCGGTATGCAGGAAATGCTTTATCCCACTTCTTACATCAAGAGCATGCACATGGGCAAGGAGTGCGCCCTGATTACCGACGGCCGTTTCTCGGGCGGCACCAGCGGACTCAGTATTGGCCACATCTCGCCCGAGGCAGCCAACGGTGGTAACATCGGCAAGATGAAGGATGGTGACATCATCGTCATCGATATTCCCTCACGCAGCATTAACGTCAAGCTCACCGACGACGAGCTGGCAGCCCGTCCGCAGCAGCCGCTCCGCCGTAACCGCGTGGTCTCCAAGGCCCTGCGTGCCTATGCCCAGAGCGTCAGCTCGGCTGATAAGGGAGGTGTGAGGATCATTGAATAGGGGCTATAGTGGCTGTAGCGGCTATAGTGACTATAGTAACTATAAAAAAACAAAAAAAGGAATATGCTAAGAGACAGAATAACAGGAGCAAAAGCGCTGATGAGAGCCTTGCAGGCCGAAGGGGTGAAAACCATCTTCGGCTACCCGGGGGGCGCCATCATGCCCGTCTATGATGCGCTGTTTGACTATACCCGGGGAGAGAAGAAGTGTTTTGACCATATACTGGTGCGTCACGAGCAGGGGGCTACCCATGCTGCTGAGGGCTATGCCCGGGTGAGCGGCGAAGTGGGCGTGGCGCTTGTTACAAGCGGTCCCGGTGCTACTAACACGCTGACGGGTGTGGCTGATGCCATGATGGACTCCACGCCCATCGTGGTCATTGCCGGTCAGGTGGCCATTGGGTCACTGGGTACTGACGCCTTTCAGGAGGTCGATCTTGTGGGCGTGGCACAGCCTATTTCGAAGTGGAGCTACCAGATTCGCCATGCAGAAGACATAGCCTGGGCCGTCAGCCGTGCGTTTTACATTGCCCGCAGTGGCCGTCCCGGGCCTGTGGTGCTCGATTTCCCGCGTAATGCCCAGGTCGAGGAGATTGACTGGGAGCCCAAGAAGGTTGACTTCGTGCGCTCCTACGTGGCTTACCCCAAGCTGAATAAGGAGCTGGTGCAGCAGGCTGCCGACCTGATTAATAATGCACAGCGCCCGCTGGCATTGGTGGGGCAGGGCGTGGAACTGGGTAACGCCCAGGAAGAGCTGAAGGAGTTTTTGGAGAAAGCCGACATACCTGCCGGACGTACCATGCTCGGACTGTCTGCCCTGCCTTCTGACCACCCGCTCAACGTGGGCATGCTGGGCATGCACGGCAACTATGCCGTCAACCTGAAGGAGCAGCAGTGTGACGTGCTCATCGCCATCGGCATGCGCTTCTCTGACCGCGTTACGGGCAACCTGAAGACCTATGCCAAGCAGGCCAAGGTGATACACCTCGACATTGACAAGAGCGAGATTGACAAGAACGTGAAGACCCATGTGGCTGTGGTGGCTGACTGTAAGGAGTCGTTGCCTGCCATTACGGCGCTGCTCCGTAAGAACAAGCATCGCGAATGGCGTGAGTCGTTCCGTGAGCTTGACCAGCGTGAACGTGAGAAAGTCATTGAGCCCGCCATTCATCCTGCGGAGGGCCCGTTGCGCATGGGCGAGGTGGTCAATGCGGTGGCCGAGCAGGCTCCGCGTGGCACGGTGCTCGTGACGGATGTCGGTCAGAACCAGCTGTTTGCCACCCGTTACTTCAAGTATCCCGAGAAGCGCAGCGTCTGCACGTCGGGCGGCTTGGGAA
This sequence comes from uncultured Prevotellaceae bacterium, assembly GCA_900320255.1. Lineage (GTDB taxonomy): Bacteria > Bacteroidota > Bacteroidia > Bacteroidales > Bacteroidaceae > Prevotella. Next base: position 9,991 of record ONRS01000096.1, read on the forward strand.
CGATGGGCTACGGCATGCCGGCAGCCATCGGAGCCACGTTTGCCACCGACCGTACCGTGGTCTGCTTTATGGGCGACGGTGGTTTCCAGATGTGCATTGAGGAGCTGGGCACCATCATGGAGCAGCAGGCTCCCGTCAAGATGATTCTGCTGAACAACCACTATCTGGGCAACGTCCGCCAGTGGCAGGACATGTTCTGGCTGAAGCGTAAGTCGTTCACCAAGATGATGAACCCCAACTACGAGCTGATAGCCCGCGGCTACGGTATTGCCTACGAGGCGGTGACCGAGCGTGAGAACCTGTCTGCTGCCATCGACAGGATGCTCGCCACCAAGGGCCCGTTCATTCTCGAGTGTGCCATCCTCGAGGAAGACAACGTGCTGCCCATGACGCCTCCGGGCATGAATGTGGACCAGATGATGTTAGAGATATAATGTTTAATTACTCATTACTCATTACTCATTACTAATTTATTTATGGATAAGAAAAGACTTTACACCCTGCTGGTTTATTCAGAGAACATTGCGGGTATTCTGAATCAGATTACTGCCGTGTTCACGCGCCGTCAGGTTAACATTGAGAGCCTGAACGTGTCGGCATCGAGCATTGAGGGGGTGCATAAATACACCATCACCGCATGGAGCGACGAAGACCAGATAGTGAAGATTACCCGTCAGATAGAGAAGAAAATAGACGTGGTGAAGGCTAACTACTTCACTGACGACCAGCTGTTTATACGCGAGACAGGACTCTATAAGCTCTCTACCGAGAAGGTGCTGGAGAATGCGGAGATTTCGCGTACCATCCGTAAGTTCGATGCCAGCATCATTGAGGTGAACCCCACTTACACCATCGTCATGATGTATGGCGTCACCGAACAGATCATCGAGCTCTTCCGGGCCCTCGATGCCTTCGGTTGTGTGCTCCAATATACCCGCAGCGGCCGCATTGCCGTTACCCGGGGCATGCAGGAGCAGGTAAGCCAGTTCTTGGAAGAAAGGGAGGCCGCCCATGAATAAGATTGGTTGTTACCCGTTCATGGCCGAGCCGTTCCACTGCGACTTCTCTGGCCGTTTGTTTATGGGCCATCTGGGCAACCACATGCTCAATGCCGCCGACTTCCATTCCACCGACCGTGGCTTCGGCATGAAGTACCTCATGTCCATCGGGCGTTCGTGGGTGCTGTCGCGCCTGGCCATCGAGATGGTGGAGATGCCCCCCATGTACACCCGCTTCAACGTAGAGACCTGGGTGGAGAGTGCCATGCGCTACTTCACCAGCCGCAATTTCGCCGTCGTAGGCCAGCCAACACCCAACACCCAACACCCAACACCCAAAGTTTACGGCTACGGTCGCAGTATCTGGGCAATGATAGATACCACCACGCGCCAGCCTACTGACATCTATGCCATTGACAACGGTGCCATCGAGAACTGGATTGTCAAGGACAAGGAATGCCCCATCGACAAGGGTGGGCGAGTGCGCATGACTGACAACGCAGAGCTGGTGCGTACCATTGACACGTATTATAACGACGTGGATATCAACGGCCACATCAACAGCGTGAAATACATTGAGCACGTGCTCGACCTCTGGCCCATGGAGTGGTATAGGGAGCACCCTGTCAGGCGTTTCGAGATTGCCTACGTGGCTGAGGCACATGGCGGTGACCGCCTCTCGTTCTATCGGGAGACCGTTTCCGACCTTGAGAGTTGTGTGCGGATAGTCCGTAAAGGTGCTGACGGTGAGGACGTTGAGTGCTGCCGCAGCAAGGTCGTATTCTTCTGAAGAAGGCAAAACCCCCATTTTTAGGTATTGTGCAAATGCTCAGTTTTCCTTACCTTTGCACCCACAACAGGTGAGAATTCATAAAGTATTTGTTTAGTATAAATTAGGCTGGCTGTGAAGTCAGCCTTTTTTAGGCTTGAGCAGGCAGTTTGTGTCAAGGACAATGTTCATTACTGCTTATAGGGTGTGCGCATGTGTTCATTTTTCCATTCTTCTATCACTTCTTCATTGAGCACACCTTCGTCCCAAAGTTGGTCAAGGGCATCTTCTGCTCGTTGGGCAAAATACTGGCCCAGCAAGCGACGAATGTCCTTCATCTCTGCCTCTGAAGATACTCTTGACACCAACTCCAACATCTCAATCTGGAATGGAGTAAATGGCTTTGCTTGTATGGCTCCTGCTTCCATTACCTAATATACTTTTTTTTGACCTATAGGTCGAATATTACTCGCTCGACGGTCAGAAGTTGACGGGTAAACCAGCAACTGCTGGAGTTTACATCACAGGTGGACGGAAAGTCATTGTTAAATAAAATGCACGAAGTCCGGCATACCACACATTCGGTATGCCGGACTTTTTTAGTACAAGAACCCGAAGAGCCAGAGGGGAATTTTGTTGCCTAAAACATATTCTTCGTCGGCTGCGGCAATATAGCTGTTGGGCTGTCCGGCAATCTGCTTCCCGTCTTTTGAATGACCACCAACCTCAATGGTATATTGGCGGTCAATGGTGAAGTCGGCAGATGTCTTGCTATACTCAACCAGATGGTGGCCTGACAGCTGGTTGATGAGGAAGGTCTCACGCATAGCCCCTTCGTTGACGGTGGTGGTGGAGAGGGCATGCAGCAGGTTAGGGTTCTCCAAATAGATTTTGTCAGGCTTCTGAAGTCGCTTCACGTTAACGAGGTCAGAATAGAGTAGGTTAATCAGTTGTGCCTCACTTAAATATTGCAGATATTGCAACAGGGTAGTTCTCGACATTTCTGCCATGGTTGATAGTTTCACCGTATCAACGGTATAGGGAACGTTTGAGGCAAGGATGGCCAGCAAAGACTTTATTTTTCTGATGTTGCCAACGTCCAGCTTGCGCAATTGTGGCAGTTCTACATCGATAGTGGTGTTGACGATGTTCTCTATACGGGTATAGTAATTGTTGGCACCCTCTTTCAGAAACGGGTAATAGCCTGTCTTCAGGTATTCGGCAAAGAGGGACAGTGGGCGGACATTGGCATTTGCCTCTGCACAGATTTTGTTGCCGTCATTAAGAATTCCCTGGAGTGAATGTCGTTGGAAGTGTTGCTGGTGGAACATGTTGAGATATTCCCTGAACGATAAGCCTGGCATCAAATAGGTGATACAACGACGGGAGAGATCGGACTCTCCGTCATTCAGGTTGATAAGTGACGAGGCACTAAGCACAATGTGCATGTCAGGAAACTCATCGTATGCATTTTTCACTTCCAGACTCCATCCCGGATATTTGTGTACCTCATCCAGAAAAAGGTGCTTGCCTCCTTGTGCGTGGTATTGCTCAATGAAGTCGAGCAGCCCGTGGGTGCTGAAATAGATGTTATCGAGGCTGGCATAGAGCACGTCCGACGTGTTCGTTGCCCCCCATGTCATGAGTATGCGTTGAGTCATAAGGGTTGTTTTGCCTACGCCTTTTTGCCCTTTAATCATAATCAGTCTTTCGTTCCAGTCGATTTCGTCCATCATGTTACGCACAAAATCGAGATTGACGGTTTGCATTCTGTTGAGGTGTCGTCTGATGAGTGATTCCATTGCTTCTTTTTATGTTCAGTTCCTATTTTGGTTGCAAAGATAAATAAAAATGTTCAGCCTGCAAAACATTTTTGGTGAAAAAGTGTTTTGCGTGTAAAACATTTTTGCCTGTTACCTCATCGATATGGCAAAAAGTGTTCAGTATGATGAACAGATTTGAGTTAAAAGTGTTCAGTATGCAAAACACTTGTCAATCGGTGGGAATTCTCCCGTTCAGCGAGATTTGTATGTTCAGCGGGATTTGCCGCTCAGTCTCCCCTTTTCTCCCATCTCTTTACCTGCTATTGTTTAAAACTTGTAATAATATTTGGCTGTTTGATTTTAAATTGTTACTTTTGCATCCGATTTTAGTAAAGGTCTCTTGTCGTGCCCTCGGGTTAGGGTGGGAGCGGACTGATAAGACGACGGCTCTCGGGCAGGGCTGGCATGGTCAGCAGAGATAAGTAAAACAATAATTTATTATTTAATTATGGCAGAAATGAATTTTGGTGGCGTTATTGAAACTGTTGTCACCAGCAAGGAGTTCTCTTTGGAGAAAGCACGTGAAGTATTGAAGAATGAGGTTATCGCAGTCATCGGCTACGGCGTACAAGGTCCTGGACAGGCCTGCAACCTGAGGGACAATGGCTTCAACGTCATTGTGGGTCAGCGTCAGGGTAAGACGTACGACAAGGCGGTGGCCGACGGCTGGGTGCCCGGCAAGACGCTCTTCTCTATTGAGGAGGCAGCCGAGAAGGGTACTATTCTCTGCATGCTGCTCTCTGACGCTGGTCAGATTCAGCAGTGGCCCACCATCAAAAAATACTTGAAGCCCGGCAAGACGCTGTACTACAGCCACGGCTTCGCCATTAACTGGAGTGACCGCACGGGTGTGGTTCCCCCGAAGGATGTGGATGTCATCATGGTGGCTCCTAAGGGCAGCGGCACGAGTCTGCGCACGATGTTCTGCGAGGGCCGCGGCCTGAACTGCTCGTATGCAGTCTATCAGGATGCTACGGGCAAGGCCAAGGAGAAGACGCTGGCCTTCGGTATCGGTATTGGTGCCGGCTATCTGTTTGAGACCACCTTCCAGCGTGAGGCCACGAGTGACCTGACGGGTGAGCGCGGCAGTCTGATGGGTGCCATTCAGGGTCTGCTGCTGGCACAGTACGAGGTGCTGCGTGAGCACGGTCACACACCGAGTGAGGCCTTCAACGAGACCGTTGAGGAGCTGACACAGAGCCTTGGCCCGCTCTTCGGTGCGAAGGGTATGGACTGGATGTACGCTAAC
>ONRS01000004.1 GCA_900320255.1 uncultured Prevotellaceae bacterium
AATTACACGAATTGCTGCGCGTAGCATTAATTAGTGAAATTCGTTGAATTCGTTGTTTATATAAGATAATTGTGTCCATCTACTTATTAATTGTTACTCTCATAATTTTTTGGTCTAAGGTCTAAGGGAACCGGTCTAAGGCTTTGAGGGAGCGGCCTATGACCTTTGACCTTCGTCCTTTGACCTTTTCATAACCTTACGCCTATGGAGGCATTGACGAACCAGTCGTTCAGGTGGCCGTGGCTGCTGTCGTGGGTATAGCGCATGTTGTTGAACTGCCCGTAGGCATTGACGAAGTACCGCCCGAAGTTGTAGGTCACTGACAGGCGGGCATCGAAGTTCACGGTGATACCGCTGTTGAAGGACATGTCACCCATAGGGGCTATGCGCAGATTGCCATAGAACCACTTGTCCCACTCGTCGTCAGTCGTCTCTGGGTCCCAGAACTTGGGGTCTTCCATCAGCTCCTCAACGTTGGTGGAATAGCCGTAAGCCTTCAGCCTGTTCACCACGGTGAGCATGGGCATGACCATTGCGTTGACCAACAGCCCGCGCACCGGCACCCAGTTGTAGGCATAGCCCACGCCAATGCTGCCCTGCCACAGTTTGATGCGGCCCAGACCCTGCATCAGGTATATCAGGTCGGCATTGGTGGGCGCGGCATAGTCGATGCGACCGTAGTAGTACATGGCACCGGCCATCAGCGAACCCGCCGACCGTTTCTGTATCAACGACTGGTCGTAGGCGGCAGAGTAGGAGAACCGCTTGCCGTTGAACAGGTAGTATGCGTCGGCAATGACGGTGCGCACCTTGATGGGGTCGGACAGATGCACCTCTCCCCAGTCGTCCTTGTTTTCTTCAGGGACGAGGTCGCTGTTCAGGTTGAAGTCTGGCGAGTCCTCTTCAAACGAGTGGATGCGCAGATTGATGCCGTATGAACCGCCCGTGGCTCCCGCCGTGAAGTAGCTACCCTTGTCGCCTCCTACGTTTATCGTGTAGCCTACGCCATAGCCTCGGTAGCCGGCCCATAGTCCGACGTACCGTGACGGTCTGGTTTCCAGATGTGGCTTGGCACTATAGCTGAGTCCGTCAATGACGCCTTCCGTGTTCATACTCACTGTGCTTTGGTTCATGTTGCCCCTCACGATGATCTGCCAGGGCTTTTCCGGAGCATCGATATAGCGACGGTCCACCCCCTTGACAGCCATCGAGTCAAGCTTTGTGCCCAGTTTCTTCAGCAGTCCTCGCACACCATTTTGTGCTGAGACATGCCCGCAGGTGAGCAGCGCGATGAGTATAACCAGCGTTTTCTTCATTTTTTTGAAGTTATCGGAGTTATCGCTTACTCCAATGGAATCTCGGGATGCTGCACGGCCAGTGGCAGGCCCTTCTGCGAGAGGTAGAACATGTAGAGGATGACAGGCTTCGTGCCACGGTTCTCACCGTGGTGGATGGTGTTCACCATCTCCACGACGGCCTCGCCCTCATGCACGGTCTTCTCTTTGCCGTCCTGTCCTATGATGGTCAGCTCACCCTGCACCAGCACGCCGTAGTTCATCACGGGGTGGTGGTGCCAGCCCAGCTTCTGGCCTGCGGGGAACTCGTATTTCACAGCCACCAGTTCGGGGCGGCCCTGGAAATAGTCGGGCAGCTCCACGCCGTCCCAGCTCTGGCTGGTACGTATCAGTTCGGTGGACTTCACGCCCGATGCTGAGTTTTCGGTCTGTGCATTAGCGCCTTCACAGACTTTCACAACAGCCACTGTGCCGCAGATTACAAGGATGGCGACAAGCATCCATAGCATGATTCTTTTCATTGTCTTATTTTTTTGAAGGTTTTATAAGTAGCCAGCCATATCGCTGCACCTATGGCACGGCTGCACGGCTGGCTACCCTTATCAATGTACGCGTAATGGCTGATTACCAATCTTCCTCGTCCTCGAAGTCTTCCTCCTCTGGAGCATGGGCGGGGCCAGAACCGTTGCCACCGTAACCCAAGCCGCTATTGCCTTTTACATCGCTCACCTTACCACTGCCACTAAGCAATTGTGCTTGTTGAATCGTCACGATGTGCATCATAGGATGCTGATAAACTTTCTTTTTCATATTGTTGTGTTATTTAATCACGATTTTTTTACCATTATTCACATATATGCCGCTGTTGGTGGGTTTGCCATTGAGCTTATGCCCTTGCAGGTCATACCACTCCCCTCCATTCAGGGAGGGGTCGGGGGTGGGTCTGCTTATTCCCGTCGTTTCCCCGTCGAAGTTCAGTTCGATAGCACCGCTGGTAATGTCACCGGCGGTGAGGCCGATTTGATATATACTTTTGTTTGTCTGTTTCAATCGGCAAAGGTACAAAAAGTTAGGCAAATACGTGTAATCAGGCCTCGCCTTTTTATGTTTTTTGACATACCACCCTTGTGATTTTGTCTCGCGCAGAGCCGCAGAGTAGAAAGAGTTTTTCCCTACGTGTCTTTTGGCTGTGCATGATTGGTGGAGAACTGGAGAGAGCGACCCTTGGCCGCTTTTTCGTACCTCTGGCTTCGCCGAAGGTACTTGCGTTCGACAATAAAAATAAAAAACTTCGTGTTTTATTTTGTATTGTGCTCACTTTTTCGTACCTTTGCCGTTGAACCGTGATGAAGGCCTTTGACAAAGAATTTTTAGGTTTTAAGGTTTTCAGCGGGCGTTCAAATACTTTTCATCGGTCGGTCAAATACTCTTCAGCGGGCGTTCAAATACTTTTCAGCGGCCGCTCAATTCTCGATACCCCCCGGGAAACTACCCGTTTCCCTGCCATAAACCAACAGTTTCCGAGGGGGTAGCTGCCAGTTTTTCCTGTATTTGTAATTGTTGCTAAATTGTCCCGGCTCCGCGCATCCATGCAGTTACGGTCTGGCCCATGCGCTGCTTGAAGGCGAGGCTGAAGGTGCTGTAACTTCGGTAACCGCTGTCGTGAGCCAGTTGCTGGGCAGTGAAGGGACTGTGTGCAGCAATCGCCTCACGATAGAGCTTGACAAAATGGTTGATGCGCAAGTCGTTAATATAAGTGTTGTAAGTCAAGCCCTGGCCAGAGAAGTACTGGCTGAGGTAAAGGCGGTTGGTGCCAATGGCCTTAGCCAGCTGCTGAAGGGTCAGGTCGTGCTGCAGGAAGAGCTGCGTGTCAATGCAATGCTGCTGTAGCAATAGACCGATGTTGTCGTGAGCGGCTGTCTCTGCGGCAGGAAGGCTCTGCGGTTGGGCGATGCTGAGGTCGCTCAACGTTTCCACACGCCAGAGGAGATAGCCTATAAGTACCAGACTGATTACCTGCATGATGTATTTATATGCCGGTTCCTCGGTGGTATAGGCATAGAGGTGGAACGTCAGCAGTATGACCGCCAGCACTATGAAGCTCTGCCACACCTCCTTGTGCTCCAGGTCGGCATAGTTGTCGCGCAGCCAGCGGCTATAGCGTCTGACTTCGCGTACCATATATATTATTAAGCCGATGCCCAAGAACAGCAGATAGGCATATATCGCGGGGAAAAGCACTTCACTGCGGTTAAAGACACTCCACGCCATGGCTGCGACGACTGGTGCCGTGATGGCGGCAACAGGCCACAGTGGCCGCTTGCGGTCTTGCAGCATGACGAGCAAAATGACTATTGCCAGTGGGAAAATCGTCATGCTGTCGAGCAGTCCGCCTATGAGGTAGTTCAGCTTCACCTCGTCGTATGAGTCAAGAAAAATGACGGGTATATACCATATATGGCCCAGCGCCATAACAGCGAAGAAGGCGGCCGTCCAGCGGCGCAAGGTTCTGGGGGGTGTGATGTCAGGGGCAAAGGCATTACCCCGGCGCAGCAGCAGGTAACAGCTGGCAATAATGGCCGTTACCGTTACCCCTGCGTAAAACATCACAAAGATTAAATCATCCTGTATGTGTTGCTCGTACATGATGGAAAGGGGTTAACGAAGTTATCGGAGTTAACTTCGATAACTCCGATAACTTCATAAATCAATCAGAGGTTCACCAGGAACGACAGACCCAGCGTCACGTAGTTCATGTGCTTGCGGGTCTTGTACTCCCTGGCCTGCAGACCCAGACCGTCGGCGTATTCGTCAGTCGAAAACTGCTTGGACAGATCCATCAAGTAGGCAGCACCTGAGGTCATGCCCTTCTGCACGAAGTGGAAGGGGTCGTACGTAGCCGTGAAGTCCTTACGGGTGTAGTCGTAGTCGCAGAAGAGGCGCCAGGAGAAGTTGGACTTGTAGCGATAGGTGAGCGAAATGCCCGTGCCAAACGAAGTAGATGACTTGGCTCCGATGGTGAGGTACTCCCAGTCGTCGGTCCATTTCTCACCCGTGTTGTTGGGGTACATCAGGTCGTTGAGCGATAAGGTGGGGTCACCGAGAGCGTCCTTATGGCCCGGACGGTTGTCAAGTCCCATCGTGTAGCTGATGTCCTTCATGTTACCCTCGGCATGGCCGTCAATGTCAAGCTCCTGAGTGATGGAGCGTCCAATGAGTGCCTTGGTGCCCAGGGAGAAGTGGTCGCTGAGCGGCAGGTTGAAATAGACGCCGACGCTGCCGGTGAACTCGGTGATGTGGTCGCTCTTCACGATGCCATTGATGTTGGTGACAGGGGAGTTGGCATTCCAGGCTTCGTCTGTCTGTGTCTGAAAGCCCACCTTGTCCAGATAGGTGTCAAAGTTATCGCTGGGAGAGGAGCCATAGTCGCCAGGATAGGCTGCCTCATAGTAGGGCTGCAGATCCTCCCAGGCGTCAATGGGCTCAATGGCCACATAGTTGGCAAAGTCGCCGAAGTCCTTGACCGACTGTGCCCTGACTCTGAGGCGGCCGCCCACGCCCACGTACTTATTAAAGAAGTAGGCACCCTCGGCATCGACCACCGTGGCGGCACGGAACTTGAGGCCCACCGTCTCACCCTGGTCTTCGAATTCGAGGTCCTTTCCGCCAAGGCCCAAACCCATGGAGATGCTGAAGAACGAAGGATTCGTGTTGTCGAGCACCATGTCGTTGCGCAACAGTCCCTTACCCTTGAACATCAGGTCGCAGAGGGCATAGCCCAGCTCGGTGGACATGATACCGATGCCGGCGCCCGACATGACGTCGCTGATCCAGTGACGGTTGTTGAGCACACGCATCACACCCGTAGCCGTTGCCACGCCATAGCCGGCCACCGACCACCAGGGCGAACGCGTCAGACCGTACTCCTTGTGCAACAGCGAGGCACCCACGAAGGCAGTGGCGGTGTGACCCGAAGGCCACGAGTTAGCGGTAGAGCCGTCAGGGCGCATCTCCTTGGCGGTGTGCTTGATGACATTGACGAAACCGGCCATAATGGCATACGACATACCCGCACTGGCCAGCAGGCGCGGCCAGTCACTGCGTCCCTCGTAGCCGCCCAGTTTCAGACCCACCACCATGGCGGGGCCGAAGAACTGCGTATAGTCGTCGATACCGGTCTTGAAGTCGGTCAGCAGCTGGGTGTTACTCTTTCCGCCCTTCTCGGCTTTCTGGTTGACGCGGAACATGGCCTTGTCACCCTTGATGGCCCAGCCGGCCACGAACAGGGGAATGCCAACGAAGGTCATGTCGTCCATGAATTTGTAAGGCTTGACACCAGGATTGGTCTTCGACTTGAAGAAGTCGAAGTCCATCTTTGGACTGGTGGTAGGGGGAACCACGTCAAGGTCGAGAACCGGTCTCGCGGCGGGTGTTCCCAGTTCGGCCTTCATTTCCGGTACTTCCAGCTTGAGGGGCTCCATGTTCAGGTATTTCTCAACCTGTGAGCTTACCCCGGCTGCATTGTCTGCGTTGGCCTGAACTGTCAGGGCAACGGCAAGTAGTGTTAAAATCTGTCGAATGTACATGTTGTTATTTTTTTTGATTGTGAATAATTCGGGTCGTTACTCCTGCTCCTTCAGCCTTTCACGCGCACTCAGGTTGTCGGTGAAGTTCTTTACCATTTTGTTGCTGTGCTTCTCCAGTACAGAAGAGTGGAAGATAAAGAGCAGGATGGCGATGAGGGCAACGATGCCGAGCCAGCTGGTCCAGGGAATGGCATAATCGACGAAGAAACTGACGAAGATAGCCGTGATGACTATACGCAGCACACCGTAGGCCGTCAGTCTGACACGCCAGTGAGGACTGCTATACCACAGCTTGTTGACTTCCGGGCTGTCGCCACCGGCACGCATCAGCATCCATAGGAAGGGACCGCAGATGACCACGCCAATCAAGGCAGTGACGGGGTGTACCCATTCGGCGGGCACCATGCTCTCGATAATCGGCTGGCCGAAGTAGTACATGATGGCCATGATGGCAATGCAGAGCACGCTGTTGATGAGCATGGTGAAGATGAAACGCTTGAAACAGCTGTTCCAGATTTGCTGCAGCTCGTCGGGAGCCTGCTCGTCCTTCTCGTCCGTGATACGCTCCAGCTTGGCTATCAGTTTAGCCGGCAGCACGCGGGCCACCACATTGTAGGCAGGTACCGCGAGCCTAATCATATAAGGTGTAGTGAACGTGGTGAAGACCGACACGGCAACGACGATGGGGTAGAGGAAGTCACTGGTGACACCGAGCGACGTGCCGAGGGTTGCCAGGATGAAGGCGAACTCGCCAATCTGCGTCAGCGAGAACGAGCACTGCATGGAGGTCTTCAGCGACTGGCCCGACAGCAGGAATCCGCAGGTGCTCAGAATGGTCTGGCCCAGTATGACGGCGGCAATGATGCTGACAATGGGGATGATGTACTCAATGATGAGCGCCACATCGACCATCATGCCGACGGACACAAAGAAGATGGCTCCAAAGAGGTTCTTGACGGGGGCTACGAGGTGCTCAATGGTCTCGGCCTCGACGGTCTCAGCCAGGATGCTGCCCATGACGAAGGCACCGAAGGCAGCCGAGAAGCCTGCCGCAGAAGCTGCCACCACCATGCCGAAGCAGAGGGCAAGGGCGGTAATGAGCAGCGTCTCTTCGTTCATCAGGGGCTTGAGTTTGCGTAGCGCCATGGGGATGAAGTAGAGTCCCACGGTGAACCACAGTACGAGATAGAGACCCAGCGTCAGGATGGAGTTGAGCATCTGTGAGCCTTCAAACTCCTTGCTGACGGCCAGCGTGGAGAGCATCACCATAAGCACAATGGCCAGGATGTCCTCAATAATCAGCACGCTGAGCACCAGGCCGGCAAAGCGTTCCTTTCGCAGTCCCATGTCGTCGAACGCCTTGAAGATGATGGTTGTTGACGACATGGCCAGCATGCCGCCTAAGTAGATGCAGTCCATCTGACTCCAGCCGAAGAGCTCGCCCGTGCATGCACCGACGTACATCATGGCCAGAATGATGGCCAAGGCTGCGATAATCGGGGCTGCCCCCATCTTCAGAATCTTCTTGAACGAAAATTCCAGGCCGAGGGAGAACAGCAGGAAGATGACGCCTATCTCGCTCCAGATGTGGATGCCGTGTCCATCGGTCACGCTGGGCATGTAAGGCATGTTTGGCGAAGCGAGAAAACCAGCTACGATGTAGCCCAGCACAATGGGCTGTTTGAGGCTCTTGAACAAAAGCGTCATCACACCAGCACAAATGAGGATGAGCGCCAAGTCGGCAATTAGGGGTTCAAGTTGTGACATAACAAATTTGTTAATTTTAACTTAGGTTTTGCAAAGATAAGCAAATTTATTAAAATATATGTGCATTAAGCACCCAAAGGCCCTATTTTTTGCATATTTTGAAACTATTTTTGCTTATTTTGAAAGCCAGAAGGCTGTCGAAATCGAAGAAAGGGGGAGGGTGGCCTTCGGCTTACGGTGGTGTAACCGTAACAAATGGTAGGAAAAGTGGGGGATTAATTTGTGGTAATGACGATAGATGCCGCATAGAAACACAAGTGGCATGAGTCATCGTTTTGACCGTCATGCCACTTGTATGATGGAACTTTTGCTGAGAGGAATGTTCAGCGCTTGTCAGAAATGCCGTAGTCAGCCCAGCGCTCCTGGGGATAGTAGCCCTTGAGGGTCTTTTTGTTCTCACCGTAGGCAGTCTTGACGGCGGTAAGAATGTCGTTCATTTGCTTCACTTTAGGCGAGAGTTCTTCGCGCAGACGGTCCACCTCGGCATTAGCGGTCTCCAACTGTTGCAGCGTCTGCTCCATCTCGTCAATCTCACGCGGCGTAATGCCACGCTCACCCTGTTCCTTTACGTGTTTGCGAAGTCCGCTGATGAGGTTGCGGCTCTTCTCCATTTGCAGTTCTACTGTCTTTGACATAGCTTAAATCTCCTTTTTTTGTGAATAATAAAAATGTTTTTTCAGTTACAAAATTAACAAAAAAAGTCGATTTTTCGAACTGTAAAGAAGCGCGTTTTTCAGTTTTTTTAATGGATATACCAGTCTGTATTTAACAGTTTTTGACGGAAGTGACCCCGGCCCCCCCTCTAACTTGTGACCCCTTCTAACTCCTGACCCCCTCTAACTCCCCCTGTAGGGGGAGGACAGAATACTTTGCAAGCCCTTGAGTGGTAATTATCCCCCCTCCTACAGGAGGGGATGGGGGAGGTCACTTGAGCTAATTTTGCAGATTACCTCGCAGTTCATGGAGGTGGAAAACCTTAGTTGTTTGTTGAAGTTTCCCTCCCTTTTGACCCCCTCTGTCTCCCCCTGTAGGGGGAGGACTATTACCAAGCTAAACTTTATGTGGTATCAGTCCTCCCCCTACAGGGGGAGTCAGAGGGGGTCTGGGGTCATCGCGGGGCTAACGAGTCCCGAGGTCAACTGCTGTTACTTCTTGAACCTGTAGATGCGGAACGACATGGCGGGCAGCTGGTCGTTGAGTACCGACTGCTTCTTGCCGTTGGAAACCTGGGCAGTGCCTGGCTGCGGGGTGATGAGCTCAGGCTTGCAGATGCTGTTTTCGTCGTCCATGCCGTCGTGGCAGAGGGTCAGCGTCTGTGCCGTGCGGTCGCCCTTGACACCTGTGAGGTTGAAGCTGACAGCCTGTGGCTGACGTGACGTGTTAGCCACCTTGATGATGACCTCACCCGTCTTGCTGTCGAAGGCAGCACTGGCGAAGAGTCCGTCCTGTCCGTCCTGGTTAGCCACGGGCTTCTTGTCCATGGTGAGCTGGAGCACGTTGGTTCCGGCATTAGTGGCGTACATCTGCTGCACATAGTAGCTGACGGTCTTGAACATCTGGGTGTTGTCGTACCAAATCTGGTCGGGGCGCCACTGCCAGCCGTCAACATGTGCGAAGAGTGGGGCAGGGGTGGTCATCCATACCACGTCGGCATTGCGCTCGAAGCCTGTCATGAATGCTGCCTCGAGGAGTGCTGCCTCGTAGTGGTTCCACTTCTTTCCCTTGCCGTGGCAGGCATATTCGCCGGCAAACACCTTCGGACCCTTGCGGTCGTAAGAGTCGTAGCGCAGTCCGTGAGTGAGGAACCACTGCTCATCGCGGTAGTAGTGCTCATCGACGAGGTCTGCCTTCTGGGCTTTCATGGCCTTCCAACCGTCCTCGAAGCGGTAGGTGGCATCGGGCACGTCCTCGGGCACGGGGCCGCTGGTGCCTACAATCTTAATGTCGGGATATTTGGCGCGGATGGCAGCAACGAACGGCTTGAGGCGCTCATAGTAGTATTCGCCCCACTGCTCGTTGCCCACACCGATGTACTTCATGTTGAACGGTGCGGGGTGGCCCATGTCGGCACGCACCTTACCCCACTTGGAGGTGACAGGGCCGTTGGCAAACTCGATGAGGTCGAGGCAGTCGTCGATATAGGGCTGCAGCTGGTCCATGGGCACGTGGGCTGACTCGGTTTCCCAGTTCTGGTACTGGCACGACAGTCCTACGCTCAGAATGGGCAGCGGCTCGGCACCGATGTCCTCGGAGAGCTGGAAGAACTCAAAGAAGCCGAGGCCGTAAGACTGGTAGTAGTCGGGATAGTAGCGGTAGTCGAAGGTGTGCTCCCAGCGGTTCTGGTTCAGCGGACGGTTCTCGACGGGACCGACGGTGTTCTTCCACTGGTAGCGCGTCTCAAGGTCGCAGCCCTCAACGATGCAACCGCCGGGGAAGCGGAAGATGCCGGGGTGCAGGTCGGCCAGTGCCTGTGCCAGGTCGCGGCGCATGCCGTTCTCACGCCCCTTGAAGGTGTTGACGGGGAAGAGCGAGATGTGCTCCAGCGCTACGCTCTTGTCACCCTTCAGGAAGATGCGCAGCTTGGCGTGCTTGTTGGTGAGGGGCGAAGTGAGCGTCACGGTGTATTTCTTCCAGTCGGCAGACGTGATGGCCACTTCCTGTTCAACAAACTGCTGCTCTTCGCCCATGGAGCTCTCGTCGATGAGCTGTACGCGGATGGCACCGGCACCCTGCAGAGCCTTGCCCCAGACGGAGAAACGGTATTGCTCGCCCTTCTCGACACCAATGCCGAAGAAACCTTCGTTGACGAGGCCAGAGCGGCGCTCCTTGTGACCCGGGTTAGCGAGCACCACGTAATGCGGGCAGCGCTCGAAGGGACCGTCGTTCTTCACTTCCACGCGTCCGAAGGCCTGCCAGCCCATGAGCGACTGGGGAAACTCGAACGAGCGGTTTTTCACTAATTCTCCATAGAGTCCGCCATCGGCAGCGAAGTTGATGTCTTCGAAGAAGATGCCATACATGGTTGACTGTATGGGAGCTCCGAGTTTCTTCGCGTTTACGTCCATGACGTGGGTCTGCGCACTGGCTGTCAGCGACGCAGAGAGTGCCATTGCACAAGTCAGAAATTTGATGTTCATTTTCTTATTGTTTTGGTTATTTGTAGCTTTGACGGACAAAATTAGTTAAAATATGTGGGATGAGCAAACGTTTTTCCATGAAAATGCCTATATTTGTATCTAATTAACGAAAAAACTTGTTTTTTGGAAAGCTAAAACGAAATGAAAAAGATTCTTATTGCCGAAGACAACGACAGTAATTACCTGTTGATGACTTACATTCTGAAAAACCATTACGAGTACGTAAGAGCCCGTAATGGACAGGAGGCTGTAAACATGGCCGAGGACCATGACATTGCCCTAATTATGATGGATTTGCGTATGCCGGTGAAGGATGGTCTTGAGGCTGCCCGCGAAATTAAGGCCAAGCACCCTCATCTGCCCATTATTGCACTGACGGCTAATGCCTTCGACAGGGACAGGGAGCGTTCGCTCGAGGCCGGGTGCGATGATTTCATTGCCAAGCCCGTAGGTTACGAGGCTTGCCTGGAATTGATTAAGAAATATGTTGAGGGTTGAGGGTTGAGCGTTGAATGACCTTATACGTTCAACGCTCAACGCTCAACCCTCAACTTTCAACAAACATCACTTCACAACAATGACCAGATACTTGCTGGCATTCCAGAACTGCTGCGGATTAGTAATGTGCAGCACGAGCTGGTCCTGATCGTCCTTGTCGAGCGAGTAGCTGCCAGCGGGGTGTGGAGTCTTGATCTCAGCCTTCTTGGAGAAGAGCTTGATCTCCCGGGTTGAACGAATGTCAATCTTGGTAAAGTAGTCGTTGTTGAAGTTGGTGCTCACCTTTGTCTTCTTGAACAGTCCGCCGCCGTCGAGGACACCCTGGTTCTTCAGTTCCTTCTTGGTGCCATAGACAAAGTAGGCCGTGTTCAGCTCTGCATCCTGATGGCTGATGGTCTGCTGGTGTTGTTCGTTCTCCTCAGTCAGGTTGGTAACGTCGGTGTTCAGCTCAGTAACACGCTGGTCAAGCTCGGCAATGTGGATGTTCTTAGCCTCCAGCTCTGCTCTCAGCTCAGCTATCTGCTGGTCCTTCAGCTCCAGCTGCTGGGTCAGGTTGTCGAGTGCCTTCTGCAGGGCCTCCGACTTCACGTTGCTCTGCTTGAGCTGCTGGCGCAGCTTGTTGATGAGGACGCGGTTCTGCTCCATTGTTGACTGGATGAACTGCATGTTCTCTCGGATGCGTGACGAAGCATTGCTGCCTTCGCCAGAGCGGGCCAGATTGACACGTCCTTCGGCCTCGTTGATAACGCGGAAGCCCTCTTCAATCTCATTGAAGGTGCTCATCAGGTCGTTAATCTCATTGTCGCGCTGTGCCAGAATCTGGTTCAGAGAGTCACGCTCCTGCATGGCCCTGAGTTCAGCGTCATTGTTTTTTCCTAAGTTGCACGATGCCAGTGCGGCGCAGCACATGGCGAATACAAAAATCTTTTTCATACGCTTTATTGTTTTTAATTAAATTTTATTTTTGTCTTTTTCCTTTTTCTTCTCCATGCCCGCCACAATGACCACTATCTCGCCTCGTGGCTCCGTTTGTGTGAAGTGGGTGACAAGCTCTGCCAGCGTACCGCGACGACTCTCTTCGTGGACTTTTGAAATCTCGCGACATACGCAAGCCTGACGGTCATCGCCGAACACCTCTGCCAGCTGTTGCAGAAGTTTGAGCAGACGGTAGGGCGACTCGTAGAACACCATGGTCCGTGTCTCATCGGCCAATGCCTCAATGCGACTCTGGCGCCCTTTCTTCGGCGGCAGGAACCCTTCGAAACAGAAACGGTCACAGGGCAGTCCGCTCGATACCAGAGCAGGCACGAAGGCCGTCGGCCCGGGCAATGTCTGTACCTCAATGCCAGCACGGGCAGCTTCGCGGACAAGGAAGAAGCCTGGGTCGCTGATGCCTGGCGTGCCAGCGTCGCTGATGAGCGCAATGGTCTGTCCTCCCTTCAGTCGTTCCACGATGCCTGCCGTGGTACCGTGCTCGTTGAACTTATGGTGCGAAAGGAGGTGGTTCTGAATGTCGTAGTGCTTCAGCAGGATGCCCGATGTACGAGTGTCTTCAGCCAGTACGAGGTCAGCTTCCTTCAGAATTCTCACCGCGCGGAAAGTCATGTCCTCCATGTTCCCGACGGGTGTCGGTACAATATATAATGTGCCCATACAGCGGCCAAAGGTACACATTTTAAGTGAAGAATGAAGAATGAAGAATGAAGAATTTGCTGCCGCTAACGAGTATTTAACTTTTTTTACCATCCATGCTCGCTTATTCTTCATTCTTCATTCTTCATTTTTCATTTTTTTTATTACCTTTGCGCCGTTATGACAGAAAATGTAGGGGGAGAAGCACGCCGTCCCGGAAGAATAGAAGTGGTGTGCGGCTCGATGTTCTCGGGCAAGACGGAGGAACTCATCCGTCGCATGCGTCGTGCAGAGTTTGCCAAACAGAAGGTGGAAATCTTCAAACCGGCCATTGACACACGCTATAGTGAGGAAGACGTGGTCAGCCACGACCAGCATGCCATTCCCTCAACGCCGATAGACTCTTCGGCCAGCATCCTGTTGCTGACCAGCGACATAGACGTGGTGGGCATTGACGAAGCGCAGTTCTTCGACATGGGGCTGGTCGATGTCTGCAATCAGCTGGCTAACCGAGGTGTCAGGGTCATCGTGGCCGGTCTCGACATGGATTTCCGTGGAGTCCCCTTCGGCCCTATGCCAGCCCTGTGTGCCATTGCCGACGATGTCACCAAGGTACATGCCATTTGTGTGAAGTGTGGTAACCTGGCCTACCTGAGTCATCGCACTGTCAGCGACGAGCGCCGGGTGTTGCTGGGCGAAACGCAGGAGTATGAGCCCCTTTGTCGTGAATGTTACCAAAAAGCCGTTCAGAATGATTAACAAGACAATTACCTTCGACACGTTTGTGCGTGGTCTCATTGGCGTGCTCATCGCCATAGGTGTTATCTACCTGCTGCATTACCTCAGTGGCGTGCTGCTGCCGTTCTTCGTAGCGTGGCTTCTGGCCTACCTGCTCTATCCCATTGTCAAGTTTGTGCAGTTTAAGATGCACGTCAAGAATCGTGCGCTCTCTATTGTTATCACGCTGGTGTTTGTGCTGGCCGTTATCACGGGCATTATCTATCTCATCATTCCCCCCATGATAGAGCAGTTTGAGAAACTCGGCCAGCTGGCTTCGGGCTACCTGCACAAACAGACAGAGATAGACAACTTCCCCGCTGCCATACAGGAGTGGATACAGGCCAACTACATAAGCATAGAGGAGTTTTTCAAGAGCCGTGACTTTACTGACGTGTTAGAGAAAGTGATGCCGCAAATCTTCAACGTGGTGGGTCAGACGGCCAGTGTCATCGTCAGCATAGTGGGTTCTTTTATTACCTTATTATATATGTTCTTCATACTGCTTGACTATGAACATCTGAATAGCAGCTGGATCAAGATATTCCCCAAGCGCAGCCGTCCCTTCTGGCAGGGCGTGGCCAACGACGTGGAGCAGGCCATGAACAACTATATGCGCGGACAGGGGCTGGTGGCTCTCATTATGGGCATACTCTTCTGCATTGGCTTTACCATCATCGACTTCCCTATGGCCATTGGCCTCGGCATTATGATAGGCATCATGGACCTGGTGCCCTATCTGCATTCGCTGGCCCTTATTCCCACCGTGTTCCTCGCACTGCTCAAGGCTGCCGACACAGGTCAGAACTTCTGGGTGATACTGATTTCTGCCTTGGCCGTCTTCCTTATTGTACAGGTCATCATTGACTTTGTGGTCACACCAAAAGTGATGGGCAGCGCCATGGGGTTGAACCCGGCCATTCTGCTGCTCTCACTCTCTGTGTGGGGGGCTTTGCTGGGATTCATCGGACTGATTATAGCCCTGCCGCTTACCACTCTTATTATTGCCTACTATCAGCGGTACGTAACAAAAGACCATGATAGTCAGGGCGGCGATTAGCGCTCAACAAGAAGCCCAATGCCTGTGCCGATGAATCCACCGGCATGGGCGGTGCTCAGGTTGGCGCCGTCAACACCTCTGGCAAGAGGCTGCCATGCTCCGTCAGCAGTGGCGAAGTAGAACGAGTAATAACGTCCGTCGGCTTCCACTTTCAGACGTAGTGGACCATTATTGTCAAGGAAGCAGGAGCCAACCAGAACCTCTTCATTCTCCATACGTTTCAAGACGAGCGCCTGGCGTCCGTTTAGCAACGTCTTGCCGAAGACGAAGTGATGGCGTTCGCTTTGGAACAGGGTGAATCCTGCCAACTGACCTTCTGCCTTTGGAGTGAAACGTAAGGTGGTCTCTGCCGAGAAGGTAGCGTGCTGCTGACGGAAGAAGAGGGCCGACAGTGGTTTCTTCTCTCTGACGGTGCCCTCAGATGGGTGTAGTGTCAGTCCCTCGCTTGTCAGCGTATAGGCATTGGCAGGCGGGTTACGCAGGAACATCCATCTCAGAGACAGTCTGTCGCTGTCAAAACGGTCTATATAGGTGAAGTTTCCTGTTGTTTGTTGAGTGTTGAGTGTTGAGTGTTGAGCGTTGAGTGTTCTTGCTCTGGCAAGCGTCCCTGCGGGCCGAGCGGAGCGTTGTCCGACTGTAGGCACAGCCTTGCCGCTTTCCAGAATGATGGGCCATCCGTCTTTCCAGGTTACAGGCAACAAGAATGTCTCACGTCCGGTGTTGTATAGATTGCCCTCGTACGGGCGGCAGCCAAGGAACACAGCCCACCACTCGCCTTTCTTCACCTCTAACAGGTCGGCGTGTCCGGTGCATGTCACTTTTTCTGCACGGTCGTCACTGAGGCCGCTGCGCTGCGTCAGTATGGGGTTCATAGGGCATTCCTCCCAAGGTCCCATGGGGTTCTTGGCACGGAAGATGACCTCACTGTGGTCTTCAGCCGTACCTCCTTCAGCACACATCAGATAGTAGTACTTGCCGATATGGTAGAGGTGAGGCCCTTCAATCCAGATGGGGCGTTCAGTGACGTGGGTGCCGCCACGTACGATTTCGATGGGATCGCCAATGATGCTGTCGCCCTTCACGTCGAACCTTAGCAGGCGAATGGCCCGTTGCCCTTCGTAGTCGGCAGTGCCAAAGACGGGGGCATTATGTACGATGTATGCCTTGCCGTCGTCATCGAAGAGGAATGACGGGTCGATGCCGTCAACCTTTGGCAGGTATATGGGGTCGCTCCATCCCTGGTGCGGGTCCTTGGTCTTCACGTAGAAGTTTCCGCCCCGTCCTACATTGGTGGTAATCATGTAGAACGTCTGGTTACGTTTGTTGTAGCTGATGGCGGGGGCGTAAATGCCGCCTGACACCCGCTCTTCCGGCAGTTGTAACTGTGACTCGCGGTCGAGCACATGGCCTATCTGTTTCCAGTTGACCAGATCTTGGCTTTCGAAGATAGGTACGCCCGGGAAGAAGGCGAACGACGAGTTGACCAGATAGAACGTGTCACCCTTTTTGCAGAAGGATGGGTCAGGATAGAAACCAGCCAGAATGGGGTTCAGGTACTCTCTGCTTTCGTCAATGTTCTTTTTGAAACGGGCATCGTTGCCCTCATACTTGAAAAACTCGAATGTAGCGTCTTGTGCTGTAGCTCCTATGGTCGTGGCAGCCATCAGCGCTGTAAAAACCGTCTTTTTCATATATCGTAGTCCGTTATTTTTCTGCAAAGATATAATAAAATGTGAAAAGCAAGGCATGAATGAAGGATAAATTTGCATGTTGGTATGTCTCTTTTTCCTGTCATGACACTTTTCGTAAAGATTATGTAACACGTAGCGAAGAGAGTTTTGAGGATTTTGTCTATCTTTGCACCGTATATGAAAAAATCAGTTTTATTTATGACCTTGCTCTGCCTGCCACTGGCGGTGGCTGCGCAGAATCCCGTCATCAGCGGGCAGTTTACGGCCGACCCTACGGCACGTGTTTTTAACAACCGGGTCTATCTGTTCCCGTCGCATGACATCGTGCCCCCCGAAGGTCAGCGACAGGACTGGTTCTGCATGGCCGACTATCATGTGTTTTCGTCGGAGAACCTTACCGAGTGGACCGACCATGGCATCGTCATCAGTCAGGAAAGTGTGCCCTGGGGCAATCCGCAGGGGTACTCCATGTGGGCTCCTGACTGTGTCTGCAAGGACGGCAAGTACTACTTTTTCTACCCCAATGCTCCACGCGAAGGCCGTGGCTTTGCCATTGGTGTGGCAACTGCCTCCAAACCAGAAGGACCTTACACTTGCGAACCCCAGCCCATCAAGGGTGTGATGGGCATTGACCCCTGCGTACTTGTCGATAACGACGGTGCTGCCTACCTCTACTGGAGTGGTATGGGCATACGTGGTGCCAAGCTGAAGGATAATATGCTGGAATTGGACGGTGAACTGCAGGAGGTGCAGTTCCCCAAGCGCGAGGGACAGCCGGAAATGCCGCCCATGAAAGTTGGTGGTGAGGAAATGAAAGGTCTGCCCGATGGCTTCAAGGAAGGTCCGTTTGCCTTCCGCCGTGGCGACTGGTACTATCTGACGTTCCCTTGGGTGCGTGGTGAGACGGGTGAAGGCAAGAACCCCACTGAGACACTGGCCTACGCCATGTCGAAGTCGCCCCTGGGTCCCTGGGATTTCAAGGGAATCATTATGGCAGAACACCAGAATCATTGCTGGACTAATCATCACAGCATCGTGGAATATAAGGGACAGTGGTATCTGTTCTATCACCATAACGACTACTCACCCAATGACGACAAACGGCGCTCGGTGTGCATTGACAAGTTGCAGTTTAATGCCGACGGCACCATTCAGGAGGTGAAACCCACCTTGAGAGGTGTGGGCACAACTAAGGCAACTGCCCGTATAGAAGTGGATCGCTACAGTGCAGTGAGCAGCAAGGCTACGGTAGCCTTTAACGACACGGCCAACACCTTCCGTGGCTGGCATGTCACCCTGCCTGTCAAAGGTGAGTGGGTGCAGTATGACAACATTGACTTCAGTAGCCTGGAACCTGTAGCCTACATGGTTGTCTGTGCCAAGGCGAATGCCAACACGACGTTTGCCGTCCGCGAGAAAAGTCCCAAGGGAAAGGTTCTTGCTCGGTTCAATATGACGGTGATTACCCAGCGCGGGCAGTTCCGCCGAGACCAGAGTGGGCAGTGGCTCACGCTGACTGCTCCGTTGGAATACCTGCCTAAGGGCACAGGTGATATTGTGGTGACCTGCGAGGGCGAAGGAGTCAGCATCGACTGGGTGCAGTTCAAGAACAGAGAGCATTATTTCTCGGCAGGCGACGGTGTGCAGCCGTTGCAGATGGGAGCATTTATTCGCAACTGGCTGCTGTTGGAACCCATTGACATGAACGTGCCTTCCAACATCATGCTGAGCGACACCTATCTGCATGAGCAGCTCTATAAGACATACTTCAAGGACCAGTTTACAATGTTGCCGCGTGACGGACAGAAAGTCAAGGCAGGCAAGCAGACGCTGGCGTGGCACGCCCTGCGCAGCAATACCTATAACGTCAAACTGTTCCGCTTTGCTGACATTTTGGGAAAAGATGCCTACAACTCACTCTTCTGGGGCGTGGCCTTTATTGACTGCCCTGAGGAGATGAGCAACGTACGACTTGCAGTCGGCTCCAACGGTGCCTCTATGTGGTGGCTCAATGGTGACGAGGTACTGACGCTCGACGGTGACCGCCGTATGGTGGAAGACGACGGCGTTTCGCGACGTCTGACGCTGAAGAAGGGACGTAACGTGTTGCGCTTTGCACTGGTCAACGGCCCTGGGCTCAGTGATTTTTGTGTACGCTTTATTGAAAATTGACAACTGACAAAGATTTTTTTTGCACGATATGAAGAAACGTTATTTATTAGGTTTATCAATTATCATTTCTCAATTATCATTTAGCCCTGCTGGGGCGCAGACGGGTGCTCCCTACATCCACGATCCTTCGACCATTGCTGAGTGTGACGGCAAGTACTATACCTTCGGAACAGGTGGGGGCGGCCTTATCTCTGAGAATGGCTGGTCATGGCATAGTGGTGCAGAGCGTCCTGGTGGCGGAGCTGCCCCTGACGTATTGAAGATAGGCGACCGTTACCTCGTCATCTACGGTGCTACGGGTGGCGGACTCTTTGGCGGGCATAACGGACGAATTCTCACGATGTGGAACAAGACACTCGACCCGCAGTCAACAGACTTCCACTATACGGCGCCCATTGAGGTGGCGTCCAGTGACGGCATGGAGGACTGTGACGCCATTGATCCCAGCCTGTTGCTTGACCCTACGACGGGGCGCCTGTGGGTGACTTACGGAACGTACTTCGGCAACATACGCCTCATAGAACTGGACCCTGCCACTGGCGAACGGGTAAAGGGCAACCTGGAACGTGACATCGCCATCGACTGCGAGGCCACGGACCTCATCTACCGCAATGGCTGGTATTACCTGCTGGGTACTCACGGCACCTGCTGTGACGGTGTAAACTCCACATATAATATTGTGGTCGGTCGTTCACGTTCGGTTGAAGGACCCTATCTCGACAACATTGGTCGCGACATGCTGCACGGCGGCGGTCGTATGGTCGTCAGCGCAGGCGACCGGAAGACAGGTCCGGGTCACTTCGGACGTACCATTGTCGATGAGGGCGTAGAAATCATGTCCTGCCACTACGAGGCAGACTTCGACCAGGGCGGCCGTTCTGTGCTGGGCATTCGTCCCCTGCTGTGGCACAACGACTGGCCTGTGGCTGGTGACCTGCTCAAGGAGGGCACCTTTGCCATATTGTCAGAACGTCGCGGTTATTCGCTCGAACTGGCTGTTGACTTTGTCCGTATGGAACAGGAACGCAAGCCCTTCTGGCAGATGGACCCCAATGAACCCATTGTCCCTGTCGATAACCAGGCACTTGACGAAGTGCAGGCTGCCTGGCCCGACGGCGAGGTGTCCGTACGTTGTGCTGACTATATGTTCCGGCCTCACCAGCTGTGGCACATACGTCCGGTACCTGAGGCAGGAGGCACCCTTTGCGGACCACTTTTTACCATCAGCATCGACGGCACTAACCGTGCACTAACGGCCACTGCCGACCTCGAGCTGACTACCAAGCCTGCCGATGGCTCTGAGGCCCAGCTGTGGCGCATTGAGCAGCTTACTGACGGAACTTACCGCATCATGCCTTACCGTTTGCCTGGTTCTGACCAGCTCAACACGCGCTACTGCCTCTATTCGGCTGCTGACTCCACGCCAACGCTGGCTGAATACGACTTCAAGAGCGACAACTCCAAGTGGAGACTTAACGTTAACGCTAACGACAACGCTAACGATAACGCTAACCTTAACAGCAAGAAAGTTGACGCTTGCATTGAAAAAGTCAACATGCCACTCTTCCAGACCAAATATACGGCTGACCCTTCTCCGCTCGTGGTGGGAGACACGCTCTTCCTCTATACCTCACACGACGCCTCGCCTGAGGATATACCCGACGAGAACGAGAAGGGTTCGGCAGGCTTCTTCATGTACGACTGGCTCTTATGGTCAACCACCGATATGGTGAACTGGACAGAGCACGGTGCCGTTGCCTCGCTGAAGGACTTTGCCTGGCGAAGCCGTGAGAATGGTGCATGGGCCATACAGACCGTGGAGCGTAACGGCAAATACTACCTCTATGCCCCACTGCACGGACACGGCATAGGCGTGCTGGTGAGCGACTCTCCCTATGGCCCCTTCCGTGACCCCCTGGGCAAACCGCTCGTCTGGAACCAGAGCCACTGGTACGACATTGACCCCACCGTCTTTGTTGATGATGACGGACAGGCCTATATGTACTGGGGTAACCCGCATACCTACTATGCCCGTCTGAACGACGACATGGTGTCACTCAAGGACAGCGTCGTACAGTTGCCTTACCACATTGAGCATTACCAGGAGGGACCGTGGTTCTACAAGCGCAATGGTCATTACTACTTGGGCTATGCCACTACCTGCTGCCCGGAGGCACTGGGCTATGCCATGAGCGACTCGCCTACAGGTCCCTGGGAACCGAAGGGCTACATTATGAAACCTACCGACCGCGACCGAGGCAACCATCCGGGCATCTGCGACTATAAGGGACACTCCTACATCTTCGGGCAAAGCTATGACCTGATGCACTTGGAAACCTACGTACACCATGAGCGCCGTAGCGTGTCGGCCACTGAGATTACTTATCAGCCTGACGGAACCATCGGCGAGGTGCCTTACTGGCTTGACCAACAACCCCTACGACAGCTGCACTGGCTCAATCCCTACCAGCGCGTAGAGGCCGAGACAATGGCTTGGGGCTACGGACTGAAGACTGCCAAGATGGGCATACCCAATACGGGTGTGGTGGCCGATATGCCTGCATCGACAGGGCGCCGTAACATGTATGTGTTTGACATCAACAACGGCGAGTACATCCGTCTGCGCGGCGTTGACTTTGCCAGTGGAGCCAAGCGTTTCAACATAACTGCCGCTGCCAAGGGCAAGTGCCAGGTGACGCTGCGCATTGATAGCAGCGAAGGCCCTGTCATCGGCAAGGTGAACATTACCGATACTGGTTCCGTTGAGACTTATCAGACGTTCACTGCTGCAGTCAGCGAAGTTCTTGGCGTGCACGACCTCTACCTCTGCTTCAGCCGTGCCGGTGGTGACGTACACCTGGACTGGTGGCAGTTTGAGCAAGGTTGACGAGGAAGGTGTTATGGCAGCGGACAATCATCGGATAGCCCTGTAACGTTTCCTCCATTTGTTTCATCGTGGCGCGAAGCATGTCGTTACGAACTTCCTCGTTACGAAGGTGACAGACCTTCACGTAGTTTCCTACGGCCTCTATATATAAGAGGTCAGGGACCTTAAGCGTAACGGTCTCATTAGTTGTGCCGGATAGAGTCAGATCTGGCGGGGCCGACAGAATCGAGGGCGTCAGTTCGCAGGAGTCGAAGGGCATCTGGAAGGGCTGGTCGCCTCAATTGCAGGTGAACTACATGGTGAATGAAAACCATAGTTTTGGTGCA
>ONRS01000020.1 GCA_900320255.1 uncultured Prevotellaceae bacterium
GCTTGCTGGCTGTGCCCATTACCTTTCCCATCTCCTTCATGCTTGTGGCTCCCACTTCAGAAATAATCTTCTTCACCTCTGCCTCAATCTCCTCCTGAGAGAGTTGTTTGGGCAGATAACCTTCCAACACCTCCACCTGAGCCAGCTCAGCATCAGCCAAGTCCTGACGACCGGCCTGTGTATAGGTAGCAGCTGTTTCTTTACCCTGTTTGGCCAGTTTCGAGATAATTTTCAACGCATCGGCATCAGCCAATGTATCGTTGGCTCCTGGAGCAGTCTTTGCCTCCAAGAAAACTTTCTTGATGTTGCGAAGCGTCTCCAGACGCACTTTGTCGCGTGCTTTCATCGCGGCCTTGATGTCTTCACTAATTTGATCGAATAATGTCATAATATCAATGTTTTATAGTCCTTACTTCCAAACAAAACACCAGCGAGACAAACAAGCACTACTTATCTCGCTGGTATTAAATTACTTAGTAGTATTCCTACTGTCTAATACTCATCTTCGTTGAACAGGAAGTCTTCCTTGGTGGGATAATCGGGCCAGATGTCCTCTATGCTTTCATATACATCACCCTCGTCTTCTATTTCCTGCAAGTTCTCAAGCACCTCAAGAGGTGCACCGGAACGGATGGCATAATCAATCAGTTCGTCCTTGGTTGCGGGCCAAGGTGCATCTTCGAGTTTCGAAGCCAGTTCAAGTGTCCAATACATAGCCTTAGTTATTTACAATTTAACAATTTACCATTTGCTTTTTCAAATTCGACCGCAAAAGTAGTAAATTATTTCTTAATTGCAAGCATTCTGCCATAATATTTCACTGTGACCTGCGTTAAAATTTATTTTTTTTGCCAAAGCGAAGAGATAATCGCTCAATCGGTTGACATACCGCTGCACTTCCTCACCCACTTCTGCCACTTCGGCAAGGGCAACAATGCGCCGCTCGGCACGCCGGCAGACCGTACGGCAGACGTGGGCCTGGGCAGCCGCCAGCGTGCCGCCCGACAGGATGAAGCCCTGGGCCTCGGGCAGCTCACTCATCAGCCGGTCAATGTGCTGTTCCAACTCTGCCACTGCTCCCTCGGGCAGGCGGGCCGACGCATACAGCGGTGTCTGACTCTGGTCGGTTGCCAGATGGGTGCAGACGTTGAAGAGCGTATTCTGCACATGCAGCACCATGGAGCGCTCAGCATCGGTTTCGGCCATCAGCGCCACCAGCAGCCCCAGCTGGGCACTCAGCTCATCTACCGTGCCGTAAGCTTCGAGCCTGACGTCACACTTCTTAATCCTCACACCGCCTACAAGGCTGGTCTCGCCCTTGTCACCATGACGCGTATAAACCTTTGTTATTTTTCCCATATCAATTTAAAAATTAACAATATAATTCTGCTTAAATCTCTTCTTGTTAAAGAACACGATGCCGCAATAGTACAGGTCGAAGGTCACGCCAGTCCGCTTGTCCAGCGTCACCTGTTCCCAGAAAGCCTTCGTATTCTTGTCGCGCTTAATGCCCTCGACGATGAGCACCGAGCGGTCGTCCACCCGCTTCAGCACCTCTTCATAGAAAGTCCTGTAGTCACCCTTCAGCGACATACGGCAAAGCTCTACGGCACTCCTTACTCCTGTGTCTTCAAACTCCGCCTTGCGGCACCCTGCCTGCATGTAGTGCCTATAGGCCTCAGTCTCCGGCTGATAGTCAACGATGACTTGCGGCTGCCGCCAGTTTGCCATGCGGAAGTACAGGCGGCAGAGCTTGCGCGTCCGCTTGTCAATGTCTGTCACCGTGCGCTGCAGTTCTTCATACGCATAGTACGGCCAATGCTCGTTCACCACATAGCGAATGAAGCCGTAGTCATAAGGCGACTGCACCCCAAAGCCGCGGCTATGGCGCATCCTCCTCATCCAGACTATCAATCGCTTCAGCTTATACATATCACGCAATGAAATCCTTTAACGGCGTGTAAGGCAGGTTCCACACCTTGGCAACGGCCTCGTAGGTACACTTGCCATCGACCATGTTGACGCCACGGGCTAATGCCTCGTCGTCGCGGCATGCCTGCTGCCAGCCCTTATCAGCCAGGGCAACAGCATAGCGCAGCGTGGCATTGGTCAAGGCTACGGTCGAAGTGTTAGGCACGGCACCCGGAATGTTTGCCACCGCATAATGTATAATACCATCGACCATATAGACGGGGTCACTATGCGTTGTGGGGTGCGAGGTCTCGAAACAGCCGCCCTGGTCAATGGCCACATCAACGAGCACGGTGCCTTTCTCCATGAGCGGCAACATGTCCTTCGTAATCAGCTTCGGTGCCGCGTCGCCGGGTATCAGCACCGAGCCAATGACAACATCCACCGTGGGCAGCTCCTGCCGGATGTTATGCTCCGAGGAATAGAGCGTGTGTACATTTGCCGGCATCTCGGCAGCCAACTGCTTCAGACGGGGCAGCGACACGTCGGTTATCGTCACGTCGGCACCCATACCGGCAGCTATGCGGGCAGCAGCCTCGCCCACCGTTCCGCCTCCGAGCACCAACACCTTGGCAGGCTTCACACCTGGCACACCAGCCATCAGCTTGCCCTTGCCGCCCTTGGTCTTCTGCAGGTAGTAGGCGCCGTTCTGCGTAGCCATGCGGCCTGCCACCTCGCTCATTGGAATCAGCAGCGGCAGCGAACGGTCAGCCTTCTCCACCGTCTCGTAGGCTATGCACACTGCGCCGCTCTTCATCATGGCGTGTGTCAGCTCCTCTTCGCAAGCAAAATGAAAGTAGGTAAACACCACCTGGCCCTGACGCACCAGCGCATACTCTGGCTCAATGGGTTCCTTCACCTTGACTATCATGTCAGCCTGCGCATAGACATCCTCTATGGCAGGCAGTATCTGCGCGCCGACCCTGACATAAGCATCGTCGCTGAACCCGCTGCCCTCGCCTGCTGTGTGCTGCACAAAGACAGTATGTCCATGTTTAATCAACTCGGCAACGCCCGAAGGTGTCATGCCCACACGGTTCTCGTTGTTCTTAATTTCCTTGGGAACTCCTACTTTCATCATAGCCTTGGTATTTTTGTAGTTAAACACAATTAGGTCTTTCCTAATATCTGCCGCAAATATACAAACAATTCTTCTTATTTCAAAATAAATCTCCCGAAAAAGTTAACACCAACTCAACCTGATTCTTCTTCGGGCCACTTTCCAACCTTCTTTAGCCCACTTTCCAACCTTCTTTGGGCCACTTTCCACTCTTCTTTGGGCCACTTTCCGCTCTTCTTCGGGCCAAACAAGGGTGGAGAGAGGCTTGCGTTAGGGTGTAGTTTGGTGCAAACCACGGCACTCTCCAGTTCTCCACCA
>ONRS01000006.1 GCA_900320255.1 uncultured Prevotellaceae bacterium
ACGTTAAAGGTAAAAGGGTAAAAAGGTAAAAGGGTAAAACCGCTTTCGCCAGAGTCCTTACCTTATTATATATGTTTGTTTTCATAACTTTTTATTTTTTTATTTTTTTTACTTTTTTACTTCTTTACCTTTTTTAGAATCCAACCTGAATACCAAATGTGAAGGATGCAGTGTGAGGATAGCTCCATGCTGTGTTCTCAGGATCAGAGCATGTCAGCGAGCTCGACTTGATGGTCCAGAGGTTGTCGCCAGAGAGATAGATGCGGGCCTTCTGCAGCAGCAGCTTGCTCACTAACTGTGCGGGCAGGTTGTAGCCCAGCTGTAGGGTGCGCAGCTTGGCGTAGGAACCGTTCTCTACGAAGTAGGAGGAGCCGCGGCCCTCGTCGGCACCGTTTGAGGTGGTCAGAGCGGGAATGTTGGAGTTGGGGTTGCCCTGTGTCCATGCATTCAGCAGGCGCTCACCCTTGTTAGAGCCTGCATCGGTAATGCTCCAGAAGTCGGTCTGGTATTTCTGGTCGTTCCATACGTCAACGCCTGCAACGCCCTGCCAGAACATGGTGAAGTCGAAGTCCTTGTACTGCAGGTTCACGTTCAGACCCCAAGAGTAGTTGGGCACGGGATTGTAAATCCAAGTGCGGTCGGCCTCGTTGATGCGCCCGTCGCCGTTAAGGTCGGCATACTTCAGACCACCCACGCGGGCTCCGGCCTGGCCGCCCGCCAGCACTTCCTCGCGGCTCTGGTAGAGGCCTTCTACGACATAGCCGATGCGTGAGCCGTAAGCCTTCTTGTCCTGAGCCAGGTTGTGATAGTCGTTGTGCTCGTAGGAGTTCTTCGAGCTCTCGGGAAGGTAGGTCACCTTGGAGCGATAGAAGTCAACGTTGCCGTTGACGCTGTAGCGGAGTCCGTATTCGGTAGTGTGGCGATAGCCCAGTGCGAGCTCCATACCCCAGTTCTTCAGCGTGGGACCGTTAATCCATGTCTGTCCGCCAAAACCGATGGCTCCGAGGAATGCAGGCTGTACGAGCATGTCCTTGGTCTCCTTAAAGAAGACGTCGTAAGAGCCGTAGAGCCCGCCTCCGAAGAGTGAGAAGTCGGTACCGAAGTTCCACTGCGACGACGACTCCCACTTCAGGTCTTCATTGGCCGACTGTGACTTGTAGTAGCCGGAGGGCAGCGTGCCCGAACCCTGCAGGTTGATGTCGTATGCGGTAGAGTTTTCACGGCTTGAACCGTAGTCGGCCACGAAGAGTCCGTAGCGGGCTGTGTTGGAGTTCATGCCCTGGTTACCGGTGACACCATAGCTGGCACGGAGTTTCCAGTCGCTCAGCCACTGGGCATTGATATGCTTTGACAGACGGTAGCCGAGTGAAGCAGAGGGGAAGGTACCATACTGGTTGTTCTTACCGAAACGGCTGGAACCGTCGTAACGGAGGGTGAACGAGGCCAGCAGCAGGTCGTTCCAGTTATAGTCTATCTTGCCGAAGTACGACATGAGCTTATAGCCGTCGCCAGTGCCGCGGACGGTCTGAATGCCTGTGCCTGCACTGGGCCACATGTAGTCGTAGGTCTCCAAGGGGTAGTCGTTACGGCGGGCAGCGAAGTCGATGCCGTTGTCCTGATGGGTCTCTAGACCGAGCAGCACGTTCAGGTTGTGGCCTTCGGTGACGTTGAAGTTATACTGCAGCGTGTTCGACCAAGTCCACTTGGTGCTGTGAGTCTGTGCCATTTCGCTGGCAGTGATGTCGCTGGCCACCACATCCGACTTGAATGAATGGGTCAGCGCGCGGATGTAGCCGTTCGTATAGTCGATACCGAAGTTCGAGCGGAACAGCATGCCCTTGATGGGGGTGATGTCAACGTAGGTGTTGGCAAAGATGCGCCACTTCTTCAGTCGGTTGTCCTTGTTATGATAAAGTTCGCGCAACGGGTTCTGACGGTCGCTCATGCCGCCTACAGGACCGGAGAAGGTCTCGCCGTCCACTTCATAGACAGGCAGTGTGGGGGCCATCTTCAGGGCGTTCTCAAGAGGCTCTGAGTTGACGTTGCTGGAATATGAGAACGTGGCATTCTCACCCACGCTGATGATGCTGTTCAGCTTATAGCTGCTGTTGAAACGGGCCGAGAAGTTCTCGAAGTCGGTATATTTCAGCACACCCGTAGCCTTCTTGTAACCGGCCGAGAACAGCGTGGTAGCCTTGTCGGTAGCCTTCGAGAAAGAGATGTCGTAGTTCTGCGTCACACCGGTGCGCCCTATCTCATCGACCCAGTCAGTGTCGCTGTAGGGCATCGTCTGCTTGGCATTCATGTAACCGTTGTAGAAACCACCTACGTTAAACGACTCCATGGCACCCGTTGCGGGATTATAGACCGTGATGGGTGTCCCGCCATCAACATTCAGTGACAGGCCGTAGTTCTGTGCATAGTCGTGCGGGTTCTTGCCGTCGTTGAGGGCAGCCTGCACCAGGGCTGTAGCATACTGCTGACTGTTCAGCAGCTTCATCTTCTGCGACTGCCACGCCACTGATACCGAGGCGTTGAACTCAATGTTAATCTTGTCGCCCTTCTTGCCTTTCTTGGTGGTGATGATAATGACACCATTGGCGGCACGTGAACCGTAGATAGAGGCGGAGGCTGCATCCTTGAGCACCTGCATGCTCTCAATGTCTGAGGGATTCAGGCTGTTCAGCGAGCCACTGTAGGGCATGCCATCTACTATATAGAGCGGTGCGGTGCTGGAACCGCCCATGCTGCCGATACCACGGATGTGGACATCGGCCTCACCTGAGGGAGAGCCATTAGAGGTAATCGTCATGCCAGGCACCTTTCCCTGCAGCGATGCCATGGGGTCGGTGGTCGTGGCCTTGAAGTCCTTGGTCTCCACAACACCTACGGCACCTGTCAAGTCGGCCTTACGCTGAACCTGGTAACCCACTACCACCACCTCGGCCAGCTCGGTGGCGTCTTCTTTCAGCGTCACCTGCATACCGCTCTCTGCTGGCAGCTCCTGAGTGTCATAGCCTATGTAGGTGAACACCAGCGTAGCCCCTGCATTCACCTTGATGCGGAAGTTTCCGTCAATGTCAGTAATGACACCATTCGTCGTACCTTTCTCCATGACGGTAGCACCGATAACGGGTTCGCCCTCGGGGTCAACCACGTTACCCGTAATTTCTTGTTGCGCGTACATTATAGTACAGCATAGCAACGAGAGGAAACTCAGAATGAATCTCTTTAAATGTTTCATTTGCAATTTTGTTAATTGGTTAGTACTTATTTAGCTTAAATTTTGATGCAAATATAAGTCTAATAAGTATTATAAGGTAAAAAAGATGTTTCAAAGCATGCAAATATTCGTTCAATGCAACAAAAATGTTAGCAATTGAACGAATATTTGTAATGGTTGAGTGTTGAGTGTTGAGTGTTGAGCGTTGAGTGTTGAGCGTTGACGTTGACGTTATCGTTGACGTTAGGGTTACCGTCCTCTCACGTCGCCTGGTAACATGTCGTATTCCTCTTTGAAACATTTGGTAAAATAGCTGGGGGCAGTGAACCCCACCTGATAGGCCACCTCGCTGATGCTCAAGTCGGTGGACTCCAGCAGCTGGCGGGCACGCGTCAGACGGGCCTTGCGCAACTGCTCAACGGGGGTCAGGCTGGTCAGGGCTTTCACCTTGCGGTAGAGCTGCACACGGCTCAGGCCCAGTTCAGAACCAATGTCCTCCACACTGAGATCGCTGTCGCTCATGTGTTTTTCTACCACCTGTCGGAAACGCTGTATGAACCCTGCCTCCTGTGGGGCGTTGGGCGTTGAGGGTTGAGCGTTGGGCGTGGAGGGTTGAGCGTGGAGGGTTGAGTGTTGAGGGTTGAGCGTTGAGGGTTGAGCGTTGTTAGCGTTAACGTTATCGTTAGCGTTGTCCGTTGTCCACAACTCACGAAGCTGCTGGCGCTGGTGAAGCAGATTCTCGATGCGGGCCTGCAGCACGTCGGGCTGGAAAGGTTTGGTGATGTAGGCATCGGCACCGCTGCGATAGCCCTCCACCTGGTGTTTGCTTAGGGCACGTGCTGTAAGCAGAATGACGGGCACGTGGCTGGTAGCCATGTTGTCCTTGATGAGCTGACAGAACTGCAGGCCGTTCATCACGGGCATCATAACGTCAGAGATAATCAGGTCGGGCACTTGCTCGTTGGCTAGCGTCCATCCCTCCTGCCCGTCGGCAGCCTCTAACAGCTGGTAATGGTCTTGCAGTATGGTACGCAGATAAGTGCGTATGTCGGCATTATCATCGACGATGAGTAGCAGTTGGGTGTTGGGTGTTGAGAGTTGAGAGTTGAGTGTTGAGTGTTGAGCGTTGAGGGTTGAGGGTTGATTGTTGAGCGTTGATTGTTGAGCGTTAGGGTTAAGGTTAGCGTTGTCGTTAACACTAAACGTCAGCATCTTGTTGATGAGTTCTGAGAGCTGACGCGTGTTGCGGCTCACAATGTCGAACATGCTGGTGGCCTCGGGGCTGGCCTGGCGCAAGTCCTGGGTCTCGCCCAGTTGTGCCAGCGGTCCCTCAATGAGCGTCAGCGGTGTGCGTAGCTCATGGCTCACCTGTGTGTAGAAGTCGAGTTGCTCGCGCTCCATCTTGGTACGCTCGTGGGCCAGCCGGGCTTTTTGTATGAAATAGTAATAAATAAAGACGATGAAGAGCAGCAGCACAATGATGAGCCCCACGAAGAGCCATGTAGCGGTGCGCTGGGTGTCAAGTTCCTGAAGGTAGGTGTCGGCCTGCTTGTACAGTTGGTTAAGATAGGCTGTCTGTCGCATGATTTCCTCGGACTGCATGAGTAGTACGTTCGCATTGTCGCGGGTCACAAGGGCTGACATCAGGCGGGTTTCCTTCTCGTAGGGCTTGCCGTCGAGAATGTCTAAGGCCAGCTGTAGCAAACGGTCACCGTGAGTAGGGTAGATGTAAGATGCATCCAGAATAGAGTCTCGCACCAGTCTGATGCCTCCGTCCTCACCGGGCAGTCCGTCAATGCCGCAGAAGTGTTGAGTGTTGTTCCCGTTATCCATCATCGCCCTCCGTGCACCCATGGCCATGCGGTCGTTTTGGCCGAACACGAAGTCTATGTGGCTCAGGTCACCACGGTAGTCTGCAACAGCCTGGTAGGCACTCTGCTCAGTCCAGTCGCCCTGTAGTGTGGAGACGAGCTCGATGCCCGGGTGGTTGCTCAAGGCATCGGTGAAACCCTTGTGGCGGTCAATGGCAGGCGAAGACCCCTTCAGACCCATTATCTCCATGACGCGCCCTGTGCCCTTCAGCTGAGAAGCCACAAACTCACCCATCTGTCGGCCCATCTCGTAGTTGTCGGCACTCATGAAGGCGGTGAACTTCTGTGAGTCGGTCTTTCGCTCGAAAACGATGACGGGTATGCCGCTGTCGTAGGCGCGGTCAATGGCTGGAGTAATGGTTGCAATCTGGTTAGGAGCCACGATGAGTAGGTCAATACCGCTATTGACGAGACTGTCTATTTGTTGCACCTGCCGCTCGTCGCTGTCGTAGGCAGTGGCGAAGCTCAATTCAACATTGTCGTGCAGATAGGAGCTCATGAGCAGCTCAGCATTCTGCTTCTCACGCCAGATGTCGCCAGAGCACTGTGACACTCCGATGGTGTAAGGCTTCTTCTGGCTGGTGCACCCACAGCATACAGCAAGAAGAATGGAAAGTGAAAAAATCAGTTTTTGCATAATGTTTATAGTTTCGCGTTGCAAAGATACGAATAAGTGAGAACAATGCAAAACAAAATTCGAAGTTTTTGTTTTCATTGTCGAACGAAAGTATCTTCGACCAAAGGTCAAAGATACGAATAAGTGAGAAAAAAGCAAAAGAAATTTGAGTTTTTTACTTACTTATTTCGTACCTTTGCAGCCATGAAGGTATTAATAGTTAACACGAGTGAGCGGACAGGCGGTGCTGCCGTGGCGGCTAACCGACTGATGGAGGCACTCATCAACAATGGCGTGAAGGCCAAAATGCTGGTGCGCGACAAGCTGACCGACAACCCCTGCGTGGTGGAGCACCCGCAGCAGCGACGCCTCCGTTGGGCTTTCTTATGGGAGCGGCTGGGCATCTGGCTGCAGCTGGGGCTGCGTCGTAGGCACCTGTTCGATATAGATACGGGCAGCTGTGGTGCCGACATCACCCAGTTGCCTGAGTTTCAGGAGGCTGACGTCATACACCTGCACTGGGTGAACCAGGGCATGCTCTCGCTGAAGCAGATTAGGAGAATCCTGGACAGCGGAAAGCCCGTGGTGTGGACCATGCACGACATCTGGCCTGCCACTGCTATCTGCCACTTGACTTTGGACTGCCGACAGTTTGAGGTGAAATGCCAAAACTGCCCCCTTGACACTTCTCTCTCCACTCTCCACTCTCCACTCTCCTCTTTTCTCTCTCCACTCTCCTCTAAAATCTGGCACAAGAAACAGCAGATGTTAGAAGGTCGGGGCGTAACCTTCGTGGCATGTAGCGAATGGTTGGCAGGCGAGGCACGCAAGAGTGCCCTGCTGAAGGGACAAAGGGTGATAAGCATTCCGAACCCCATTGACACACGGGTCTATAAGCCAGGCGACCGGCAGACTGCGCGACGGGCCTTGGGACTGCCACTCGACAAGAAACTGATTCTCTTCGCATCGCAAAGAGTAACAAACGAATACAAGGGCATGCGTTATCTGATGGATGCCTGCAGGCAGCTGGACGACCCCGGGCAACTGGGCGTGATGATACTGGGTGGACATGCTGAGGAAGTGGTAGGCCAGCTCGCGTTAGAGGCTTTACCCATTGGCTATGTGAACGATGAGCAACGCATTGTGCAGGTGTATCAGGCAGCAGATGTCTTTGTGTTGCCGTCGTTGTCGGAAAACCTGCCGAACACCATCATGGAGGCGATGGCCTGCGGTGTGCCCTGCATCGGATTCAATGTGGGTGGCATACCTGAGGAAATACAGCATAAGCGGACGGGCTATGTGGCTGCCTACCGTGACGCAGCTGACCTGGCACGCGGCCTGCGCTGGGTACTCAATGAGGCTGACCGCGAAGCTCTCCGACGAGCCTGTCTGCAACATGTGGCAGCACATTACTCAGAACAGCAAGTGGCCAAACGGTACATTGAGGCCTACGAGTCGTTTGAGAGTTAGGGTTAAGGTTAACGTTAGGGTTAATAAGAATATGAAGATAAGTATTGTTACCATCACCTATAATGCTGAGAAGGTGCTGCAGCGAACGCTCGACAGCGTTGCCAGTCAGACGTACCGGAACATAGAGCACCTCATCATTGACGGAGCATCTACCGACGGAACGCTGGAAAAGATGAAGGATTACCGATTACGGATTACGGATTATGCCGTGCGCATAGTCAGCGAACCGGACAGCGGCATCTACGATGCCATGAACAAGGGACTGCGACTGGCTACGGGCGACTACATTGTCTTCATGAATGCCGGTGACACCTTCCACGAGCCGACAACGTTGGAGCGGGTAGTGGTATCCCTGACCCCTTCGGAGAAGTTTGGTGTGGCTTACGGTGACACCGACATCGTGGACAGCGAGGGCCGCTTCCTGCGCAAACGCCATCTGAGCGTGCCCGACCATCTGACGTGGCGTTCGTTCCGGCAGGGCATGTTAGTGTGCCATCAGGCCTTCTATGCCCGTCTCGACATAGCCCGCGATATTCCTTACGACCTGCAGTACCGTCACTCAGCTGATGTCGATTGGTGCATCCGTGTGATGAAGGAGGCAGAACACCGTCACCTGTCGCTTGTGCGCGTGCCGGGCGTGGTGGCCGATTTTATGGATGGTGGCAATACCACGCAGAACCATCGTGCCTCGCTCCGTGAGCGCTTCCAGGTCATGCGCCGTCATTACGGCCTGCTCACCACCCTCGTCATGCACGCCTGGTTTGTCGTCCGGGCAGTGGGTAAAGGTAAAAGATTGAAAAAATAAACACTCCGGTTAATGTGTGAAATGGGTATTATCTGATGTTCCATCCCTTCTTGTTCAACGTCTCCTTACAGTTATCACAGAATGAGGGCGTTTGTGAAAACTTGTTCCGATGCTCTGCATCAACCATGATGCAATGCTGATTCTTGCAATGAGAAAGGCCAAAGGCATGCCCCAACTCATGCAACATCAGTTTCTTCATGTGATCCCTGTTGTGCTTTTTACCTGACGACGGCTTTGTGGATGAAAGGACAGAGACGTAGCCCCCAGTGTAGCTCAAGCCATAAATGCCGTATGTCGGCGAAATCTCATTCGGATGGAAAATCACCCTGTCAGTCAGCCCCAATACTGCATCCCCGTTCTGATGCAATTTCAAGTCATCAAGCAGCCCCTGAGCCCTATACCTGTTCATCGCCTTCAGATAGCATTCCGAAGGGAGCCTCAACACTTCACCTTCTGCAACGACGGAAGGATATACCTTTTTTAACTCCCCTACAAGATAATTGGCATCTTGTGTTGAGAATCCCTCATACGAATACACATGAATACTCCGTTCTTGTTGTGCGTCAGTCTCCTGCATCGTGTTATTCGTGCAACTTGCCGCAAATAGAACCAATGCTGTGAATATAATCTTCTTCATCTATTCTACGTTTGTTTCTACTCTGCAAAGATACAAAAACTTTTTGACATACGCAACTTTTTATCGTCACCTGATGTTAACAGGTGGCATTCGCAAGATTCGTATATCCATCGCGTCCAAGGGACGAGGCAAGTCTGGCGGTGCCCGCATCATTACAGCCAATGCCATTTAAGCCAATTAAAAAAAGTGATAGTGGTAACCAAAACCACCAGAAGAAAAAATTATTCATGTTAATTATATTTGGTATTTACTTTTCATATCTATACAAACGATAAGGAACCTCTGTTTTATAAGGATTCATTCTTTTCTGCTTAAAGTCACTAATCCATTGCTTACCATTATACATTGCGACATGTCCCCACCATTGTGATATTTTGCTCCAACTTTTCCATGAAGGACGCTCGAATACGACAACATCTCCTGCTTTCGGATGATAGTTCATTTGTGTCACCTCTTCAAATTGTACTATTGGCATAAAGTATTTATACCATTGTGCAGGAAGGATGATTGCTGGACATCCACCAGCCTGCAAAGCCCTCATGGAATACCAAGCACAGCAATGTATAGACTTGTTCCGTCCATGTTCCGTAAGATACGTCGTTGCCTGATCAATATTAAACTTGTAACATTGTGCCCATACAATATATCCCGCAATTATAATGCTTAGGCCCATCAGTGATTTTTTGATTTTTATCATATGCACATTCGTGTTTTAAAAAACTCTAATATCTCCTCACGCTGGTTGACCAGGACATAGTGGTTGTCATCATCTTTGAAGAACATTTCTGCATCCACCCCCATGCGCTTCAGTTGTCGGCATTGTGAAGGCATTGTCGTTGAGAGATGATCCTTTCCGCCGCCTATGATGTTGACCTTACAGGGTACATGACGCAGCCCTCTTAATGTGCACGAAATAGCCGTAATGCTCTTGAACCGGCTGATGTGTCTGGACTGCATGGCAGCCGATACGGCGGAACCGCCATTCGACAATCCTATCAAGTGAAGCTGCGACGCGTCAATCTTGTAGCCCATCTTTTCCAGCATCGGGATATAAAACGTGAAGATGCTGTTTATATCGTTGCCAGTGAATAAACCCTCCATACCATGGGTGCCAATGCTAAGCACAATGGCATTCTCCAGGTCTTTCCAGATTCCCTGGTAGAGCTGCCAGTTACCGAGATATCCATGACAGAACACCACCAGCGGATAAGACCTGCTCTCGTCAAAGTGTTTCGGATTGCTTATATAAACAGCCCTGTAGTCCGTCCCGAAAGTATCGTTGAAGAGCTGCGGATAAACACCCGACATGGGATTGCACAGCCCCAGGTTCTTATATGGTGAATAGAAATTCAGAATTCTTCCGTTGAAGATGTCGTTTTGTGTCTGTTTGATTAATGCCTGACTAAGGCCCAGCTTTTGTATGATCGGTGAACTGACGATGACGCCGGTTATTCCCAAATTCATGATTTCCGATTCAGGCACTACTGCATTCACAAGGTATTGGCTGACAGGAGGATGCTGGGCGTTTCCGTCGTTGTCAACATACACCAGCCTCACCCGGTCCCCACAATCAATTCTCCATCGTGGCAGAGCAGTCCACACTATTACTACAAAGCACAGCCAGCCAGCCCGTATGCACCATCGCCTGTACCTGTCGGGTACCTTGTTCATCACCCGCTTACGCCACACGAGCCATAGCATAAAGATACAGATTGTCTTATAAATCAGCGAGGCAAAAAACACGCATGCAGCCAATACAATCGTCGAAAAAAAAATTCTTTTTATCATATCGGTAATAATCATTACAAATTCCTTGCAAAAATAAGAATTTTCCTTGAAGCCGCCAACAAGTTCAGATACACTTTGTACGAAATACCCCGGTTAATGTATGAAACGAATATCACTTCTTTCCGAACAGCGTTTTTAGGATGATGTTCCCGATCTTGCGTTCTGCACCTGCCTTTGTCGTTGGAAAGCCCGTCTTCCGGGCAATCTTCTGCATCGTTTGTGAAATGCCCAATGCCCGCTTCCATGAAAAGCTAAGGCCTGGGATGGGTGTTGATTTCTTACTCATAATTCTTGTATTTTTTTCATTATAGTACAAACCAGCCATGCAACTCCACAACTTATCCCAAAAAGAATAATATCACGGAATGTGCTTAATGAGGGAATAACATTATTGAGCATACCCTCATCAACTATACTATTTAGGAAACAATAAGAACCTAACAAACCTGCCCCATAGATTATCATCCATCCAATAACATCATCTTCGTGTGGGTTTTGTATTCTATTTATGCAATTTTTTGCATGAATATTCTCCTGTGAAGCGGCCTTTTCATACCAATATAAAGCAGTCGTGATATTTATATCTACTCCACTTCCTTGTTCATAGTGTAACCCCATCCTGTATTGGGCTTCAGCATTGCCCATTTCTGCTGCCTTTCTATAATACTCCACAGCTTTAGAATTATTCACGGGAACAGTATCTCCGGTATCGTATGAATAACCAATAATACAAAGTTCACTTGCATTGAGACCTCTGCCCACTAATTCATACCATTTTACTGCTTCTCCAACATCTTTTTCTACCATATAACCATTCAAATATGCTTTGGTAAGTCTTAGACACGCATTCTCGTTTCCAGCGTTTGCCGCCTTTTTATACCATTCTACTGCCTGATTGTAATACTTTATAACACCAGTTCCATTTTCATAACAATCTCCTAACTTATACATAGCCTCCGCATGACCCTTTTCTGCAGCTTTTGTGTACCATACAACAGCTTCCTCCCTATATGCAGATTGGCTACTATGATTACTAAACCATTCCGCTAATTGATATTGCGAATCACTATTTCCATTGTCAGCAGAATGTAATAATGATAGTCTGTATTTTATTACCCCTTCATATGTTTTATTGTTATACTTCAGTTTGGAGTATTTGTACATAGCTACTTTATCGCCTTTCTTCGCAGCTTCCTGATACCATTTCATCGCCTCATCTCTACTTTTGAAGATGCCTCTCCCTTCTTCATAGCACGATGCTAGCTTATATTGAGCCATAGTATGGCCTTGTTCTGCTGCCTTTTTTAACCACACGACTCCGATACTATCATAATTAACAGATTTACCAGAACTTCTTTGTTCAAAGAACCAATCACCTACTTGATATTGCGCGCCAGCATCTTCTTTATCAGCAGCCTCTAACAAATTCCGATGATATTGAATGAGCTTTCTGTAAGCTTCACCAGAATACTTTTCTTTCAATCTCGATTTCAATTCGTCAACAGGCGAACTTTCGCGAGGCGAATCACACACCTCGCAAACCTTCAACCTATCAGGGTTTTCCGTTTCGCATTTAGGGCAAATCCAGCTCATGATATTTTGTACTTATATCATATTATGCCAATAGGAAACCATTGGTCGGTGAGAACTTCCCTTATTAAATGAGTTTTAGGGAGATACATATTTTCAAGTTCTGCCATTCTGTATACTCCTTTCATCCCCCATGCATAATAATAAGAAGTGTCTGAAATGTGAGTCATCGGAATGTCAATCATATCTATAGGAATCCATTCATCTGATAGCATTTTCCGCACTAATGTCCCTTTTGGCAATTCTTGAGCTATTAAATCCATTCCAAGAACAGAGTTTCTCCTTCCTGAAATATAATATCTTTCAAAGAAAGAAATTGACTGTCTGGATACACGAAACCCTTCTTCTATGTTTGAGTATCCATTGTTTTCTCTTTTCATTTTTATACGGTTTAATCCCTGTCTCGCTACTTCAATCATCTCGCCTCCTAACGCAATAACTCTATCATACCACTTTTGTGCCTCTATGATACTTTCTTCTGCTCCATATCCTTTCTCATAACAAAATGCAAGTAATGCCATCGCATTAGCGTTTCCTTGATTGGCGGCTCTTGCAAACCACATGAACGCATTATCTTTGTTGTCTTTATTATTATGGCTTAAAAATAAATCTCCAAGCATATATTGGGCTTTTTGTTCACCACTGTCGGCAGCCATCAATAAATATGGTGCGTATTTTATGATATCTTTGTAAGCTGTTGTATTATATTTTGACATCAAGTAATCCAGCTTTGCTATTTGATTATTATAAGATACGGCCTTTTTGTACCACATAAATACCTCATTATCTACATGGTCATCATCGTATTCACCACAGCGTAGGGTATCGCAGACTTCACAAGCATTCTGTCTGTCAGGGTTTTCTGTTTCGCATTTAGGGCAAATCCAACTCATACATTAGTTTTATAAGTGCATTATTCAATTTTTCCATCAAAATTTGCAGTTATCCTCTCCATCTAATCTACTACTATTAGAAATGAAGTTCTTGTCTTTACTGATAGCATCAAGTGACTCTTTAAAATTGTAGTCTTTAAATTGATATGCATAATATAGATAATGCAGGGTTATGAACTTCCTTTCATAATCAGATATTTGATGAATAATGTAATTCCTGTATCTCACTTTATCGTTCTGCTCAAGTGAACTATTACCTATATAATTGAACATAAGGATTAAACTCCGAAAATATGGTGCATATTTGGTTCCCCATTTTTCAATGAATAGATTATAAGCAATTTCACTTAAATGTGCTTCTCCATTATATGACTGTTCCCAAATGCTTTTTGTTATATCATAAAGATTACACCTTTGACTTAATGAATAAAGACGGGATAATGCTTTTTCACGCACGATACCATCTTCAACAGATTCTTTGTCTCGGTCTTTTAAATATCCTATTGTTTCCATTTCATTTTGCACATCCTCATCCGTGATAGCAGGGTATTCCCTTTCACGAAATATTTGCTTTATCAATTGGATTTCACGAATTGCGAAAACAAAAAGGGTTTCTTCAGTAACTTTTTCATTACATACATCCATATAGATGTCTTTAATCGTAATATCGATAGTCAAGACTTTAAGTAAACGTCTATGATTATCCAACAAGCTAAACAACGTTGTCTCAAATCGTTCTTGCTTATTATATTCTCTTTGGCTACTTAACGTTGCATAGAGTAAAAATGCATTTGCAATAGCCATTAAACAAGATGTACAACTTATAAGAACCTCGCGTTCATTCTCAGAAGGTGTGAAAAGGAACTTCCATCCAACATAAAACACAATTGGTATACATATTAGTGAAAATATTACTGCCAACCATTTTGTTAATATCTCCATATTGATTCTTAAATAGTTTAATTATTATACTTTCCAAGTTTTACTGCGGAGATTTGGTTTTGACATCTTCGAATCAGCGGTAACTGCAACTTCTTTCTTGAAAGTACTTCGTAAACCAACCCTTTCTGGAGGAGAAGAAGGGTCAACATGGTCTCTAATAATTGGTCCACTACTTGTCGATGGTTCTGAAACCTTAATATCTTTAAGGATCTTGAATACTTCATTAATTGTTGGTCGCTCATTAGGATTTTTTCTTAGCATCCAATCAATGAGATTCTTAATTTCCACAGGAATGCTCTTGGCGTATGAGAATTTCTTCCCGCTATTGACACAAATCCAAGTACTCCCACAATCAGATGGCAACACAGGCTTCTTGCCCGTGAGATACTCACATAAAATGATGCCAAGTGTGAAAATGTCTGATTTTAATGTCAAGGTATTACCAGCGATTTCTTCGTCTTCATCCATGATATAGGCGGCTTGTTCTGGTGAGTAATATTCAGGTGTACCCACAAGGCTTTCACGATCTGTTGGCGGATTACCACTGAAATAGCTGTCATCAAAGTCTATGAGTTTTCCAGAGTAGCCTAAAGATGTTCTTTTAATGAGAATGTTGTCAGGCTTCAAATCACCATGTACTATGTTTAGGTCATGCAAAATACGAATACTATGGCATACAGACTTTGCGATGAGAAGAATCTTTTCAAAAGGCAGACGAGATATTTCCTCACAAGTAAGTGACGCTGTGTCAATCTTTTCCGTCACTTTATAATAGCAAGTGCCCGAACGAAAAAAATCTACTGCAAAAACAAGGTTACCGCCTAATGAGACTTTGGTTCCGATTTTCTTGTTAAGTTCTCTGTGATGCTTCTCAAACTCCTCACATGCTTTGCGCCTCTGTGCCTTTACCTTCTCACTTCCAGGACTATCAGGTAAAGGGTATTTGGGAGAAAGGAACTCTTTGATAAAGTATTCCTTCCCACCTTTTTCTGCAAAAGAGACCTTACTCATACCGCCTGCTACCACAAAGTCTTTCAAAATAGTGTAGCCATTGATTACTTCTCCTTTAAGCATTGCCATTTTCTTTGTCTTTTAGGTATTTCATGTAATTCTGCTTATAGCTATTCCATC
Source organism: uncultured Prevotellaceae bacterium (assembly GCA_900320255.1). Taxonomy (GTDB): domain Bacteria; phylum Bacteroidota; class Bacteroidia; order Bacteroidales; family Bacteroidaceae; genus Prevotella. The sequence goes on from ONRS01000006.1 coordinate 14,967, forward strand.
CAGAAGCAATCTTCTGTTCATATCGCTTCTTCTCTTCTGCTAAAATATGTTCAGCTTCTGCTACTTCCTGTTCTTGTTTCATCACTTCTATGATTTCTGAAGATGTGGATTTCATCTCCTTCTTCAAATCATCGAACGTAGAAAACCCTCTTGCTATCAAAGAAAGGGAACAATCATCGCCTGTCACTTTCAACACCTCGTCTCTTACCATTTGTTTCCATTCCTCCTTATTCTTAGCCTTTTGCAAACAGGATTTCAAGACATATTCAAAATGCATTGGAGTCTGGTAATACCCGAAGCATCCGTCCGTAGCACAAAGTATAATCAAAGGTTCTTTCTTTAATTTAATAGGATTGTGGTGAATGGTAAAATCACGGTCTGCACAAATACAGTTTGATACGGGTGAGTCATTGTGAAGATTTTCCATAGGGTCGTTATTATTCTCTAAATCATCTCGGCTAATCTGAAAGAATCCATCTTTAGTCCACAGATAACAATGAGAATCCCCAGCCCAGTAACAATCAACTTTACATGACTTGTCATATTCTTGGAGTGTCACAACTGCCATTGTAGTTGGATATTCCTTTACAAGTTTACTGCGTAATGAGGATGCTACCTTTGGCGCAAACATCTCTTTTTCTTCAAGAAGTTTCCGCTTTATTACCGCTTTCATGTCTTCTACTTTGACATCGTCTGTGGGGAGGTGATTCTGAAGAAATATATCCATAGAAGAACATACTATTCTTGAAGAAATATAGGCCTGGGTATGGCCTACTCCAACAGATGATGAATCACTAATCTTTGCACCTGCTCCTCCCATTCCGTCAAACACTCCCACTGAACATGAGTTGCCTTTTGCAATGAGAAGAGGAGGGGCATCTTCTCCACGCCCTTCCTCTGCCTCAGTCATAAAGCTAAAGGAAATATATTTGTTTTCTTCTGTTATCATTTTCTTATACAGACTTAACAATAGCCGCCATAATTGTTTCATAATCTACATCTGTTAAACCTGTACCTGCTTTTGCTGGATGATGAATCGTATGTTCCCAGTTTATTCCTATTTCTGTCCATGCACTAGCATCTGGCGCAAATACAATTAGCCTTTCGGCATTAAAATCCATTTTTCCTCCTTGTGCATCGTTCCACCAATCGTGTAATTCATTAAAGTCGTTAGGCATATTTTGAGGATAATACTCATTCTTACATTTATCCAAGCCTATAGGATGTGTAGAGGCATCAGACCATACGACAACAATATGTCTTCTCTTATCACCTCCTTTTGTCCAATCAGAATTAATTGCCATCGCCAATGCTTCCAAGCCATTTTCAGGTTCGTCACCGCCACCTATAGGTACAAGTCCATTTACGAAACTCTTGAATTCTGATTCTTGGTCTGGAATATTGAAAAATCCAGAATCCTGAATGGCATTTGCACCATCAGCATAGAAATCACGGAACCCTATAACTCGAATGCGGAGTTCAGAGATTTCTTTGCCCTTAGCATCGCATCTCGATTTTAGGTCTGGATAGAATTTTAACGCATTAGTTTTAACAGTGTCAAGAAGATCACCCATACTTCCTGTGCAGTCTATGCACATCACAATGTCAACATTGTACTTTAAACCTTGTCCTGGCATAGTATTTTTATTTTCTTTCTGCCCAGCCCCACGACAGTTGTTATTGTTTTAGGTTCTTTTGAGGCACACAAAAAAGAACGTGGAGCCGATGCTGGTCGCTCGCTCCACAGTGTAAAGGCCTTCGCATTGCCCGATGGTCGAAACGAGCAACACAAACGCCCCACGCTGAATAGTATATACAGTATATATATAACCATCCCACGGGGCATTTGCTGTTGCGTTTGAAATTGACCATCGTTCGAAGTTGCGAAGTTCTTACACTGTCAAAGTCAAAGCGCTTAGCAAACGCCTTTTTCTGTATGTCATCCCACCCATCCGGCACGATGCTGCGACACATCAATTCCCGAGCGATGCTCGCCTACCCGTAGCCTTTCAGCGTGAGACGGTTGCAAAGATAGTAAATGTTTTTGAAACAACAAAAGAATTTGTTGGAAATTGTATGAAATACCTTCTTGAGTGTATGGAAGGGCTTATGTTTAAATGCACGAAATGGCATGTCTAAACATACGGGTTGGTGTCTCATTGTGCTTGATTTTGTGTCCAGTTCTGCAAGACTTGATTTTGAGTTTTGTACGCTTTTGTGGTGAGTTTTGCTTGAAAACTCATCATAAAGTCACGCAAAAGTCACCATGAAGTCATGTAAAACTCTCCATGAAAGCGGGCAGAGTTGAACATCGGGCGTTTCAGAAAGGGTGACTGGGTTTATGGAAAACATGGCTTAACTCATTGATGTGGAGGTTTGCACTGATAAACCATCTGAGAGTTGCTGACGGACAAATGACAGGTACAGTCTATAAGGGTGGTATCGTAATAGTGTAAAAAAAAGGTGTTTGAACAGCAGTTTAGTAAAAGGTGTTCATCGTTAACTGTCTATTTTATAGTTAATTGTAGAGAATGATGCAAGAATAGGGGGAGGCAAACTGAATAAAATGGTCATATTCTTTGAATTGGGCGCTCTACCTGAAAATCTTGAACTATTTACCATTTTCCTGCTGATTTCTCGCTATTTTTTTGTAACTTTGCAGTACATCGTTTCCGTTTAAAATACCCTTTTTTGATGAAGAAGTATTTGATGAATGATGAAAAAAGTATTTGATGTAACGAACTGAATGCGCCTACGCCGTAAGGCGGGCAGCAAAAATAAAATAATAATATACTAATTATATATAAGAATATGAGCAACAATGACATCTATGCATCGAATTTCGTTTTTAAGAAATTCCTTGACGGACTCCCGTTGGATTTCGGGAATCTGCACGAATGGTTAGACAAAAATTTTGTCTATCAGTTGAATGCAAACTATGAGTGGTTTGCATTATGGCGCATAGCTGCTGATATGCGTCTGATTGAGAGTGGACGGATGAAGATCTCTTTGTTTGTTGAGCAGATGAACAAGTGGTTTCCTGATGCACCGCATCCCTGCAAGGCGAGTGAGATTAATCGCTATAAGCGTGGGTATTTAGGCAATACTCCTTTTAAGGAATGGAATGAATACTGTTTCTGTGAGTCAATTGAGGACATGAAGAATTGTAAACAGTCGCGTGCGGGATTTAACAATCTTTACCGGCTTTGCAAGAAGCTCAATGACGAAATGCCGAAGGTGAAGCTCAAGAAAACCGCATGAACAGACTGCCCCGGGATGAGGCTTTCGATGGACTACGTTCCACCTTTTCCATCTTTTCCACGCGTTTTTTCCACATCTTCCACATGTTCCACAAGACTGTCATTTATTTGGCATCTTGTGGAACAAGTCTTTTTTTTATTCCATAACTTTGCATCAGTGAAACAAATAAAAAGACGAAATAATATGAATAATGAAAAAGAACTCCGGCTGACCGACATTACTCGCTACGAAGATGTAGAAGAGGGGCGACTCCAGTTGATAGTTGGCGACCACAAGAAGAGCTGGCAAGCCATCTGGCTGACCGCCTTGTTCTACAGTGACAAGTCTGACCGCTGCTTGCCTCGTACTACGTTGCCCCTTTGGTACAGAAACTATCATGGTTGGGTGGATTGCCCCCGGATTTATTTGACCCGTCAGACCTTTATGTGGATAGAACCGCTCAATTGCTGCAGCTGGGTGGATATGGGGGTGAACCTCTACCTTTGCAGCAGTAATGGCTGGCCTGAGCCTCTGCCACGTCAAGAATATGTGAACCTGGTTAATGCTTTCCTTGGATATGGTATCAGCGAAATCACCGTTGATGAGCCGACGACCATTGTAAAGGACTCTCGTTTCCACCCTGACAACGTCATGGGGCTGGATAGATTCTGGGATTAATAAACAAACTAAAAAATTTAATGAATTAAAAGTTATGGGAAAGATTATTATTGAGCTTTATCAGAACAACAATGAGAAGTCTGATAACTACAAGAACTTCTATGGCCGTGCACGTAAGGCTACTCCCGTAGATGCTACTACACTCAGTGAGCATGCTGCGAGCGACTCGAACATTGAGTCGAGCGATATTGCCAACATCTACGATGCTGAGTTCAAGCAGATTCAGGAGCTTGCCTGCAATGGGCACGCCATTCAGCTCGATGGCTGGGGAACGTTCAAGCTGACGGTTTCGTCAAAGGGCGTTTCGGAAGCTGATGTGAAGGCGCGCCACCCGGAGTTCGACCCCACTAAGGAGGACATCCGCAAGTACCTCAGTGCCAAGCAGGTGAAGAAGGCGCGCCTGGTGTTTATCCCTTGTCAGGAAATCAAAGAGGCGTTGCGCAGCGTCAAGTTTGAGACTGACAAGAGTGAGTGGATCTCTGATGACAACAACAATGAAAACAATGGTTAATGACTAAAAGAACAGATGATTATGGGTATGATGAATGTTATTCCGTATCAGAACAACAATGAGAAGTCGGACTTTTTCGGCTGGTGGTACTTCCGTGCCAAGTTGTTCCCAACGATTATGAAAGACGAGTTGCTGAACCACATTGCAAGTGACTCACGTATTGACCGCTCGATGGTGCCTGTGGTGAACAAGGCCGTAACGAAGCAGGTGGTTGAGCTCCTGTGCAACGGTCACCAGCTGAACATTCCCCACATAGGGACGCTGAGGCTGAGCATCAGCTCCAAGGGCACAAAGACTGCCGAGGAGTACCACGCAGGCCAGTGCATCACCAAGGTTCGTCTGGTGCTGACTCCCTGCAAGGAGGTGAAGGAGGCGCTCAAGAAGGTGAAGTTCAGGAAGGTGTATTACACTAAGAAGGGCTCCCCCAGCCCGGAACCTCCGACGCCCTAAGGCGAATGCTAAATCGAAAAAAGAGACCGCACCTTGCGCAGGGTACGGTCTCTTTTTTCGCTCATTTATTTAACCAATATCTTTTTCCCATTGACGATATATAGTCCCTTCGTGGGGTGCTCTACGCGGCGACCGGAGAGGTCGTAATATACTCCCTCCCCTTGAGGGAGGACCAGGGTGGGGCTAATGCCAGTGGTACTGACCGTGCCCTGCAGGCCTTCCTTCGTGTAATAACCGCCGTTGGTGAAGGTCAGGTCGTCAGTCTGCGGGGTGCCGCTGTTGCTGAAGATGATCATGGAAGGTTTGGTGGTCAGGGAGCCGGTGTATTTCCACTTCCAGACGGACTTTCCGTCGCGTGTGCCTATCTTGGTACACTTCTCGCCGGGCCACGTGCCGCCGGTGTAGTTGGGGGAGCCACTGCCACCCCAGGCCCAGGCATAGACGTCGGAGGTCCAGGTGAGGGGAGCCTCAAAGAAGGCTGCCGTCTCGCCGGCATAGATATGGCAGAAGTCGGGTATGGTGAACACCTCGGGCTCCTTGATGGTGTAGGTGCGGGTGATGACCTTGCTAACGGTGGAGCCCACGAGCAGTCCGACCTTGAGCGTGGTGGTGCCGTTGGCCGAGATGCGCACCTTCGTGCCAGAGGCAGCCTTAGTGCTGCTGGCCGTGGGGTTGCTGCCGTTGGTGGTATAGACGAGCTGGGCACCACTCTGGGCTGAGACGGCCGAGAGCATGACGTCGAAGGGCTCGGTGTAGGTGCCGCTGGACTTGTCGGCCCAGGCTATCTCCATGGTGTTGGGCAGATAGTAGGCGTAGTGGTAGCCGGTGAGCACCTTGGTGTAGCCGTTGGGCACGTAGGTGGCAAGGTCGCTGCCTACGACGACCTGGAGCACGCCAGCGGAGCCATTCTTGATGAGGTTGGCGTAGTAGCGGGCGTTGCTGCGCATGTTGCTGAAGGTACTGGTATTGGTAATGCCGGCCAGCTTGCGCACGTCAATCATGGACTTGATGTCGTTCTTGTACTCCAGCCAGTGCTTCAGGAAGACGCAGGGCGTGCCGGGCATGGCCAGCATGTAGGCGTTGGCAGCCAGCGTGTCACGGCGCAGGGGGCCGTTGGAGGAGCCGTCTGGGCGCACCTCGGTATCGTGGTTCTCGACGAAGGTGACGCTGTACTGGCGGTAGTCGGCATCGTTGATGACGGGCCAGTTGACGTTGTCGTTCTGCTTGCCGAGCCACGTCCAGTCCTTCTTGTCGGTAGCGTTGCGCACGACGTACTTGAACTGGAAGTCGAAGGCGGCCGAGGTCTTGCCGGTGTCGTTTATCCAGTTTTTGATGGTGGTGGTGCCGTCCCAGCACTCGCCGACGGAGAACTCGGGCTGTGCGTACTCGTTGTAGAGCTTGGTATATTCGCCCTTGTAGCCCTTGACCATGTCGTAGCGGAAGCCGGCATAGCCGAAGTAGTCAATGAGCATCTTGGTGTAGGCCTTGCAGGTGGTCTGCACATTCTCGCTGGTATGGTCAAGGTCGCGCATGCCGTCCCAGCCCTCGCCGGTGTCGTTAGCACCGAGGGTGACACCTAAGCGGTCGGCCTCGGTCTTGGCTTTGCCGCCGTCATCGTTTTTGCAAACGTCAGCGGGGCCCATGCTGTAGGTGGTTCCCCGGTACGACTCTGTGGGGAAGCCGAACCAGCCGTTCGTGCTCTTGCGGTGGTTGATGACGACGTCGGCAATGGTCTTCAGTCCTTTCGACTTGAAGGTCTGAATCATGGTCTTCAGCTGATCTTCGGTGCCGAAGGAACTGTTGTAGTGGCCAGGGAACCAGTAACAATCATCGTAGCCCATGGAGAGTCCGCCGCAATCGCCGCTCTGGGGAATCCAGATGAGGTCGAAGGCGGAGGCCAGTTCGTCGGCCTGACTGGTGAGCACGAGCCAGTTGGTATCGTCGTAGGAGTTCCAATAGAACGCCTGTAGCATGACGCCGCCGTAGTTAGCGGGCCAGCCCTGTGCCGACATGCCGAGGGGCATGAGTAACGAAAGTAAAAGGGTGTAAATCTTCTTTTTCATTTCCTGTCTTTGTGTGTTGAAGAAAACGGCCCCACCCCGAAGTTAAGGTGGAGCCGCTTTTCCGTGGTTTTCTTTATTCCGTAGTGATTACTCTACCGTGCAGTAGATGTTGTCAGAGGTCTTACGGGTAGGATACAGCTTGATGGTTGTACCTACGACAGAGAGGTTGTCGCCATTGGCCACGAGGTTACCAACGGAACCGCCGAGGTTGATGTCCCAAGCGTCGTTAGCCGTAAACTTCCAGCCATTGGCCGTCACGGCGGCACCAGTGATTTCGTAGCAGAACTCCGTGGGGTTCCACGTCATCTGCTGAGAAGCGTCGCCGGCGTTCCAACCATTGTAGTCGCCTACGAGGTTCATATTGTTAATGAAGGTACCCTTCAGCGTGCCGGCAGCGAGGTCGAGCTCAACGAAGTAAACGCCCTCGCCGGCATTGGCCTTGAAGTTGTCGCCCGTCTTGACGAAGTCGCCGCTGACAGTGTTCATGTTGTTAGAGTTGAGCTGCGAGTCGTCGGCCCAGTCGCCGGGACGCTTCTGGAACTTGAACTCCAGACCATATCCCTTCGGGTCGGCAATATAGACGTAGCCGGTATATTTGCCCTCGCCCTGAGAAGCCACCTTCTGGTCAGAAGCTTGCCAGCCGTCGGTGGCACCGATGAAATAGACGAACGGGTCGAACGACAGTGCGCTGACGGTGTAGGTCTGGTCGAGCATGTTGAACGAGAGGTTATAGAACTTGGCACCTTCTACAGCCTCAATGATGATGTTGCCGCCTGCATTGTCAGTAGCGAAGCGTCCCTCAGTGTCAGAAGCAGTGATGCACTTGCTCCAGTCGCCGCCCAGTCCTGACTTCGGGGTGAGCTTGAACTCGTAGTTGCCATCCACCAGTCCGGCAGGAAGAGTGCACGTGAAGACGGGGTTATCATAGACATCGCCGCCGCCATTGGTCAGCACGTAGTCGGTATTGGTGTTGTCCCAGTTATTGATGTTGCCGGTGACGTAGTACGCCTCCTCGATGACGGGAGCCTGGGCAATGGCATTGATCTGGAACACGTCTGACGTTGCCATCTTCACCTTGGTGACACCGTTGCTGACCCACATCTCGATGGTGGCATCGAGCGTACGGGTGACGGTGGGGTTGCGGCCGTAGTTGCTGGCAAGATAGGCTTGCAGCTCTGCGGCGCTCATGTTGCCCTCGCTGTCAATGGTATAGCTGTTGTCACCGATGTGGAGCAGATATTCAGGAGCAAAGGCTTCGCTGGTGGCCGTAGGGGCAGTAATGTTAGCCACCTGTACCGTGGTCTGGCCCTCGGCGAGCTCGTTCAGGTTAACGGTACCTACACTTGAAACGCTGCCGTTACCAAAAGCCACTACGTCTGGCTGGGCAATGGCCTGCGGGTCGGCCCAGTCCTTGTAGTCGTCGGTGCAACTTGCTAACAGCAAGAAGGCACCCATGATATAGAATAACTTTTTCATTGTGTTGTTGCTTTTTTAATGCAGAGGCGGTTGTTTTGAGGAACCGCCTCCGCAGGTTACCATTTATTTTGCAATGAACATGTAGGAACCGAGGATATCGTTGAAGAATACCTGGTAAGTACCGGCAGCATACCAAATGTTGGCGCCGTTGCCTACACCGTAGCCATAGGGGAAGGTGTCGCCACCCCAGTTAACATCCCATGCGCCATCAGCGGCGAACTTGACGCCACCGCCTTCTGACGGGTCGGAGTCGAAGGTGAGGTCTGCCACCCAGTCATGGTTCTCTGTAGCAGTGTTGAGTGCGGTCATCAGGTTCGAATTGACATCCCATCCCTGATAGTCGCCAGGCATGGAAATCTGGCTGTAGGTAGCCTGTGGGTCAAGCTTCTCCCAAACCATTTCGTAGGTGGCCGTGTTCAACGTGAACTTGTAGTATCCGGCCTCGGTAATGGTGATGTTGCCGGGATCGTCGCCACCGTCGCGATAGGTCTGACCGCCGTTCTGGTCACCGCCGCAGATGCCGTAGTTCCAGTTAGACAGGCCGGCAGGAGCGATAATCTTGAAGATGGCGCCCTCGGGGAAGTAGCCGGCATACTCCAGCTCTCCCTTACCGGTCTTCTTGTCGTAGTCGTAACCCTGCTTGATGAACATCGGGGTCATGCCCTTACCGATGGCATCCTCGCTGTTGCTCCACGAACCATCGGCAATGCAGCCGCCGGTGAGATACCAAATCTCAATGGGAGAATTGCTCAGCTCGATGTAGTAGGGAATGGCATTAACCTTTACGACGTTGGAATAGACGGTCATGAGGTCAGCAAAGTCAATGTCCTGAACGGCTGCCTTGACACGTATGTTCAGTGCCATAGAGCCGGGCACGTTGTCGGAGCTCCAGCCCTGCAGCTGAACGAGTGCCTTGTCGAGGCTGGCGGCATCGATGGATGCGGTGCAGCCATTGTAGGTTTCAGGCAGGACAATATAGTCAGCGCCGGTGTTGTCCTCCAGCGTCTCGTCGTAAGCCTGGTTAAAGGTTCCTGAGGGTGACACCTGGATGCTGTAGGCCGGAACGACCGGAGCGCCCATGTTGGTGAATATGGGTTGCGACCAAGTCAGCTCAATGGCCGAGGAGGAACTTAAGTCAATGAGTCCCTCACCCACGGCGGGCTGATTGACAACGAACTCAGAAGGCTCGACGAGCGTGGGGTTTGAGTCGTTGTCATCGCTGCACGAAGTGAGTGCGAATGTGCTGGCTACCAGCAGCATTGCAAATGAAAATATCTTTTTCATATTCTTCTGTTCTCTATTTATTTATTGATTAAGCACCGTAGCCTGGGTTTTGTACCAGGTTGGGGTTAGCATTCAAATCCTCTGCGGGGATAGCAAAGAGATTACGGTATTCAGGCAGTGATACACCGTTCTGGGCACCGCCCTTCCATTCCCAGAGGTACTCGTTGCTCTTTGCACCAGCATAGTATCCGTAGCGCACCAGGTCGGTACGGCGGAAGCCCTCGAAGTAGAGCTCGCGTGAACGCTCGTCAAGAATCTGGTTCAGTGAGTAGCTGTTCTGAGTCATGGCATGAGCACGGCTGCGCAGTGCGTTGATGTATTCTGTACCAGTTGCACTGGTCTGTCCGCCGTTCTGACGTGCATCGGCCTCAGCGGCAATGAGGTATGCCTCAGCAGAACGCATCAGGAAGTAGTCAATATCGACAAACTTGTTGTTGTGCGGCGTAGCTCCAGAAGAGTAGGCGTTACGGAACTTAGCAACAGAATAGCCAGAGGTGAACTCACCAGGCTTTGTTACTACCAGCTCACGGTCAATGCCGAAGAGCAGAGCGCGGTCGTCACCAGCAGCAACGGTCATGTCGGCAGTACCTACGGCAGGAGCATCGTTGTTGGGGAAGAACTTGGCCACGAACTGGCTGCGGGCACGGTTGCCTGACCAGCAGTTGGTGAAGTCAACGCCGAAGTTGCTCTGGGTGTCCATATCGTCCTTCCAGGCAGAGCTCATGATGAACATAGAGGTACCATAGGAAGTGGTGGTCACACCATCCTGCAGCAGCGGCAGGATAGCCTCGACAGAGGCGCCGCTCTCGCCGTTGTCGCCCATGAAGAGCATCTGGTAGGCGGTCCAACCGTTGGCACCGCTCGTCCAGAGCTTGTGGGGACCGTTGATGACCTTCTCTGCATAAGTCTTGGCATCGGCCCAACGGGCAGTACCCGTATAGACCTCGGCATTCAGATACATGCGGGCCAACAACAGGTTGGCGGCATCCTGGTCGGCACGACCGTAGCCGGCATCGGTGCTCTTGCGGGCAGCAGGAGTCAGCAGCAGGTCTTTCACTTCCAGCAGTTCGCTCTCAATCCAGGCGAACAGGTCAGCACGCTGAATCTGCTCAGGAGGAGTGGCCATGACCTCAGTGGCAAAGGGAACATTGCCAAAGCAGTCCATGAGGAAGTAGTAGTACATGGCGCGGAGGAAGCGAACCTCGGCAGCGCGGGTAGCATCGACGTCGCCACACACCTCGAGATAGTGGTTGCAGTAAGAGATGCTCACGTAGAGTCGGTTGTAGAAGCCTTCAATCATGGGGTGAGAGGCATCATAGGTGTTGTAGTTAAACTCAGGAATTCCCGGGTCACCCCATGCACAGATGGCCTCGTCGGTTGTCAGCTCGTTCAGGTTCCACATCTGACGCACGAAACCTGTCGTACCACCGTCAAGGCGGTCAATGTCACAATCGCCGTCAGCACCCGTCTGACCAGCCAGTGCCATCGTGGCATAGCATTTTGTATAAAGCGCAGCCTCATCGGGCACCATCACCGAGCTGGGGTCTATCGGCGTCACATCCAGATAGTCGCAAGAAGTAAGCCCAACGGTGAACAGCAAAGCAGCTGCGGGAGCTATTTTCTTAATATAATTGAGTTTCATATTTAAATAGAGTTTAGTGATTAAAAGTTAAGATTCAGACCCAACAGGAGTGTGAACGGACGCGGATAGATATTGTTGTCAATACCACCGTTAACTTCAGGATCCAGACCATCATACTTGGTGATGGTGAACACGTTTGTAGCCGATGCATAGACACGACCAGAAACGCCATTGTAGTTGCCTGACTTGAAGAGGTTGTAGAACGAGTAACCCAGTGTGATGTTGTCGCACTTCAGGAACGAAGCGTTACGTACATAGTAGTCGGACAGACAGCACTTGTTGTCATAGGTTGTCCAGTAGTTGTTAAGAATCTGCGGGATGGTGTTCTGCAGATAGTTGAACGAAGAGTCGAAACGTTTCTCTGTGTTCTGTACACCAGCACCCTTATCCCAGAATACGTAGTTGTCGAAACTTGCACGCAGACCGAAGCCGAAGTCCCAGTCCTTATACTGCAGACGTGAACTCAGACCAGCCAGATAGGGAGCTGCGGGGCTCTTGTAGAAGTAACGGTCGGCATCGCTGATGGTGCCGTCGCCATTACGATCGACGAAGACGCCCTGAATAGGCTTGCCTGCCTTGTCATACACCTGCTGATAAACGTAGAACGAGTGGGAAGGATAGCCCACGCTGTGAGCCTGACACTGGTTACCCGTACCGGAAGATATGCCACCCGTCATGACAATTGAAGACTCACCGGTCAGCTCGGTAATCTCGTTCTTGTTGTAGGTGAAGTTACCGGTAATCTCCCAGCTCCAGTCGCCAGAGACGATAGGACGAACGGTGACGGCAGCCTCGAAACCGCTGTTCTTCAGCGAACCGATGTTCGACATCACCTGGTTACGGAAGTTAGAGCCTACGGGCACTGAAGCCGTGTTAATCAGGTCGGTGGTCTTGCGGTAGTAGTAGTCCAAAGATGCCGTGAAGCGACCGTTGAACGTGCTCCAGTCAAGACCGACGTTGGTCGTCGTGGTGGTCTCCCACTTCAGGCTCTTGTTGTAAGCGTCTGGACGGTAGAGCAGTCCGGTGGGGTTGACCTCGTTGATGGGATAACGACCGTTGACGTTGGTCTCGTTAACATTGTAAGAGGCAAAGTAAACGTAATTGCCAATACCGTCCTGCTGGCCGGTCTTACCCCAGCCGAGACGGAGCTTGAGTTCGTCTAACCAGTCAGCCTTGATCAGCTCGCTGACTTTGAAGCCAAGGGCAACCGAGGGGAAGTAACCCCAGCGCACGTCCTTATGGAAGCGTGAAGAACCGTCGATACGCATGGTAGCGGTCAGCATCAGCATGTTGAAGGCCGAGTAGTTCAGACGTCCGTAGTAGGACTGCAGCTTGCTCTCACCCTTCCAGATGCCCTCGCTGTAGTTATGGTAGTCGGTTGACGTCATGGCAGCAATCTGCTCAGGCGTCTTGTCGCGCAGTGAGTAGGTGTCTGTGTAGAGGCTGTTGCCCCAGTACTTGGTCTTCGACATTTCGTAACCGGCCATGATGTCAAAGTGGTGCTCCTCGGTGAAGTCCTTGTAGTACTGAGCATAAGCAGAACCCACGAGGTTGTACTTGTTCTCCTTGGTGAAACCGGTGTTACCGAAACGGTAGGTTGAGGGTCCCCACTCTGCCATGTCGGTATTCTGCTTACCGTTAGCCCAGTCGCCGCTCAGGTTGACGTGCAGGCGCAGGTCCTCGAATCCATGAATCTGGTAGTCAGCCTCGATGTTGGCCATGTAGTCGAAAGAGTTGGCGCGGTCGTCCTTCTCATAGAGGTTAGAGACGGGGTTGGCCACGGCCTTGTCGTTGAACACCGTACCCTCGACGTCGTCCTTCGTCGTCCACTGCCAGTAGCCATTGTAGCTCTTGAATGCCTCGTCACTCGAGCGAACGGCCTGCGTCGGATCAATGCGGGTAGCGTTGCCAATGGCGTCGCCGTTAGCATAGTTGGTGTGGGCATACATGAACTTTCCGTTGATGTTCAACTTCAGGTGATCCTCAAAGAACGACGGGTTTACGCTGACGTTAGCCGTGAAACGCTGATAGTTAGAAGTCTTCAGGATACCGGCCTGCTGAGTGAAGCCCACGCTGGCACGATAAGGCATGTTGCCTAAACCGCCCGCTACCGTCACATTATGGTCGGTAGAAACGGCTGTGCGGTAGATTTCCTTCTGCCAGTCGGTGTTGGCATTGCCAAGAAGAGCAGCCGCGGCAGAGCCTTCGCCATAGTAGTCGTTGACGAACTTACGATACTGGTTGGCATCGAGCAGGTCGAGCGACTTCTGCCTCATGGAGATAGAGACGTTACCGTTGTAGCTTATCTGAGGCTTCTGGTTCTTGCGTCCCTTCTTGGTGGTGATGATGATGACACCGTTCGAACCACGGCTACCGTAGATGGCCGTGGCAGAAGCGTCTTTCAGTACGGTGAACGACTCAATGTCCTGCGGGTTGACCATGGCCAGTGCGTTAGGTGCGCCCTTGATGCCCTGGTTGTCCATAGCCATACCGTCAATCACAATCAGCGGGTCGTTAGATGCATTCAGCGACGAGCCGCCACGAATACGGATAGTAGCACCGCCACCAGGGGTACCACCGCCGTTGGTCACGTTGACACCGGCTATCTTACCCTGAATCATGTCCTGGGCGCTGACCTGCAGACCATGGTTCTTCTCGTCAGGCTTGATGGCAGTCACCGAACCGGTCAGGTCGGTCTTTCTGGCAACACCATAACCGATGACCACGACTTCGTTCAGCGTGTTGGCCTCGTCCTGCAGTATTACTGTAACCTCGGGGGCTGCTGTAATCGTTGCAGTCTCGTAGCCGATGTAAGAAACCTGGATGCTGGCACCTTGATTACACTGCAAGGTGAAGTTACCGTCAATGTCGGTGATGACGGCTGTCTGTGTGCCTACCACACGGACTGTCGCACCGATGATCGGTTCGTTTTCAGCATCCTGAACATAACCTTTGACAGTAATCTGCTGTGCAAAGGCTCCTACCGATAGAAAGAGTCCTAATAAGAGGACGAGCATTCTAAGCGGAATTCTAATGTTTACCTGCTTCATCATTTGTTTTTTAAGTTAGTGATATTTTATAAAATTGTTTGTAGTTATAACTTGTAATTGACTTAAATCAAGTGCAAAGATAGGTTTGTTTTGCTTTCGTTGTACTTTTTTAAGGGTTAAAAGATGATATTTGCAAATGCAAACGTTTGCATTAACAAAACATTTAATAATAATAAGGTACGTGTAAAGCATTCGGAGTAAATCAATATCTTTGCATCACGAAAACTAAAAACCTCATCTTGCATGGAAGAAAAAGCGCCGTTGACAATGAAAGATATTGCGCGGGAGTTTGGTACCTCCGTCGCTACGGTGTCGCGTGCCCTGAAAGACTCGCCGCGTATCAGCGCAGAACGCCGTGCTGCCATCCAGAAGTATGCCCGTGAACATAACTTTGCTCCGAACTTAATAGCCGAGTCGCTGCGTCACAGTAAGGTGAAGGCCATGAAGGTTATTGGAGTTATTATCCCTGAGTTCACCCATTTCTATTTCTCCAGCATCCTGACTGGCATTGAGGAGGAGGCATCGGCCAGGGGCTATCGCATCATGGTGGCCCAGAGCAACGAGCAGTATGAGCGTGAGGTGAAGATCTGCCAGTCCTTCTATGAGAACAAGGTTTGCGGCATCATTGTCTCACAGGCCAAGGACACCCATCAGTATGACCACTTCCAGCGCCTTATTGATGCGGGTGTTCCTTTGGTGTTCTACGACCGTATCTGCACGGGTGTGAATGCCAGTAGGGTAGTGGTTGATGACTATATGGGTGCCTACAATGCGGTCACCCATTTGGTGGAGACGGGTTGTCGGCGCATTGCTTTCTATGGCTCTTCCATGACGATGGAGATTTCGAAGAACCGCTTTAATGGCTATAAGGACGCGCTGCTTAAGCATGGCCTTCAGCCAGATGAGAGTCTGTGGCGTATCTGTGACAACCGTGCTGACGCTGAGGCTATTACACCCGGCATACTGAAGATGGAGAACCGCCCTGACGGTTTCTTTGCCGTCAACGACGATACGGCCATCGGCATCCTCTACACCGCCAAGCGCATGGGGCTTCGGGTGCCTGACGACGTGAGCATCTGTGGCTTCACCAACGGACAGCGTGCTGTAGCGTGTGACCCTATGCTGACCACCGTTGAGCAACGTGGCATCAAGGTGGGCGAGGAGGCTGCTGATATTCTGATTAGTCAGGTGGAAGGTACTATTCCGCGTGATAAGATGGAGCGCCGCATCGTCCGCACCCGTCTGATTGTGCGGGGTACCACGAGATAGTTCCGGGCATCGGATGTACACGGAAGAATAAATGGCATCGGATGAACACGGATGTACACGGAAGAATAAATGGCATCGGATGAACACGGATGTACACGGAAGATTATATGGCATCGGATGAACACGGATGTACACGGAAGATTATATGGCATCGGA